>CAZLMY010000029.1:0-44149 GCA_964560845.1 uncultured Occallatibacter sp. | reverse complement strand
ACCAAGGCTAACATGGCGCTGGCTCCGGCCGATTACGAGCGCAAGCAAACGCTGGTAAATGCGGAGCGGTTTACAACGCCGGAGCTGAAGGAGTATGAGCGCAAGATTCTCTCGGCGCACGAGCGGTCGATCGAGATTGAGAAACGAGTCTTTGCCGAATTGCGGCGGGCGGTGCTGGAAGCCGCGGGGCGCATCAAGCGAACCTCGGCCGCGGCGGCGGAGGCGGATCTGCTGGCGAACTTCGCGCATCTGGCGGCGGGACGGCGTTATGCGCGGCCCACCATCTCCGAGGAGCCGGTCATCGAGGCAGTTGCGGGCCGCCATCCGGTGATCGAGCAATGGATGGAGGAGACGCGCGAGGGAAGGTTTATCGCCAACGACATCTATCTGAACGCGGCGGGGGACGGGCCGAGTTTATTGCTGATAACTGGCCCTAACATGGGCGGTAAGAGCACTTACCTGCGCCAGGCGGCAATGTTAGTGCTGATGGCGCAGATGGGCAGCTTTGTTCCGGCGGAGAGTTTGCGGTATGGGATGGTGGACCGGGTTTATACGCGCATCGGGGCCAGCGACAACGTAGCGCGGGGCCGGTCGACCTTCATGGTGGAGATGACGGAGACGGCGACGATTCTGAATACGGCCACCAACCGGTCGCTGATCCTGCTGGACGAGATGGGCCGGGGCACGGCGACCTTCGACGGGCTGAGCCTGGCCTGGGCAACGGTCGAGTATCTGCACGCCGAGACCTGTGCCCGAACCCTGTTTGCCACGCACTATCACGAGCTGACCATGCTGGCGGAGAAGCTGCCGCGGGTCAGAAATCTGCGCGTGGGCGTGAAAGAGGCAGCGGGCGGGATCGTGTTTCTGCACACCATTGAGCCGGGCGCGGCCAGCAAGAGCTACGGCATCGAGGTAGCCCGGCTGGCGGGGCTGCCCGCAGTGGTGATCGAGCGGGCCAAGCGCGTGCTGAAGCAGCACGAGAAGCAGGAGCGGCAGAGCGTGCAGGTGGAAACGACTCCGGAACCGATGCAGTTGACCATGTTCACGCCCCTCTCGCAACGCATCGTGGACCGCATTGAGGCCACGGACGTGAATGCGCTGACGCCGTTGCAGGCGCTGAATCTGCTGGAAGAGTTGCAGCAGGAGTTGAAGGGAACAGGGACCAGGGACTAGGGACCAGGGACCAGGGACCAGCCCGCATTTCTTATAGGGAGCGTTAAGGAGTTTTGTAGCGCTGGCCTCCTGGCCGGCTGTAGCGTGGGTCTCCCGACCCACGCCGGACACTCAATGCTGCGCCACTGTGTGCGCAAAGGCCGTAGACCAACGAAGCCGAGTTGGCGGCGAGGACGCCGCCCGTACAGCCGACCAGGAGGTCGGCGCTACTGCTCCGTTGCAAATTTGGATTATCTTAGCTAAGCTTTTCTTAGCACCATGGAGGCGCAGGATGGAAGCCACAATGTTTGAGGCCAAGACCCACCTTTCCGACCTGGTGAAACGGGCACAGCGCGGAGAGAAGATCATTCTCACCCAGGGGCGCAAACGCATTCCGGTAGCCGAAATTGTCGCCCTGAAGCCCGCGAAAAAGCGGGAAATGGGCATGTTTTACCAACCCGGTTTCGAGATTCCCGCCGACTTCGACGAACTTTCCGAAGAGGAGATGAAAGCCTGGAACGGTGAGGGTGAGTGAGGATTCTCATCGACACGCACTACGTGCTGTGGTCCGCCGTAGACCCCTCTCTCATGGAGCCATGGGCCAGGGATCTTATTGAAAGCTTCAACAACGAGATCCTGGTCTCGGCCGCATCCCTCTACGAGATCAGTCTGAAAGTTCAAAAGGGCAAGCTCCCCATCGCGGTTGAATTCGAGAGCGACCTGATTGCCAACATCGAGAATCGCCTCGGCTACAAGCTTCTGCCCCTGGAGCCGGAGTCGATGATGCGTGCAGCGCGCTTCGAAGGCGCCCATGCCGATCCGTTTGACCGGATGATTGCTGCGCAGGCCATCCAGAACAATCTGCCCATTCTCAGCACCGATCCCAAACTCGATAAGTTCGGAGTGCGGCGGTTGAAGAGGCCGAAGCAGTGAACGCCTTCCTAATCCGAGGTCTTTGAGAAGGGCGGCTGCATGGCAACTTCCGGATTGCCGACCATCCAGGCGGGATCTTGGAATTCCATCTCCGAGCAGCATTTGGGGCCGTTGCTTCCAGTGTTCAGTGTCACAGAAGGGTCACTTCTCAATCGGCGAACATACAACCGAATCGAGACAGGATATGTTGCGACCACTCATCATTTTGCTCATTTTCTTTTCTACGCAAGCATTCGCCAATGACGCCTATCGCCAAAAGCCATGCAAAACGCCCGAAATTGCCGCAAGGTGCATGGTCATTCATGGCAGATTGGCGGCTGGCAATGGCACGCCTTCCACAAGGCTCTGGCACATAGGGACTCATCACATCTATGGGATTTACAGCAATCAGTATGGCTTCATCCACGATACCCCAACGCTTGACAATGAAGCTCCCGAATTGCACTTCACTCTTCCCAAGGGTATGCCCGACGAATTTGGGTGGACAATCTACGGTGACTTTGAGGTCTGCCCTTTAGAGCCTCTTAAACAGGGTCATATGCAAGCTGCTTGCATTGCAGGCGCAGCTAATATCTTGGTGCCGAAGGAATAGCCCGCATGCGGACGCCCATTGGGGGCGAATCACCGGCAACTCGGAAGCGACTACTCAAACACGGTGGCCACCCCGCCCGTGCCCTTTCAAAACAAATGAACGACAATAGACAGGAAACACGCGTTTGGGGAGCAGGGGCAAGCGAATGAGTGGAAGTTTGCGGCAAGCGGCAGGAAGTCTGCTGGTAGTAGGGCTGGCAGGCACGGAACTGGCGGATTTGGAACGGGCCTGGTTGAAGGTGGTCAAGCCCGGGGGAATCATCCTGTTCCGGCGGAATATTGCCGAGGTGGAGCAGACGCGGGCGTTGCTGGACGAGGCGACAGCCCTCGGCGCGCCGCACGGATTTCGCTGCGTGGACCTGGAAGGCGGCACGGTGGACCGGCTGCGGGATGTGCTTGCCCCAATGCCCTCGGCGCAAGCGGTGGCCCAGGCTGCGAGGGGATCGCTTCCCAGGTCCCCAAATGCGAGGGACCTGGGGCACCCAGTGTCCAGTGGGTCGAAAGTATCCAGCGGGTCTAAGTTGATTCATGAACACGGGGAACTGGTGGCGCGGGCGGCGAAAGCCTTCGGGTTCAACACCACGCTGGCGCCGGTGCTGGACCTGGCTCTGCCGGCCTCGGCCGGGGTGCTGGGGACAAGGGCGGCGGCGGGGACGGCGGCGGGAGTGGTCACGTACGCGCGCGGCTTTCTTGCCGGACTGGCGGCGCAGGGCGTGGTGGGCTGCGGCAAGCACTTTCCCGGCCTGGGCGCCGGGACGCTTGACTCGCATGTCGCGACGCCGTCGATCGGGCGCAGTTTGCACGATCTGGATCAGGAGGATATGGTCCCCTATCGCGAATTGCGCGACGAGTTGCCCATGGTGATGGTGAGCCACGCGGCTTATCCGGGTACTCCGGGCAAGGAGCGGCCGGCCAGCGTGTCGCCTTACTGGATCTCGACGGTGCTGCGCAAGCGGATCGGCTACAAGGGGCTGGTGCTCTCCGACGACCTGGAGATGGGCGGGATTCTGAAGTTCATGCCCATGGAGGAAGCGGCGGTGGCGGCCATCAAGGCGGGGACCGACCTGCTGGAGATTTGCCACAGTCCTGAGCTGATTTTGCGGGCCTACGAGGCGCTGGTTGCCGAGGGTGAGCGGTCGGCGGGGTTCGCCGAACTGCTGGTGGAGCGGGCACGGCAGGTTGCGCGGCGGCGGGCAAGGCTGTTTCAGGGCGGGGTGCCGGCGGCGCTGGGGGCCGAGAAGCTTGGGGCGCTGCGGGAGAAGATAGCGGCGTTTGCCGAGGGGATTGCGAGCGCGCAGGCGACGGTGGCCGAGGCGGAGAAGGCGCGGGACGCCGAAAAGGCTGCACGCGAGGAGCTGGCCAAGGCGGCACAAGCTGTCCCCTACCATCTGCGGCCCGAGGGGCAGAAGCGCGCTCCCGGAGGCAGCAAGGCGCGCAAGGCGGCCAAGGCCCCGAAGGCCTAGAAAGAACCAAGCGTGGACCAGGAGGTCCACACGACAGCCGGCCGGGAGGCCGGCGCTACAGTTTCATGCGCGGCGGGTCGGCAACACCGGTGGGGGATGAGCAGGGATGAACGCAAAAACCATGACGGTAGCCGGTGTGATGAGCGGCACTTCGGCCGACGGCATCGACGTGGCGGTGGTCGAGATCGGGCCGGGCAGGCGGCGGGCCGGTTTCGCGCGGCCGGCGCTGACTTTGCTGGCGCACGAGGGTTTCGCCTTCCCGGCCGGGTTGCGGCGGGCGGTGCTGGCGGCCATGAATGCGGAGGCGACCTCGACAGCCGAGTTGGCGCGGCTGAACTGGCGGCTAGGGCTGGCTTATGCCGAGGCGGTGAACGCGACCGTGGCAAAGCACAAGGTGAAGCTGGACCTGATTGGGTGCCACGGACAGACGCTTTATCATCAGCCGCGTGCGGTGAATTACGCGGGCCGCAAGTTTGCCTGCACATGGCAACTGGGCGAGGCGGCGGTGGTGGCTGCGGCCGTGGGCGTGCCGGTGGTGTCGAATTTTCGCCCGGCTGACATGGCGGCGGGCGGGCAGGGTGCGCCGCTGGTGCCGCTGCTGGATTATGTTTTATTTGCCGACGCCAAGCGGGGGCGGGTGCTGCAGAATATTGGCGGCATCGGCAACCTGACGGCCATCCCGGCGGGTGCGACGCCGAAGCGGGTGATTGCGTTCGATACCGGCCCGGGCAACATGGTGATGGATTGGCTGGCGCAGGAGTTGTTCCAGAAGCGGTTTGACCGCAACGGGGCGATTGCCGCACGAGGCCAGGTGCTGGCTCCGGTGTTGGCGGTAGCGATGCGCAATTCTTACTACCGGATGAAGCCGCCGAGGACGGCGGGGCGCGAGCAGTTTGGGCGGGAGTACGCGGCGAAGTTTCTGGTGGATTGCCGGAAGCACAGTGCCCAAGCCGAGGATGCGCTGGCTACAGCGACGGCGCTGACGGCGGAGACCATTGCCGAGGGCTATCGGCGGTTTGTGCGGCGCGCAATGAAGGGCAGCGCGGTGGACTATATCGTTTCAGGCGGCGGAGCGCGGAACGGGACGTTGATGGGCCTGCTGGCGAAGCGACTGGAGCCGATGGGCTGCACGGTTGCGGCGAGCCGGGATTTCGGGCTGCCGGTCGAAGCCAAGGAAGCGGCGGCCTTTGCGCTGCTGGCCTGGCAGACGTGGCATCGGCTTCCGGGGAATGTGGCGGCGGCGACCGGAGCGGCACGGCCGGCGATTCTGGGGCAGGTGACGTATGCGTGAGGGCTTCGGACTCCCAAGGGGGATGGTGGGGGTAGTATCCCAGGTCCCCAAATGCGAGGGACCTGGGGCACCCAGATTCTTGCTACCTCACCCTCGTCACAGGAGCAAAGTTCTGGCCATGAAGGGGCACCCAATGAGCCTCTTGGTCACCCACCTTTTGTGGGGAGCACCCAGGGGATCTGTTGGAAAATTCATGGGGCACTCAGCTTTGTTGGGCCTGGTTCTGGTTTGCTTGCTGGCGGGATGCGGGTCGACGCCGCGCGACCCGGCGACGGTGGTGTTTCTAATCGAGAATAGCCCGGCGAATCTCGACCCGCGGGTGGGCACCGATCCGCAGTCGGAACATATCGACGAGCTGTTGTTCGACGGGCTGGTGGCCCGCGATGCGAATTTCCATTTCACACCGGCACTGGCGGAAAGCTGGGAACAGCCCGACCCGCTGACCCTGGTGTTTCACCTGCGCAGCGGGGTGCGCTTTCACGATGGGCAGGCGCTGACCGCAAGCGACGTGGTTTGGTCTATCGACTCCATGCGCAACGGCTCGGTCATTTCGCCCAAGGCAAACGCCTACGCATCTGTGAAGACGGTGGAAGGGCGGGACGAGCGGACGGTGGTTTTCCATCTGAAACATGCCGACAACTTCCTGCTGACCAACCTTTCGACCGGCGCGCTGGGCATTGTTCCGGCGGGCAGCGGGCGCGACTTCTGGCAGCATCCTGTGGGCACCGGGCCGTTTCGTTTTGTGAGCCAGCAGGCGGACCAAAACGTGGTGGTGGAGCGCAATCCGCAGAGTTGGAGCGTGGTTCCCAAGATCGAGCGGGTGCGTTTTGCGGTGGTGCCGGACGCTATTACGGAATCGCTTGAACTGGAAAAAGGCTCGGCCGACGTGGCCGTCAATTCCCTGCCCACGGACACGCTCCCGATTCTGGCCGCACGGCCGAATTTGCAACTGGACCAGACTCCGGGGACGCCGATCCAGTATCTGGGCTTCAACGTCCGCGACCCGTTGTTGAAGGACGCGCGGGTGCGGCAGGCGATCTCCTGCGCCATCGACCGCGATCTGATTATCAAGACGCTGCTGCGGGGCCATGCGCAACCGGCCGTGAGCTTGCTGCCGGTGAGCCACTGGGCCTGGAGCGGCGATGGACCGCGATTCGACTTCGACCTGGCGCGTGCCGGGCGGCTGCTGGACGAAGCCGGTTACAAGCCCGCTGCAGACGGCGTGCGCCTGCACCTGACCATGAAGACCAGTACGGTGGAAGAGACGCGGTTGTTGGCTGCGGTGCTGCAGCAGCAACTGGCGCGGGTGGGGATTGCGCTGGATCTGCGCAGTTACGAGGCGGCGACCTTCAATTCCGATGTGCGCAATGGCGCGGTTCAGCTCTATTCCCTGCGCTGGGTGGGCGGCAACGAGCAGCCGGACATCTTCAGTTATGCCTTCTCGACGGTGAATTTCTCGCCCAAGGGCGGCAATCGGAGTCATTACACGAATGCGCGGCTCGACGCCCTGCTGGACGATGCCTCGCAGAGCGTGGATGCATCGAAGCGGCGGGCGGATTACGTCGAAGCGCAACAGATTCTGGCGCGCGACCTGCCGGCTATCAATCTCTGGTACCGGGATACCGTGGTGGTGCACAACCGGCGGCTCACGAAGGTGGTGCCGACGGCCTCGGGAAGTTATGCGTTCCTGGAGACGGCGGAGTTTGGGAAATAGGATCGCCGTCCTCAGGTTCTCTTAAGGTTCGTAATCTAAACAGAAATAAGCCCTTGCCCCCATGAACCGGGATATCGAAAAGGCACAAACAGTCTGAAGAGGTTTGCTCAACCTTTTAGCGGATTGCCTCGTCTACCGCAGTAGAGACACGATTTTCGGCCTGGGACAACAGAATTCGGCCCGTGGAGAAGTGGATGACGAGCAAGATGAAGAAACGCGTTCCAGTTTGGATGCAAGTGGCGGCGCTCTCGCTGGCCACGGTTCTGGCCGCACCCCTGGCCGGGGCGCAGGCGGCTAACCGGTTTATCGGGACCATTACGGCGATCGACGGCACCACGCTGACCGTGAAGACGGATGCGGGAGAAGCGCGCCAGGTGGCAGTACCTGCATCCGCAGTGCTCAAGCGGGTAGCTCCGGGCCAGAAGGACCTGAGCGCTGCGACCCCTATTGAATTCGGCGACTTGGCCGTGGGAGACCGCGCGCTGGTGAAGCTGGATCCGGATGCGCCGGCGGGCACTTCGCAGGCGCTGCAAATCGTTGCGGTCAAGCAATCCGACGTGGCCCAGAAGCAGCAGAAGGATCGGGAAGACTGGCAGCGGCGCGGCGTGGGCGGCTTGGTGAAGAGCGTGGACCCGGCGGCAGGCGTGATTCTGGTAACCAGCGGCGTTGGGGCAACGGCGAAGACGATTACGGTCAACACCACCAAGGCCACCATGCTCAAGCGGTATGCCCCGGCTTCGGTTCGCTTCGATGCGGCCACACCGGCGCCGATTGACGCGATCCACCCGGGCGACCAGTTGCGGGCGCGGGGGGCCAAGAACGCGGATGGCACCCAGATTGCGGCCGAAGAAGTGGTTTCCGGCACCTTCAGGAACATTTCGGGCGTGATTGCAACCACCGACGCGGCGAGTTCGACGTTGACGTTGAAAGACCTGGCAACCAAGAAGCAGGTAACCATCCATGTGACAGCCGATGCGCAGATGCGGCGGTTGCCCGACATGGTGGCCAAGATGCTGGCGGCACGGCTGAAGGGAACGGCGAGCGGAGCAGGCGCAGGCGCGGGTGCTGCATGGTCCGGAGGCGGGAATGGCGTTGCGGGCGCAGGATCGGGACAACGTGCGCCGGGGCAATGGACCGGCGGCGGCAGTGGGCAAGGCGGCGGCCAATGGTCCGGTGGCGGCGGCCAAGGCGGAGGCGATCCGCAACAGATGTTGAATCGCTTGCCGCTGATCCAACTGGCCGACCTGAAGAAAGGCGACGCGGTGATGCTGGTATCGACCGACGGAACCTCGGACGTTACCGCGATCACGCTGCTGGCGGGTGTTGAACCGCTGCTTGAAGCGCCTGCAGCGAGCCAGAGCTTCCTCAATAACTGGAGCATGGGCTCGGGCGCTCCGGACTCAGCCGCTCAGTAAGCGCGCACATACTTTGATTGGGAACAAGCGAGGGATACGTGTACTCAAAAATGCATAAGTTTCAATTATTTCTGACGACTCTGGTGTTATGCCTGGCGGCTGGAGCGATGGCGCAAGCACAAAACTCTGCGCCGCCTGCCACAGTGGCAGCCACTGCCACATTGCGCGGGCACATTGCCGACCCGACTGGCGCGCTGATTCCAGGGGCGAAGGTCACGGTTGTGACGTCGGCGGGAACCCAACCGGTCACGGTGACGGCAGACTCGTCGGGAGCCTACGCGGTAACCGGCCTCGCGCCTGGCGGTTATATCGTGCAGGCCAGTTATCCCGGCTTTGCGTCGTTTCAGTCCGCGACCATCCAGCTTGCGGCCGGCCAGTCGAAGCGCGTGGATATCTCCATGGCCATTGAAGTGGCGCAGCAGAACGTTGTGGTGACCGACGAAACGGCCACGGTGAATACCGAAGCCGGCGGCAACTCCAACTCAATCGTGCTGAAGGGCAAGGATCTTGAGGCATTGTCGGACGATCCCGATGAGCTGTCGAACGAATTGACGGCGTTGGCCGGGCCTTCGGCCGGCCCCAACGGAGGGCAGATCTACATTGACGGTTTCAGCGGCGGGCAATTGCCGCCCAAGTCGGCCATCCGCGAGATTCGCATCAACCAGAATCCCTTTTCGGCGGAGTACGACAAGCTGGGCTACGGGCGCATCGAGATTCTGACCAAGCCGGGCACCGACAAATTGCATGGGCAATTCTTCATTCAGGGCAACGACAACGAGTTCAATACCTCGAACCCGTTCACGCCGACGATTCCGTCGTATTACAGCTACCAGTTCAACGGCACGGCCAGCGGCGCGCTCTCCAAGACGGCATCGTTTTTTGTGAGTGCGGAACAGCGCAATACCGAGAACGTGAACGCCTGGCAGATTCTGGATGCGGTGCTTCCAGACAGCACCGGAACTTATAGCCTCTTCCCGAACTATGGAGTCAACCTCTTGAACCGGCGCATTCGCGACAACGCATCGGTACGATTCGACGTGCAAATGGGAAGCAAGAACACGCTGACCGCTCGTTACGGCTTCTGGTCGGAGTCGGAACACAACGACCTGAACGCAGGGGCGCTGGCGATCGACTCGACGCCGGCTGCGAATCCGTCGACGCACGAATCGAACACCGATCACACGGTGCAGTTGAGCGACGCGTATGTGATCAACGATCATGCGGTGAACGAGACGCGCTTCCAGTACGAACGGCAGAACGAAAATCACTATCCCGACTCGACGCTGCCGACCATCAATGTGCAAGGAGATTTTGTTGCCGGCGGTTACAACGGCCAGACATCTCTGGACCACACCACGCGGCTTGAACTCTGGAACATTACCACGCTCAGTCATGGGCCGCAGGCCATCAAATTCGGGACGCGCATGAGGGATACGCGGGATGCGAACCTGACTGACTCCAATTTCAAAGGAGCATTCACCTTCGACTCGTATCAGCAGTACCTGGCCATGGCGAACGGGTTGAAGAACGGGACGCCCTTCGCTACTCTGGCGGCGCAAGGCAATGGTCCGACGACGGCGAGTTACACCACCGGCGTCCAATCGGCGCTGGCCAACATGTTCGATGTGGCGCTGTTCGTGCAGGACGACTGGAAAGTGAATCCGCGGCTGACGTTGTCGGGCGGTCTTCGCTGGGAGTCGCAGAACCACATCGCCGATCACGACGACTGGGCTCCGCGCGCGTCCATGGCGTATGCGCTGGATGGCGGCAAAAACAACAAGAAGACCAAGACCGTGCTGCGGGCCGGATACGGGTTCTTTTACGACCGTCTTCAATCCGGAAGCCTGTTGACGGTGAACCGCTCCGCTGTGCAGAAGCAATATGTGTTCAACAATCCAACTTGCTCCTCTACGGCGACCTCGCTGAACTCGATCGACTTCAGCTCGTGCGCCAGCACCGTCAACGGAGTCGTGGTGCCCACCATGCCCCCGGTGCAATACCAGGTCGCACCCGGCTTTCACGCCCCTTATACAGGCCAGGCCGGAATCGGTCTGGAGCGGCAACTGACTGCAGGCACAAAGTTGACGCTCACCTATCTGCACTCCATGGGCGTGCACCAGGTGGCGACACGCAATGCGAATGAGTTCGATGGAACCTATCCGCTGGACGCGGCTGGCGGGTACGTCTACCAGTACTACCCGGAAGCGGTGTTCAAACAGAATCAGTTGATCACCAGCGTGAATTCGACGGTGACCAAGAACCTCAGCTTTGTGGGTTTCTATACGCTTGCCTGGGCCAACAGCGACGACGCTGGCGGAACGGCCTCGAATGCCTACAATCTGACTCAGGACTACGGCCGTGCGGGCTTTGTTTCACGCAACATGCTGTTCATGATGGGCAGTTATCAGGGCCCGTGGGGTATTCGCTTCAATCCCTTCATGGTGGCGCAATCGGGCCGGCCCTTCAACATCACGTTGCGCACCGATCCGCTGAACAACCTGTTCAATCAGCGGCCGACAATTGCTAATGCAAACACCGCGCCAGCCAATGTGGAAACGACGCCCTACGGCACCTTTGACAAGACCGGGGAAACTGGCTCGATTGTTCCCATCAATCTTGGCAATGGGCCCGCGGCCTTTGCGTTGAATCTGCGCATCAGCCGGGCCATCGGCATTGGGCCGAAGACGGGTGCGAATCAGAGCGCCGGTGGACCCCCGGGAGGCGGCGGACCGCCGGACGGTGGGCGCGGCGGTGGCGGCGGGCGTGGCGGACCTCCGGGAGGCGGCCTTGGACCGGGCGGACTTGGCGGCGGCGGCGGCGGCGGCGGGCGCGGTGGCATGTTTGGACCCGCCAGCACCGGACACAAGTATTCGCTGAACTTCAGCGTGCAGGCGTTGAACCTGTTCAACGATATCGACTACGGACAGCCGGGCGGAACGCTCGACTCTCCCAGCTTCAACAAGTCCACTAGCCTCGCCGGCGGCATCTTCAGTACCGGTTCGGCAGCACGACGGGTGTTTGGACAGGTTGTGTTCTCGTTCTGAGGCAGGAATCGCAGAAAACAGGGAGGGCCGGAGCGAGATGCTCCGGCCTTCGCTGTTTTGGCCCGCGTTTTTGAATGGTTGATTTCGCGTTCTATCTGTGCTTTGTCCAAGATTGATTCCTCTCGACACCATCGCCTCGGGCAACGTCCTCAGTCCTACTGTTCGTTTTTGGACGGTTGCTGCTGTTTCTGAACAGGGAACTCCGTGACCGGTTCGAATGGACCTGGCGCAAACCTTGTGGAATCAAGCGCCGCCCCACGCAGCAGTTTGGCCGTGCGAGTGCAATGAGAAGTGGCAGATTCTCTTCAGCATTGCCGCAGCAAGCCCGGAGGCTTCGATGCATACCATTCTTCAAGACCTGCGCTACGCATTGCGCCAACTTCGCCAGTCGCCCGGCTTCACGATAGCCGCGGTGCTGACCCTGTCGATCGGTATCGGCGTGAATACTGCGGGTTTCAGCAGCATGGATGCAGTGGTGCTGCACCCCTTGGCGGTGCCCCAGTTGGACCGTGTGGTGACGGTAGCGGAGCAGCAGGCTCGCGGCGCCTATGAACCGGTGGCGCTGGCCAACTACCAGGACTGGGTCAGCCAGAGCCGCTCGTTTGAAGAACTCGCGGTTCGTACCGGTGCGGACATGAGCCTGACCGGGGCGGGCGATGCCGCGCATGTGCGTACCGCGATCACGTCGGCCAGCTTCTTCAGCGTGCTGCGCACCTCGGCGATGCTTGGCCGCGTCTATGCCCGGAACGAGTGCCAGCCCGGCAACGACGCGGTGGCTGTATTGAATTACGGATTCTGGCAGCGGCGCTTTGCCGGCGACCCGGCCATTCTGGGCCGCAAGATCGAGCTCAACCAGCGCCAGTTTTTGGTTGTCGGCGTGCTGCCCAAGACCATGCAATACCCCTCGGACGCCGACGTCTTTCTGCCCCTGGCGTCCACGCCCCAGCAGCTTGACGACCGCACGGCGCACGACTATCTGGTCACTGCCCGGCTGCGCGACGGAGTGACCGTCAAGCAGGCCCAGGCGGAGATGAACATCCTGGGCGACCGCCTGGCCAAGGCCTACCCGGCATCGAACCAGGGGCTTTCCATCAAGGTGGAACCGCTGCTGGACGGCATCAACGGCGACCTCACGCCGCTCTACTATCGGATGGTGATGGGCGCCACCCTTTTTGTGCTGCTGATTGTATGCGCCAATGTGGCCAACCTGCAATTTGCGCGGGGCATTGCCCGGCGGCCGGAGATCGCCATGCGCACGGCTCTGGGTGCCAGTCGGGCGCGCATTCTGCGCCAGTTGCTGACGGAGAACATTCTGCTGGGGGTGGTGGGCGCGGCGGGCGGACTGCTGTTCGGCGGACTTTATCTGCACGTCATCCTGATCACCATGCCTGCCCGCGTGGCCCGCTTCATGGCCGGATGGTCCAACACCTCGCTGAACGGCCGGGTGCTGGCCTTCTCCGTGCTGCTGGCGGTGGGCGCCGGCGTGATCTCGGGTATCGCCCCGGCGCTGGAAGCCTTGCGCCTGAACCTGACGGAGCAACTCAAGCAGGGATCGCGCTCCACGACCGGCTCGGGGCGCGGCGGGCGGCTGCGCAACGTCTTCGCCGTCTGCCAAATCGCGCTGGCGGTGGCCCTGGTGATTGGAGCGGCACTGATGGCCAAGGGCATGGGCCGCCTGTTGCATCTGGCCGACGCCTATCAGCCGGACAAGGTGCTGACCTTCACCGTCACCCTGCCGGTGGCGCGCTACGACACTCCGCGCAAACAAGCCGCCTGGTACGCCGACAGCCTTGTAAAATTGCGCGGCCTGCACGGCGTCACTCATGCCGAGGTGACTTCGGCCCTGCCCTACAGCGAAAACGCGTGGCTGCAGGATGTTGCGATTGAGAATCGTCCCGTGGTGCCGGGCAAGTTTCAGAGCGCCTATCGCCTGCAGGTGAGCGATACCTACCTCAACACATTCCACATTCCCATCGTCGCCGGCCGCGGATTCACGGCAAGCGATGCGCTGGGTACGCTGCCGGTGGCGGTGGTGAGCCGCCGCTTCTCCGACCTGTACTTCCATGGCGAAAACCCGATGGGGCATCGCATCCGTATGGGCGACCCGAGCACCACCAAGGACCCGTGGCTGACCGTCGTCGGTGTAGCCGAGGAAACCAGCTACTCCACCTTCGACCAGGTGCCTCACGCGGCCGTGTACATGGATGCCGCCCAGATACCCGCGCCCGTGGCCACCTTTGCCCTCATCACCGAGGGCGATCCGCTGACGCTGGCGGCTCCCGCCCGCAAGGCTTTGGCCGGCATCGATCCCACCCTGCCTCTGGACGTTTTGATGACCTACGCGCAATACCTGCACGAACTGGTCACTGGCTTGATCTATGCCGCTGCGATGCTGGGGATCGATGCGCTGATCGCTCTGCTGCTGGCGGCCATCGGCATCTTCGGCGTGATGGCCAACCAGGTCGGCGAGAAGACCCGCGAGATAGGCCTGCGGCTGGCCATGGGTGCGCGCCGCGAAGATGTGCTGGGCATGATGCTGCGCCGGGCATCCTTGCTTACCGGTGTGGGGTTGGGTGCCGGCCTGTTGATGGCCTATGGGCTGGCCCGCCTGGTGGCGAACCTTCTGCGCGGCGTCAGGCCCGACGACCCCTTGGTCTTTACAGCCGTCACGGGGGCCATTATCGCCATCGCGATGCTGGCAAGCTGGTTCCCGGCCCGCCGCGCGTCCCGAATCGAGCCCATGGATGCGCTTCGGGATCAGTAGCTTCCTGGTGGCGTCGTCAAAGAGAAGATCAACCGGGGGCATCGCTGTCCCAGGTCCCCAAATGCGAGGGACCCGGGGCACCCACTTTTACGGGGAAGTTCGGACCTGGCCCACCCGCCGTATACGACCTGGTCTCCTGATTTTGATGGTCCTTCCAATTCGGCGAACCGGTCGAAGGCGCCTCGCCAACGGCTCCAAAGGTCATCGCGCAGTTCATCCAGGCCATCCACAATGCAAGTGTACGAGCGTTACAAAACCTCTCAGACCCTGTTTGTGCCGGGTATAGCGATTCCAGAATGACTGTACCCAGGAACCGCAGCGTTCAAGTCGACGCGACCACAAGGAGCGGCGACCCTGCACGATGCAAGATAGGGCACACCTATTCTGGAATCGCTCTAGGTGCGGGGGTTGACCTCCCCGCATCCCCGGACCGAGCCCTTCGCAACCTGTGAAGTCTCTTTACCCCAGCCTGATCAGCACCGCCGAATAAGCCGGAACCTGCACGCTCATCTTGCCGCCTTGCACCCGCAGCCGCTCGCCGGGCTTGGGCTGAAAATCGCCATTGCCTCCGACCGACGCTCCCTGAAACAGGACCCCGGTTTTGCTGTCAATCTCCGGGGCCTCCAGCCGTTCCGCAGTGACCCGCTGGAAGCTGCCATGCTCCCCGGCGGCCAAACTCAGATTCGCGGCGCGTGCATCCTTGTTGAAGATCGCAACCAGGCGTTTTCCACCGTCTCCGGCGCCCGCATAGGCCGTCACATTCGCGCCCTGCGCATCCAGCGTGGCGCCGTGCAGGGTGTAGCCCGCAAACTGCTGCGCCAGCATCAAGCCATAGTATTCCGGCCGCACCTGAAAGCCGCTGCCGATGGAGCCCACAATCGGCGAATAGTATCCGTTGGCGCCGCCGTGCAGGTTCACGCCCACGCAGCCCATGCTGGCCATCTGCAGGCAGTAGTCCCCGGCCCACAATGCCGCCGCAAAGGTATCGCTCACACCCGGCTTTCCGGCGTTATAGCAGCTATTGCCTTCGGCCATGCGGAAGGGCAAGCCCGCGGCCTTGGCCGAATCCATCGCTTGCCGGCAGCTCGTGTCGAAGCGCTCGCCCGGATGCAGCAACAGGTCGATGGTCATGCGCGGATCGGTGGGTGGGCCCTCGGGATAGTAATGGCTGGTGGCCATCACCACTTCCTTGGCCTCGTCGACCAGAAACTGCTTCACCCATTGCTGATTGAATGCCGTGTCCGGCCCGCCCACGGCGACAGCGGGCAGCTTCTCATGGAATGCCGCCCGGAACGCCTTCCAGCGCTCGTGGAACTCCTCGTACGTCCACGGCTTGTTGTTCTGGTCCCGATGCTTGAACAGGTCGGGCTCGTTGCCGAACTGCACGCAGATGAGTTTCCGCCCCAGCGTTTTGGCCACGAACGCGCCCTCGGCCAGAGCCTGTTCCACCGTGCCGCCGCCCAAATTCAATCCATAGATGCAGCGCCAGCCGGTGGCCGTCAAAAAGCCCTGCAGATTCACAATCGAGCGCGGCGTAAGGGTAAAGGTCCTCGGCTCGCGATGGCCGGGATCGGGGCCAACCAGTCCTCCCGCCTCCGGCGCGGCCGCCGGTTCCGTCGCAGACCAGACGGTGAACTCGCTCAGATTGCCGCCCAGCCGCAGCACGCCCGCCGGGCTCAGTTTGCGAAACATCTCGATCAGGGCCGTGTTTTGCGGCGAGAAGAAATCGGGGTAAGCAAGCTGCCCGCTCTCGTAGCTCAGCCCCATGTAATCCTCTGGAACCTTGCCCAGGCTGGTCTTGGCGTCGATCTCCAGGGAAATCTCAAGCGGCTTGCCCTCTGCCATCAGGCTGCGGGGTGCGCTCAGTGCCGCAGCGCCAAGCGCCGCAGTCATGGAACAGAACTTCCTTCTCGACAGGGGTTTCATCTCGCTCATTTTCCATTTCCAATCAAGTTCGAACTTAATCGCCAGTTCAAGCATACCTCCACCACCTGCGGTGGGGCCAACTGCCTTCGGCCACCTACCCTCGGCTCATCGCCTGCACTCGGATGCCCCACATTCGCCGATTCGAGTCTTTTGCGAATCGGTCAGGGCAGGATAGTTTCACCGACCAGCACTGCTGCTTCACTTGTTCACTCCTTCACTTCCAATCCCCAGCCCATTCGGTTACTCTCACCCAATACGACCCGCGCATCCTACCCAGGGAGGCTCGTTCCCCGACGCATGACCCAGACCGCCGAACATCTCCTTTCGCTCGATTACCCCGCCGAATTCACCCAGGGCGCCCGTTCCGCCGTCGTCACCTGCCTGCGCATCGACCCCGCGGAAAAGGTCACGCTGATTACCGACCGCGCCACCGAACCCATTGCCGCCGCCCTGGGCGCGCAGTTGGCCGCGCTGGGTTGCCCGTGGAACGCCTTCCTGCTCGAGGACCTGGCCCCGCGGCCGCTCGCCGACATGCCCGCCGCCGTGTTGGCCGACATGGAGACCTCGCAGGTGTCCATCTTCGCGGTCCAGGTCCAGCCCAACGAGTTGCGCTCCCGCATGCAGATGACCGACGTGGTCAATCGCCGCCACATGCGCCATGCCCACATGGTCAACATCAGCCCCGAGATCATGTGCCAGGGCATGCGCGCCGACTTCGACCGGGTCGACCGGCTCAGCCAGAAAGTCCTGGACCGCGTCCGCAAAGCCACCCGCATCCGCGCCACCACCGCCGCCGGAACCAACATCGTGGCCGACATGAACCCCGCTTACAAGTGGTTCAAGACCTCCGGCATCATCTCCCCGGAAAAATGGGGCAACCTGCCCGGCGGCGAGTGCTTTACCTCGCCCGGCGAGGTAAATGGCGTGTTTGTGGTCGACGGTGTGGTGGGCGACTGGCTCTGCGCCCGCTACGGCCTGCTGGCGGCGACGCCCTTGACCATCGAGATCGCCGCCAACCGCATCGTCCGCTGCAGCAGCCAGAACAAGCAACTGGAGAGCGATTTCTGGGCCTACACCCACACCGACGAGAACTCCGACCGGGTGGGCGAATTCGCCATCGGCACCAACATCGGCGTCGAGCGCGTCATCGGCAACATTTTGCAAGACGAGAAGTTTCCCGGCATCCACATCGCATTCGGCGACCCCTACGGCGCGCACACCGGCGCACCCTGGCGCTCCGGCACGCACATCGACGTGGTGGGCCTGGGCTTCAACATCTGGCTGGAGTCTGAGGAAGGCCCGGAACGGATCACAGAGCAGATCATGCGCGACGGGCGGTTTCTGATCGAGGCGTGAGGGCTTCATGAGTGTGTGAAACAATCCCTGTATGTCACCCAAGGAAACAGCGATCAAGGTAGGGGATTGGGTTCGAATCACAGCCCTTTGGCCTGGAATTTGGCAAGTCTACAGGATTATTGCCGACTTCAAGGAGCACCGCTGGTCCTTGAAGGAGCCATCGGTGATGTCACCGCGCACGCTCTTTTATTGTCATCGCATCGTAAACGACTCTTGGAAAAGGGCTTTTTCATTTCAATGCTGTGAGCTCTCTTACCTCAAGGCGCTAACCCCCAGCGATCTCCAGCAAGTTGAGAATTGCTTGTTGCCTGACACCAAGCTTATGAAGAGCTTCGAGAAGTATCAGGCCACGAAAAACACATTGGATCTGGTAGCAAATCTCGCATTCGGTGGTCTGAACGGTAAAGGCCTCGAAGAATTCTCGGGCCTATGCAACGCGATATTGGCCGATCGAATCAATGGAGGGGTAACCCTCGATGATGTGCTTGCTCTCTTGTCATCCGTTGGCCTCGATGCTCACGCAAACAAACACCCCAAGCAGGCCACACTGCAACTTGCTTCGATCAATCACGAGTTGCGTGGTGATGAATTCCTCTTCCGCCAATACAGGGTCTTGAGTTTCTAGGTTTGCGGCACTCGAATCAGTCAAATCCTCGCGCTCCGAGGAACTGATCAATCCAAGGAATTCGGAATCGCCTTGCCGCCGGTTTCTGGTCTTCATGGGGCATAAGCCATGCGAACTGAAGCCGTCTGCACCAGTTCAGATCGCTTTCTGCGCAGCACCACAAGCGAATCGTTTGCCACATTTCCAAGTCCAGCCAGCATCTCCATTCGCGCGTCGAAGGTCACCAAACTCCCCTTGTGATGGATGGCCAAGGAGAGCAGGTAAGCGTCGGTGACCTGCTTGTGCCCCAACCCGCTGCTCCAGCGCAGACGCAAGGCGGAAAGCGGTAGATCGTCGTTCCAGAAATGGTGGTTGCCGCTCGATTCGGCGGCGGTTTGGAGAATTCGAAGGGCTGAGACGACCGAAGGCGGGTTGGCGGTGAAGGCCGGCGTGGAGAGAATCTTCACGCAGCCCGACTCGGTCATCGGGCAGGTGGCCCATCCTTCTTTTCCTGACTTCGCAAACCAATCGGCACAGCATTTGTGAAACGGATGTTCCTCCCACAGCAGCGCGATCAGTGCGTTCACGTCCAGCAGCCCAATGCTCACGAGAGCTCGCCTTCCATCTCATCCTTGAGTCGCATCACGTGTTCTGCCGTGACCGCGCCCGACGGTCCAGGGGAGAAGATCAGGATGCCGTTTTCCCACTTGGTTGGGACCTCGGCGTTGAAGCCACGCTCCAACACGTCGGAGATTGCAGTGCCCTTTGAAATCGAGCGAGCAATTGCGTAAGCCTTGATCCTTTCCATTACGTCGTCTCGTATATCGACCGTGGTCCTCATTGCATTTCTCCTCAATCAATGGTCCCCTGTGCATCGACAGTTTAGCCTTATGCGGATTTCGGCGCAACGCATCATGCGGGGAAAGATGATGCGGGATTCCACCCAAGCCAAAAGCCGCAGTTCCTGCACCCATCCAGCCTGTCCGGCATCTATCTCTACTGACATGACAACCTCGACTTCGCCCTCCCTGCGCACCCTCGGCAACTCCGACCTTCACCTCACTCCCATCGGCTTCGGCGCATGGGCCATCGGCGGCGGCAACTGGGAGTTCGCCTGGGGCCCGCAGGACGACAACGAATCCATCGCCGCCATCCACCGCGCCCTCGACCTGGGCGTGAACTGGATCGACACGGCCGCCATCTATGGCCTGGGGCACTCCGAAGAGGTGGTGGCCCGCGCCCTCAAGACCACCAGCCACAAGCCCCTGGTGTTCACCAAGTGCTCCATGCGCTGGCGTTCGGACCGCTCCATCTACCGCGCGCTCACCGCCGCTTCGCTGGCCGAGGAGCTGGAGGGCTCGCTGCGCCGGTTGGGCGTGGAGACGATCGATCTCTACCAGATTCACTGGCCTGATCCGCAGGCGGAGCTCGAAGAGGGCTGGGAGACGCTTGCGCACTTTCGCGAGCAGGGCAAGATCCGCTGGATCGGCGTGTCGAACTTCAACGTCGAGCAGATGACGCGGGCCCTCAAGATCGCGCCCATCACCAGCCTGCAGCCGCCCTATTCCATGCTGCGCCGGGCCGTGGAGCAGGAACTGCTGCCCTTTGCCCAGGCCAACGGCATCGGCGTCATCAACTACTCGCCGATGGTCTCAGGCCTGCTCACTGGAAAAATGACGGCCGAGCGCGTTGCGGCCTTCCCTGAAGACGATTGGCGCCGCAAGGCCGTGGAATTCAACGAGCCGCGTCTCGGCCGCAACCTGCGCCTGGTGGAGTTGCTGCGCGAGATCGGCCAGCCGCACAGCGTCAGCCCTGGCGTGGTTGCCGTGGCCTGGACGCTGCATCACCCCGCCATCACCGCCTCCATTGTGGGCGGCCGCAGCGCCCAACAGGTTGAAGGGCTCGCCCCTGCCCTCGATTTCCGCTTGAGCGACGACGAATACAGCAAGATCAACGCCTTTCTCGCCTCAAACCCGGTCTGATCCTGCCCCACCCCGGCGACTACATCGCCGCCACGAAATCCGGCAGGATCAATGCAGCATGGTCCTGCAGCAAACGGGTCATGCGTGCCGCCATGGCGACGTACATCTGGGCCGCGCGGAAGGCATTCACCCGCACCCCCTCGCTCGCCTGGGAGAAAGCATATTGCCCCAGCGCCATCAGCACGCAGAGGCGGATCTGCATGGCGTCGCTGCGCAGTGTCTCCAGCAGAACCCGGTCCACCGCATCGGAATTCCGGGCGGCAAAGTCCGCCATTTCCAGCATTACCTTCGCGTTTTGCAGCATGACCCAGAGGCCCTTGGGGCCTTCCATGCGCTGCCATGCATCTTCGGGCGTTGCGCTAAGCCCTTCTTGCCAAAGAAAATGCTCACTCACCTCGTGTGCGCTCCAGTCAGGGCGCAGGCGTGCCAGCAGGGACTCCCACGTCTGCTCGTTGCGCCGCCGCAAACTGTGACGCCAACGAACCAGGTAAAGCCCAACGCACCCTATGACCGCGATCTGGAGGAGGGGAAGAATCATCGGTGTTCCTCACAGGGGATTTTGGTAACCCCCGAATCGGCTCGATCCACTGCCGACTTTCGATTGTCACTAGTTGTAGCAGAAATTCATCTCTTTGTAGATAACATTTTTTCGGAATTCGCCTCTGGAAATCTCATAAAAGTACTCATGCCATTCTAATGTTTGGGTTACCAATGCTCCTCTTATTGGGCCCGTGCAGGTTACTGAACGGGCGAATCACGGGTGAACAGCTTTTCAGCCGGGATCTGCCAAGGCCGAGGGGCAGCGGGAGTTCATCTCCCTCTTCATCGGTGGGGCCGATTATTGCTCAGGCGAATTCGGCTCTCCGGGCGCGGATGTCGTGGCCATTCTGCTGCGCGCGGTCCTTGCGCCCCGGGCCACGGTCAGCAACAACTGTTCCATCTGCGGGCTGAAGTCCATGCGGGCCGCTTCCTTGCCTGCAAAGGATGCCACCCAATATGCCAACACACCCACGTAGCTCACCATGACCACTTCATCCATCCGGTGGTAGAGCGGAGCCCAGTGGCTGTAAGGGCCCACCACCTGGTAGGTGTGCAGCACAGAAACCGCCAGCGAGACGATCGAATAGAAACCCAACCCTGTGGCCACCTGCAACTCCCGGTCTCGCCAACCAATCGAGAGAATCTGGCTGAATCCCGCCATCACCAGAAAGACAACGATGCGCAAAATCGCGAAGGTCTGTTGCAACCGGAAGAGATTGCGTCCGGCCGGAGCCAGGTGCGGCAACGTGAGCCCCGCCACCGGCCACACCACCAGACCCGCCAGCGCAATCAGCAGCGCTATCCCCATCCACGACCCTCGCGGCAGGGACTTGCGAATCGGGCGAAGCACGCTCCACGACAGTTCCACCAGCACACCGAAGATCATCGTGGAATCGATGACCAATTGAACTTCATAGAGGTGAAAAAAGGTGTCGGCGGGCAAAGACTGAATGGCAAACAGCAGCGTATCGCTGAACCAACTCCAGCAGATGAACAAGACAAAGGCCGGAAAATGGCGAAATACACGGGTCCTTAGCAGCAGCAAAGTCAAAGCTGCTTCCTCAACCGCGCCGCATAGCCAGAGGCCGGTGTCCAGCGTCAATCCCGCCTCCTCATTTGAACTGAAGGCAGCCAGTCCGAATGCCCCCAAGTCTAACAGGATGACGAGATTTCTTCTTGAGTTGTGTACCCTCGAGCATCGATCTGGTTTGCACGAACCTTGTCCCGATCCGCCCGCCAATAGCGGTCGTGCTACGCCGGTTCCACAATTGGTGTAACTGGAACCCACTGCTCTCAAGCAGCTTCTTCCTCAAGAAAAGCTACTTGCACGAGACTACAAAGGTCACAGAAATTGTGGAACCGGTCTACGCCAAGTCAGGCCACTGCGGCGCTCGGGGGAGGCGGTGGTGGAAGAGGAGGCGGAACAACGGGGCTGGCCTCGGCCAGCGCAGTGCCCGCGAATAGAACCAAAGCAAGAAACGCCATACGGACTTTCAAGGCTTTCGACTTCATGGGTAAAGGTCTCCTTCCGGTCGAACTTTGTAGGGAAAGAGTAACCCAAAAGTGGTAGTCGAGTCCTTGTAAAAGTAACCAATTCGTAAAGCCCAAGTAAACAAACCTTCAGCCGGTTCAACCTTTTGTGCGGCTTAGCTCATCCACAAAGAGCCCCCCGGTATCTGCGTTTCGGAACCGCTGAACCTGGCGCGACCGTATTCCGCCTTCGGAGTCCGAAGGCAATTCATGCGCTCCCGACTTCAAGGCGATATGTTGATTGAGGATGGGCAGCCATAAGGTTCGCCCTGGGCACAGACAACCGGTCGCTGGAAACTGGCTGCGGACCGCCGATTCTTAGAGGAGGAGCCATTGATCCCCGAGTTGCGCACCCGATTCAATCGAGAGTTCACGCTACCCAAATACGCATCTCTGTTGGCTCTGCTTGAGATGCTCTGCGGCACGCGGGTCGACTACCGCATCGCCGAAACCCCCGTTTTCGTGCCCCGCGCCCTCTTGGACGAAATGGCCTCCACCGGCGCAGCACTTACCCATAGCCTGCTCGCCGACCAGACCTATATGGATGCCGCCCGAGCTGCGATTCCCCCTGGCTACCGGGTCGCCGGCGAGACGGCCCATCCGCACTTCCTCACCGCCGACTTCGCCCTGGTCCGCAACGCGGACGGCGCGCTGGTGCCGAAGTTAGTCGAGCTGCAGGCCTTTCCGTCGGTTTATGCCTACCAGGTTTCGTTGTGCACCGCCTATCGCGATGTCTTCCGGTTGCCGCAATCGCTGGACACTTTCCTGGGCGGGCTCAATGAGGCCGGTTATTGGGAGATGCTGGAGCAGACCGTGGTCGGCGATCGCAGTCCGGAAAACGTGGTGCTGGCCGAACTCGACCCCATGAACCAGAAGACGTTGCCCGACTTCGAGGCGACCGCGCGCCGCCTGGGCATACCCTTCGTCGATATCCGCAGCCTGGAGCCGCGCCAGAACAAACTCCACTACCGCAACGCCGCGGGGAGAATGGTACCCATCCACCGTATCTATAACCGGGCCATCGCCGACGAGATGATGGCCCGCCGCATCCAGCTCCCCTTCGACCTCACACACCCATGGGATGTCGAATGGGCGGGGCATCCCAACTGGTACTTCCTCATCAGCAAGTTCTCCATTCCATGGCTGGCGCGCACCCCGGGCCACCATCCTTCGGTGCCCCCGGCCGTGTTTCTTTCCGACTTTCTCGAAGGAGACGGGCGAGCGCGCCTGGCCGCAGCCGGCGTGCCGCTTCCCGGCACGACCGGCGCTGACACCTCCTATCCCGAACTGCTGCTCAAGCCGCTCTTCTCGTTCGCCGGCAAGGGAATCCAGTTCGACCCCACCCAGGCGCAGTTGGAGGCCATCCCTCCAGCCGACCGCGCCGGTTATCTGCTGCAGCAACGGATGCACTTTGCGCCCACCATCGAGACCCCCGAAGGCCTCACCCAGGCCGAGATCCGCATCCTCTATCTCTGGCCGGATGGCGGCAGCCTCACCCCGGCCCTGTCGCTTGTGCGTTTGGGCCGCGGCAAGATGATGGGCGTGGACCATAACCGGAACCAGACCTGGGTAGGCGCTTCCGCGGCGTTTTTCCCCAAGGCCTGAACGAATCGCCCAGGTACTCGTCCCGGCAGGCAAGAAGTGTCAGGGCGCGACTTCAGTCGTGCCAAAAGGCTCCCAAAATCGCACGGGGCTTTAGCCCCCGAAGTTCGCTCATGTCTCGTCCCTGATATTCCTTCAACAAAGGAGGCTGTTCATTCGGAGCGATTGGAACCCCAAACACTTTCCGGGGTTCCCAAGGACCTGCGCTTCAGGTTGCGCAAGAACCCTTCAAACAACTTGTGAGACAACACACGGGCTGGACCAAGGGCCGCAAGCCGATTGCTATGAGCCGTCTACCTCCAATCGAGAGGGCCAGAAATCCGTCCTGGATTGGGCCACGGGCATCCCGGAACGGAATCCGTTACCTGTCAGAAACTTTCGTGCTGTAGGTCATTTCCGAAAAGAGGACTAGAGTGGCGGATGTGACCTTTCTGGTCGGGAGTGCATTCATGAATGCTTCGAACGCCGGATTACCGCTTCAGCAAGCCTTCCATGAGCCGGGACCCTCGCGGCAGGAAGTTCGTTGCGCGGTTCGTTTCCCGCTGGCCTTGCCCGTCCTTCTGTCGTCGCGGGGCGCCGACGAGTGCACCGCCCTTACCCGCAATGTCTCTGCAAGCGGTGTCCTGTTCGAGCTGGATCGCCCCTTGCCCTCGGGCCTCAACATCCGCTTTTCTCTCCATATGCCGGGTACAGTTCTTGGTACCCCGCGGGATGTTCTGGTTCATTGTCTTGGCCGTGTGGTACGCTGCTCGTTAAGCCAAACTCACCATCTGGCGGCGGCCACGATCGACGATTACCAATTCGCTGAGCAGTGACGACAGATTGAGCTGGCGAAAGCCAAATATGGACTCCTTGGACGATTCTCCTGAAGGCGATGTTCTTGACGGACAGGTCAAGCCGGGCTCGGTTCGCATCATTCTTGCGGACTCCCAGGCTATCTATCGTGTCGGCATTCGCAAGGTGTTTGCGCTCGAAGACGACCTCCGGGTCGTCGCCCAGGCCGATTCTCTCGAGAATCTGTATCTAGCGGTGCAACGTTTTCCCACCGATATTGTCTTGCTCGAGGGCAGCCTGCTGGCCGGCACCTCGAACGTCATTCCCGAGATTCTGCGACTGGCGCCAGACCTCAAGCTCATCGTCCAGGCGGTCTCGGCCGACGAGAACCACACCGTCGAGCTCTACCGGCGCGGGGTGCGGGGCATCATCTCCCGCTCCATCTCCCCCGATCTGCTGGTGCGCTGCGTGCGCAGAATCGCCGCCGGCGAGACCTGGATCGACAACCAATCGGTGAATTGGGTCATTGAGGCTTACCGCGCCCAGGCCGCCGCCTTGGTCAGTCCCCGTACCCAACCGCGCCTCTCCAACAAGGAGATGGCCATCATCGCCTGCATCACCCAGGGTAAGCGCAACAAGGAAATTGCTTTCCAGTTGGGCACCACCGAGCAGGTGATCAAGAACTATCTGCGCAAGATCTACGACAAGCTCGGCGTCAGCGACCGCCTCGAGTTGGCCCTCTATTGCCTGCACAACAAGATCATTCAGGCCGAGGGCGAAGAGGATCTTGTCTCCCAGAAATAACCGGGCCGGTAAACCCGGCTCGGTTCTGTTCAAACCTTTTTGTTGGCTCAGGCCAGTCTTCTATTCGTCCTCGGAAGCCTTGCGGACAAGCTCCAGCAGCCGGATCAGTTCCGCTAACTCCGTCCCGCGCAAATGCCCCAGCAAATCGCGCGGCGCCTGCTCAATGACCGGGTCCATCTCCCGCAGCAAGGCCAGGCCGGCCTCCGAGATTTGTGTCCAGACGGCGCGCCGGTCGTCCCGGCCCTTCCGCTGCCTGATCAATTTCATGCTTTTCAGACGCCCCAGCAGCCGCGTAATGTCCGGTTCCGCCGTAATCATGCGGCTGCCAATGGCCGTGCAGGTCAGCCCGTCCGGCTGTGCCCCGCGCAGTATGCGCAGTACGTTGTACTGCGTGGAAGACAGCCCCCAGGACCGCGTCTGGCGATGGAAACTTCGCTGCAGGTGGTCGGCGGTGCGAAGCAGGTTCAGAAGCGCCTCTTCTTCCACGCTGGAGAAAGGGCGCTCCTGCACGATTTCGTGTTTCAACGCCGCCATCTACCACCTCGTTCAATAGACCTGCACAACCCGGCTGCCCCACCCCATCAAGGTCGACTGACAACCGAATACTGACACCTGAATACTGGCGACGGACAACTTACTTGGCAGCCGCGCCGGCAGCCACATCCTGCTTGATGATCTCCAGCTCGATGGTCAGTTTGACCTCGTTGCCCACCAGAGCCGTAGGAAAGCCTGTGCCAATCCCGTAGTCCAGCCTGTTGAGAGTGGTGGTGGCCGTAAACCCGGAGTGCAGCTTGTGATCCATGCCGTTTTCCTGCGGCGTCGCCGGTCCTTCCACGTCCAACACAATCGCCTTCGTCACGCCGTGCAGGGTAAAGTTCCCGGCCACCGTCAGATTGTTGCCGTTCCTGGTCACGCTGGTGCTGGTGAAGGTCGCGGTCGGGAACTTGGCAACGTCGAAGAAGGCATCGGTCTTCAGGTGGTTGTCGCGGGGCGACTCGCCGGTGTCCACGGTGGTGGTGTCGATGGTCGCGTTCACCGTGGCCTTGCTGATGTCCGCTTCGTTATAAACCAGGGTGGCCTGCACCTTGCCAAAGCGGCCGTGCACATTCGATACGCCACCGTGCTTGATGCTGAAATCCACTTCGCTGTGGGCCGGGTCGGAGGTCCAGGTGGAGTACTGCGCCATGGCCAGGGGAGCCGCGAGAGCCAGAATGCCAGAGACGATTGCCAAACGTTTCATTGAATTTCCTTTCGATCGAGGGCCGTGGGGCCGCTTGGAGTTGCCGGCAGTTCCTTCGCCGGGCGTACACGCAACCGGGGAAGAACTCGGTCGGCGTTGAATCTTGTCCTGCTAGTTAAGATGCGCCTTCTAGATATTCGTTCCAACAATTATTTACCCTTTTTCCAATCCGGCCAACGAACCCTTGTTCAGTCCCTATTCCCTATTCCCTGTTCCCTGATCCCTGTTATCCTCCCCCCTATGTCCCTGACTGTCGTGGACCACTTCCGGCGCCTGACCCGCTCTCAGCGGCACACCTTCCTGGCCGCCTTCCTCGGCTGGACCATGGACTCGCTGGACTTCTTCATCCTGATCTTCTGTGTGCCGGCCATTGCCGGGGAGTTCCACACCAAGACTTCCGCGGTGATGGGCGCGGTGTTTCTCACCCAGGCCTGTCGTCCCGTGGGCGCACTCTTCTTCGGCATGCTCGCCGATCGCTTCGGCCGCCGGCCTGTGCTGACGATCAATATCCTCAGCTTCTCGGTCATTGAGTTGGCCTGCGCCTTTGCACCCTCGCTCGGGGTGCTTCTGCTGTTGCGGGCGCTGTTCGGCATCGCCATGGGTGGCGAGTGGGGCGTGGGCGCGGCGCTGGCCTTTGAGACTTTGCCCAAAGAAGGCCGGGGCACCTTCAGCGGCATCCTGCAGGAGGGCTACGCCATGGGATCGATCCTGGCCTCCGCGCTCTTTGCGCTCCTGTTTCACTCGATTGGCTGGCGGGGCATGTTCATCCTGGGATCCGCACCCGCCCTGCTGGTGTTTTATGTCCAGGCCCGCGTGGCCGAGTCGCCGGTGTGGCTGGAAGGCGCGGAAAGGCGGCGCTCTCGACTCGCCAATGGAGGCGCCAGGCAAGAAGCCGGCCACCTGGCCAAACTGCTGGCATTTCTGCCCACCTTCCTGTTTCTAATCCTGCTGATGACGGCTTTCATGAGCTTCTCGCACGGCACCCAGGACCTCTATCCCACCTTCCTTACCCTCCATGCCAAACTGACGCCCGCCGTGGTCGGCCTTATCGGGGTGCTCTACGGGGTGGGATCGATCGGCGGCGGCTTTGTCTTCGGAGCCCTCTCCGACCGCTGGGGCCGCAAGCGGGCCATTGTCACCGCGGCGCTGCTGTCCATCCCGGTGATTCCGCTATGGGCCTACGGTCATTCGGCCCTGACACTGGGCATCGGCGCGGTTCTGATGCAGTTCATGGTGCAGGGCGCCTGGGGTGTGGTGCCGGCCTATCTGACCGAGCTCTCGCCCGCCCAGGTCAGAGCCACGGCTCCCGGCCTCGCCTACCAGCTTGGGGGTCTCGTCACCAGTTGGAACGGTGTGGCCCAGGCCAAAGCCGTGGAGCGCTGGGGAAGCTATCCGCTGGTGCTGGCCGTGACGGTCGTGGTGGTGGCCCTGGCGCTGACCGCTATGGCCCTGCTGGGCCGCGAGGCCAAAGGGCACGACATGGCGGCCGGATAGCCGCCCTTGCGGAAAGTCGATACGGCGGTAGGCCGGTGCATCGGCAAAAGTAATGTCCCGCGAAGCGCCAAACGATGCTGCGAAGCGATTGGCCGCCGATAACCGGAGAGAATACTCAGTGCGATCGGCTTGCCCACACGCCACAGCGGCCATTTCTGCGGGTTTGCGGACCCCAGGCGCCTCGGCGCCCAGCCCGCTCCCGGAATCGCGCTCGAACGAGAAAGGCACTTACGAACATGGGGCTTCGCGCAGTTTCAGAGACAGCGATTTGGGACCTCGTCAACGATGCGACCAATCGCATGACCAAGCCCCAGCGCCGGCTCTGGGAGGTCATCCGCATCGCGCCTGAAAAATGGCAAGAGGAAACCCAAGGCAACGCTCGCGGAGGCTTCTGGGCCGTCGCCGTCATCGGACACTCCGTCATCTGGTACAACGACAACGAATATGGCTTCAATCGCTCCAACTACAGTCGCCACGGCGTCATCGAGGGCTACTGGAGCAACCAGAACGACCTGGAACAAACCGTCCAGGAAGTCATGAATGTCATCGACACCGGCATAGAAATCTGGTCCTAGAGTGCATGGACCCCGGAGGTTCCCCTCTCCGTTCTCTCCCGATAGCCAGCGTGATTGGTTGCCCTCCTCCCGTCGTTATCCTGCGAGGAAGCCAACGGCCGGAACATCTGCGATATGCGGAAAAAGACGGTCGAGATTCGAGGTTTCCCGGGCCCCCAAAGACGAGGGACCTGGGAAACCCACTTTTGGTGGATTCACTCGAATCCCGGGGCACAGACCGCTGGCCAATCGAAACTTCGTCCCTCTTACGGACCAGTTTGAAGGTTCGAAAGGTGCTCATCCTGCACGAAATCGCGTCGTAGGACGAGATCGGGCAAGAGGCTCGGCTCGATTTTCAACTCGCCCAACTTGACACAAGCAGCCCGGCGCTTGATGCTTAACAGTTCCGGTTCTTCACATTGCTGGCACAGAGGGATGGCAAGTCTTGCGAGTTCGCGTCTTCTATCACGACAAATGTTTCGACGGAGCTTGCTCGGCCTCGCTGTTCACGCGATTTCATCGTGAGCGCGTTTCGGCCGCAGCCAGCTACGAATACCACGGCCTGGTGCATCGCGCCGGGGCGCTGTTTGACGAAAGCGAGTTTACCGGCGACGAAAACGCCATTGTCGACTTCAAATACTCGGCTTCGCCCAAGATCACCTGGTGGTTCGACCATCATCTTTCGGCATTTCTGACGCCCGAAGACCACCAGAGCTTTCTGGACTGCCAGAAGGATCTGGATTGCGGATCGAGGAAGTTCTTCGATCCCAACTATGTCTCCTGCACCAGCTTTCTGGCCCACATCGCCTCCACGCGCTTCGGCTTCGATACGGCCCCGGTGGCGGAGTTGATCCACTGGGCCAATATCGTGGACGGCGCCAAGTACGAGAGCCCCGAGTCGGCCGTGGAGATGGCCGCACCGGCCATGAAGCTGACCCTGATCATCGAATCGACCCAGGACCCGCTCTTCATCCCGCGCCTGATTCCGCTGTTGACCGAGATGCCCCTGGCCGAGGTGCTGAGCCAGCCCTTCGTGGCCGATCTGCTGCCGCCCCTGCTGGAACGCCACCAGGAAGCCATCAAGCTGATTCGCGAACGCAGCGAAGAGCGCGACGGCACCATCTTCTTCGACATCAGCGACCAGCCCCTGGAAGGCTACAACAAGTTCATTCCCTACTACCTGCACCCAAAGGCAATCTATTCCATCGGGTTGTCCAAGTCCAGCTTCCGCACCAAGGTATCGGTGGGCTCCAATCCCTGGACCAAGGCCGACCCGGAGAAGATGGTGAACCTGGCGCAGGTGTGCGAGCGCTACGGCGGCGGCGGCCATGCCCGCGTGGGAGCCATCAGCTTCGCTCCCGACCGGGCCGACGAAGCCCGCGTTGCCGCGGCCGAGATTGTGGCCGAGTTGCGGGCCAGCAACCCGCGCTAACAGTAACCTGGGGGCCCTAACTTGGGGGCCCTTCGCAGCGGCTTTTTCATCCCGCAGGGATGGGTCGAAAATCGCCCAGCAGAAGCGAAGCGCACTCCTGGGATTGCCGCCAGATCGCAATGTGCCCCGTCGGGGCGCTGCGAAATGTTCCCCCGCCCCGGTGTGCGATCCTGCTGCCATCGCCCGCGGAACTTCGCCGCGCCCCGATCCGTAGAGTCATTACAGTACAATTCTGCGAACTAGAGTTCCTTCAAAGGAGGCTCCATGGAGCCTGAAGTCCAGCCCCCCGCGCCGGAAGTGTCGCCCGCTGAAACTGCTTCCGTAGAACCAGTCTCGATTGAACCGTTCTCGCCCGCGCCGGAACCATGGGAAAACCGCGCCCTGCGCTGGACGTTCCTGGGCCCGCAGGGGTTGCGCGCCGGCTGGTCGGTGCTGTGCTTTGTGTTGATGCTGGCGCTTTTCGTCGGTGGCCTGGGATTGGCGTTCCTGCATTTCCACATCATCTCGAAGAGGAACGACTTTACAGCCTCCTCTGCATTCTGGGGTGAGATGATCTCGTTCCTGGCGCTGCTGGGTGCGGCGTCGCTGATGGCGCTGATTGAGCGGCGCCGCAATTTGCTGGCCTTCAACCTGACCGGTCCCCGGCCGGCGATGAACTTCTTCTCCGGCTTCGCGGTCGGTTTTGCGGCGCTGTCGGCGTTGATTGGCGGCTTGGCCTGGGGCGGATGGCTGCATTTCGGGCCGGTAGCGCTCTCCGGGACAGACATCTTCAAGTTCGGAGCGCTCTGGTGCGCGGCCTTTCTGCTGGTCGGTTGCTTTGAAGAAGGCATGTTCCGCTGCTACCTGCAATTCACGCTCACCCGCGGCATCAACTTCTGGTGGGCGCTCGGCGTCAACGCCCTTGTTTGCGGCGAACTACTGCTGATGGGCAAAGGCAATGGCATTTGGGGCATCTATGGCATCGCTCTGCTGGGACTCGTTCCCTGCCTGCTGCTGCATTTGAAGAAGGTCGAAGGCGGCAACTTCTGGCAGGCGGCCTGGGTAACTTCTACGCTGTTCGGCTTCATCCACACCGGCAACAACGGCGAAAACTGGATCGGCATCTTTGCCGCCGCCTTGATCGGCTTTGCGTTCTGCGTCAGCGTGCGGGTAACCGGATCGGCCTGGTGGGCTATCGGCTGCCACGCCGCCTGGGACTGGGCAGAGACCTATTTCTACGGCGCGGCCGACAGCGGCAATGTGGCCACCGGCCACTACCTCACCACCGCCCCTGCCGGCGCCGTGTTGTGGAGCGGCGGCACGGACGGCCCCGAGGGCAGCTTGTTGGTGTTGCCCATCATCCTGCTCATCATGCTGGCGGTGATTGCCCTGCACGGGCGCAGAAAGCCGGTCGTTGCGGTTGCGGCGCTCAGCGATCCGGTCGTCGGCTAACCCCATGCGCCTGTGGCTGAGCCGCACCAGCGACGTTCCCCTGCGCGAGCAGTTGGTGACCCAGGTGATACTGGGCATCCTGACCCAGGATCTGACGCCCGGCCAACGCATGCCCAGCACCCGCGAACTGGCCCGGCGCTTCGGCATCCACGCCAACACCGCCAGCGCGGCTTATCGCGAACTGGAGGCGGCCGGCTGGCTTGAGCTTCGCCACGGCAGCGGCGTCTATGTGCAAGTGACCCGGCCTGCCTCGCCCCTGCCTGCCGAGTTGGCCGTCGATCACCTGATCCGGGAGATGGCGAAAGACGCCCGCAAGCTCGGCGTGACTGAGCCGTTGCTGCGCGAGCGCTTGCGCCTTTGGCTCACCCACGAGCCGCCCACGCGCTGGCTGGTGATTGAGCCGGACCCCGATCTGCGCGCCATCGTGATCCATGAGATGGTGCAGGCTGTGGCGCTTCCGGTTACGGGATGCGCGCCGGAGGATTGCGCCACGGCCGGCATATTCGATGCCGCCATGCCTGTTGTGCTGCCCAGCAAGGCCGCCGCCGTGCGCAAGCTGCTGCCGCCCGGCACGGAACTGACGGTACTGCAGGTGCACTCCGTGGCGCCCGAGTTGCAGGCTCACCTGCAGCGCTACTTACCGCTTCCTCCCGGCGTGCTGGTGGGCATTGCATCGCACTGGAGAGAGTTTCAGCGCATCGCCCAAACCATGCTGACCGCCGCCGGACTGGAACCGGAGAGCCTGATTGTGCGCGATGCCACGCGTGCGGGCTGGAAGCGCGGCCTGGAAGCGGCCAAAGGCGTGGTGTGCGATGCGATAACCGCCGCGGAGCTCCCGCCCGGTGTGTTTCCCCTGCGCTACAAGCTGCTGGACGAGCCAACCCTGACCGAACTCCGCAAGCAGGAGCAGCAAACCGCTCCTGCATGACGGCGGCGGCACTTCCGTCGGAGTTTGCGCCTCTCGGAGGGAGCATGGGGCATCGGCCCCCTGAAACGGGGAGCAATCCTCGAGGCCTTTAGCCCCGGATAAGGCCCCCATGGGTCAATCACCCACCTTGTGACACTGCCGATACTGTCCCAGCTCCCCCCACCTGCGCCCGCCGCCGCCCTAACATCGGTCCTTGTAGAAACCAAGCAAGGAGTTCCGATGATCCGCCTAACATTGCAAGTTATTCTCGGTGTTCTCTTCTGCACGTTGCTGGTGTCGCAGCAGCCGTCGCAAGTTACCACGCTCACCGCCCTCGCGCAGCCCGCTCCAGCCGCGCAGCCAAGTCCAGCCGCGCAACCGGTCGCCGATGTGCCGCAGTGGTCAGCCAGCTCCCAGCGTAGCCAGGCCATCCGGAACGCCCACACGGTTTACATCGCTTCAAACACCGTCTTTCTCACCGTCGGCACCCTGGAACGGGCCTTGTTGAAGCAGAAAGATTGGGACAAGCTCAACCTGAACATCGTCAACGACGAGCCCGACGGCGATCTCATCGTCCATGTCGACCGGCTGATCTTCACCCACTTCCACACCTACGTCGTCAAGGATCGAAGGTCGGGCATCGTTCTGGCCTCGGGCAGGATCCTGGCCTTCGATGGAATCGTAGCCTCCGGCCCCATGGCCAGCCAGATCGTCAAAATCCTCTCCGCTGCCCGACTCCCAGCCCCAACGCAGGGCTACTGATTGATCGTTCCGGTCTCGCACAATCCGGCGCAGCCCAACCGACCCGCTGCAGGAGGAATCCCGATGATCCGCAAGCTCACTCCGTCTTTTCTTTGTCTCTGTCTGGCAACTTCGCTGATGGCCCAACAAGCGGGCGGCGGCATCGCCTCCTCGTCAACCCAAAAGCAGGCCCCGCCGCTGCCGGAGAATCCCGAACCGGCGCTGCCAAGCGGCTGGGACCGTGTGCGCGATCTCGCCCACTACGAAGAAATCTCCGTAAAAACAGACAGGGGACGATCGTTCCACTGCCACTTTTCAGGCGCGACGACAGACTATCTGTTCTGCGAACCCACCTTTGACTGGTTCGGCGGGCGCGAAGGCTACCAACTCAATCGCGCCGAGGTGGAAGATATTCGCATGGACGACCAGCGCCGTAATTTCAAGATCGTTGTGGGCTCCATGGCCGCAGCCGGATTTGTGACGCTTGCAGTCTGCCCTCGGAACAACAATGGAACTCCTTGGCTGCTGAACGGTCTTGCGGGAAGCGCCGTGGGAGCGCTGGCAGGGGTGATCGTGGGGCTGCCGGTATCGATATTCGTTCCGGGGCGGCGCGTGTATCGGCGGCCGGATCAACGTCCAGAGAATCCTTCTTCCTTGACGGAGCCAGCCCACACCCGGCCTGTTGCCACCTCTCCATGGTGAAAAGCGCTGTCGACTCATAAAGTCGGCGAAGGTGGAGTATCCAGCGCGAATAGGAGAATCGCCTATCGCCCGTGGTACGCTTTCGCCTTCCCGCCAAGCGAACGGCGTTATCCTGTTGAAGAACGATGCCGAATACTCGCACTCTGAAAAGATTACGCTTCAGCGATAGATCGCCATCGCCGCGCCCAGGCAAACGGCGCTGGCCGCGCCGGCTGCTGCTCGCCAGCGCCTGCCTGTTGGCGCTGCTGCTGGTGGCTGCGACGGCCGAAGTGCTGTGGCTGCGCGCCTCCGCCAAAGCTTCTCTGCCCACACTCGATGGCGCCCTGCAACTTGCCGGGCTCTCCGCCCCGGTCACCGTCCGGCGCGACCAACACGGCGTGCCCCACATTGAAGCGGCCAATGAAGACGACCTGTTCATGGCCCAGGGCTATGTCACCGCGCAAGACCGTCTATGGCAAATGGACGCCTTCCGCCGCAACGCAAACGGGGAGCTATCCGAACTGCTTGGCCCCTCGCTGGTGCGCCACGACAAGACCCAGCGCACCCTGCAATTTCGCAACACGGCGCAACGCATCTACGACCACATGACCCCGGCCGACCGCGTCCGCCTCGACGACTATGCGCGCGGCGTCAACCTGTTTATCTCCCAGCACCGCAGTTCCCTTCCCGCCGAGTTCAAGCTGCTGCTCTATCGCCCCCGGCAGTGGAGCGGCGTCGACTCCATCAGCATCGGCCTCATGATGGTGGAGACCCTGGACACCCACTGGTATGTGAAGATGGCCCGCGAACGCATCGCGGCCAAACTCAACAACCCCAAGCTCGAGGCCGATCTCTACCCGGTTGGCTCGTGGCGCGATCGTCCTCCCACCGGCCTGGTGGTGGATTGGAGCAAACCGCATCCTGCCCCGCCCATGACCGGCACCGATGAAGACGACGACCGCACCGAGACCCGAATGACGCGGCCGGCAAGCCCCAACGACGACATTCCTGAGGACATGCGGGCGCTGCTCGGGCTGCCCAGTTGCGAAGGCTGCAATGCGGGCTCCAACAACTGGGTCATTGCCGGCAGCCACACGGCCAGCGGCAAGCCGCTGCTCTCGAACGACATGCACCTGGGGCTGACGGTGCCCAACATTTGGTTCATGGCCGACCTCCACGCTCCAGGCTTCCACGCCGCCGGAGTCACGCTGCCGGGCATGCCCTTTGTAATTGCCGGGCACAACGAGCATGTGGCCTGGGGTTTCACCGCTCTCTATGCCGACGTGCAAGATCTCTACGTCGAGAAGCTCGACGGCAAGGGCAACTTTCAGGACGTGGACGGGCAGTGGAAGCCGCTGATCGTGGATCGAGAGACGATTCACGTGCGCGGCGGCCGCGACGTGCAACTGGACCTGAAGCTGACGGCCCACGGGCCGCTGCTGAATCCGGTGCTGCCGCCCAAGGAAACACGGCCCATCGCGCTCAAGTGGACGCTCTACGACCCGACGCTGAACGTGCTGCCGCTTTACCAGATCGACACGGCTTCGAACTGGACCGAATTCTCGGCAGCCATGACGCAGTGGAGTTGGCCGACACAGAACGTGGTCTACTCCGACGATCGGGGCCACATCGCCTACCACACAGTAGGCCGGGTTCCGCAGCGACCCAACGGCCTGGTTGGTGTACCCATCGAAGACACGGCGCACGAGTGGCAGAGCTATATCCCCTTCGACGAAATGCCCAACTCCGTCGATCCCACCTCGGGCTTTCTGGCAACAGCCAATTCGAGGGTCACCAGCGCAGTCACCGGCGAGAAGCCACCCGTGCCGCTGACGCTGGAGTGGGCCGATCCCTACCGCGCCGAGCGCATCTACAAGGCGCTGCAGGGCCGCGACCAGCTCACCCCCAAAGACCTGCTGGCGGTGCAGACAGACATCTACAGCGAGGTAGACCAGGAGCTGGGTCACCGCCTGGCTTACGCCATCGATCACACGGCCGGGGTGGATGACCGCTTGCGCAAAGCCGCCGACCTGATGCGAAGCTGGGACGGCCGTTTGAGCACCGAATCCGCCGCCGCTTCAATTGTGACTCAGGCGCGGCACGCCTTCTGGCCGCTGATCCTTGAACCCAAGCTGGGCAAGGTGGCCGCGGAATACCAATGGGGCGAGGAGAACTTTGCCGAGGAAGAGATCATTGTGCACGCCAGCCAGGACTGGCTGCCCAAGAACTACGCCAACTGGGACGCGCTGCTGACCGACGCCGTCCGCAAAGGCATGAAAAACGCCAAGGCGCCGGCCGACCTGGACCGGTGGACCTATGGAAGCTGGCACGTGGTGGATATCGAGCACCCGCTGGCGGATTTCCTGCCTGTACTGAGCCGCATGGCCGGAACCGGCCGGCAACCGCTCAGCGGAGACACCACCACGGTGAAGCAGGTGGGCCAGGCCTTCGGCCCTTCGCAGCGCTTCACCATGGACTGGAGCAACATCGACGGCTCAACGGAAGACATTGTGCTGGGCGAAAGCGGTAACCCCTACAGCCCCTACTTCCGCGACCAGTGGAACGACTACTATGGCGGGACAACGTTTGCCCTGCCCTTCAGCCCAGCAGCCGTGGCCGCGCAAACAAGGCATACGCTGCGGTTATTGCCGTGAAAAAAGCAGGGACCAGGGGTTAGGGACTAGGGATTAGGGATCTAGGGCGATCAGCACCCGCCGCCCCTTTGACCCCGGAGTACACTGCGATCAAAGCACCACAATTGCTTTGAAGGAACTAGAGGACGCTGCTCGTGAATCGTGTGAGTGTTGACAAGAGCCAATGCATCAAGGACGGCGCGTGCATCGCGGTCTGTCCGTCTGGTGCCTTGGTTTTGGGCGAAGATGGCTTTCCAGAGGAAATCCCCGGTAGCCGCTGCATTCTGTGCGGTCATTGCGTCGCAATTTGCGACTGCCATGCGCTGACCCACGCCGCATTGCCGGAGGAGTCCTTTCTGCCTGCGCCCGACGAGCTCCCGAATCCAGTCTTGATGGATGGATTTCTGATGAGCCGGCGATCGGTACGCGAGTTCCACGACCGGCCGGTTCCCAGGGAGACGATGGAAGCTCTTCTCAACGTGGCCCGGTATGCTCCGACAGCCTCGAATTCGCAGCGGCTGCGCTGGTTGGTAATCTCGGATCGCGCCAAGCTGCACGCCTTGGCGCGGGAGACGGTGATCGGCTCAGGGCCGAGTGGAGTGAGTCCGAGCCTGTTGAAGCAATGGGAGGAAGGATACGACTTTGTGTTGCGCGGTGCGCCCACCCTTGTGGTGGCTTGCGCACCCCTGGACTACGGCTGGGGAAAAGAAGACTGTGCCATTGCCCTGACCTTTCTTGAACTGGCCGCCGAGGCGCGTGGGCTGGGCGCCTGCTGGGCCGGGTATCTCACCCGCATCGCCGCCATCCACGAGCCCATTCGCCGCGAACTGTCGGTGCCTGAAGGCTATGTGGTGTGCGGCGGCATGATGCTTGGCGAGGGTAAGTACTCCTATACCCGCATCCCGCCCAGAAAACCGGTCAACGTCCAATGGCTCTAATGCACTGTAATCCATGCTCAGAGACTCAATCCTCCGGAAAGACCAGTAAAGACTGCGAAATCCCGAGGTCTGGCCTTTGAGCGCTGAGAGCCCATCATGCCGGGTGCCCCAGGTCCCTCGCATTTGGGGACCTGGGATCCCCCCACGCTGGATCCGCCTCCTCGGCCCCGCCCTGATTCTGCTGGCTGCGGCCATGGCGACTGCCCCGCTCCTCTATCGCGGTCCATCCTGCGGGCACGATTTCGACTTCCACCTGGTTTCCTGGCTCGACGCGCAGAACGCCTGGCGGCACGGGCAGTTCTATCCGCATTGGGCGCCCAGCGCCAACTTCGGCGCAGGCGAGCCCCGCTTCGTCTTCTATCCGCCGCTGACATGGATGCTGGGTGCGGCGCTGGGGCTGGCGCTGCCCTGGACGCTGGTTCCCTTTGCCCTGACCTTTCTGCTGTTGGCCGGAACAGGTTTGGCCACGCGCGCTCTGGCCCGGCAGGCGCTGAGCGACGGCGCGGCCACCCTGGCCGGATGCGCCGCGCTCTTCAGCGGCTACTCGCTATTCACAGCCTACGAACGCACCGCCTATGGAGAACTGACCGGCGGCTTCTGGATTCCGCTGCTGTTGCTTTTTGCGCTGAGGCAGAGAAATCCTGCGGGTTCAACGTGGAGGCGCGCTCTCGATGGCTCGGCCGGGCCACTGGCTCTGGTGGTGGCGGGCGCATGGCTCAGCAATGCGCCGTTGGGCGTGATGGCGAGTTATCTGCTGGCCTTTGTCGCGCTGGCCGCGGCACTGCTCGGCCGGTGCTGGGCTCCCCTTTTGCGGGCCGCGGTGGGCGCAGGGCTGGGGCTGGCGGTCGCTGCGTTTTATCTGATTCCCGCCGCAGTGGAGCAGCACTGGATCGATATTCGCCAGGCCACGGAGGACGTGGGCGAGCGGATCGAAAGCAGTTGGCTCTTCGCACACCACAGCGACCCGGCCATGCAATCGCACGACGAGGTACTTCATCGCGTTTCGGTGCTGGCTGCGATCATGCTGACGGTGGCGGTGGTGGGGATGCTTGTTGCGTGGCTCCGTGGCATTGTCCCGGGGCTAAAGCCCCTCTCTTTTTTGCCGGCCAATGCGGCACGACTCAAGTCGTGCCCTGACGCTTCGAGACTCCCCGAACTGGAGTCGGACGCCGTTGTTTCTGGACTCCACAAAGAGGAATTGCGCTCTGAGACTTTAAGACTCTCAGAGCAGGGGTCGGGCAACGACAATTCTTCTCTTGCCAAATCGAGCATTTCCGCCTGGTGGCTCCCGCTTGCGCTGATCCCATTGGCGATCCTGTTTCTGCTGTTGCCGCCCTCTCTGCCGGTTTGGAATCTGCTGCCCAAACTGCGCTTTCTGCAATTCCCGTGGCGCTGGCTGGTGGCTCTCGAAGCACCCATGGGCATCTTCCTTGCCGCGGCAATATGGCCCAGGAAGCGCTGGCCGCAAATGGCCATCGCCATCCTCTCCACAGCCGCTTTTGTGGCCTCCACTGCCTATGCGGCGCACGCTTTCTTCCAGGCCTGCGACGACGAAGACGCTGTCCCGGGCATGCTGAGCGTATACGCCACCGGCACAGGTTTTGAAGGCACCGACGAATACGCGCCACCGGGCACTGACGACAGCCTGCAGGCCACGGGACTCCCAGCAGCTTGCTTCACACCCGACCCAACAACCCCCTTGGGCGCCCCCATCGGCCAGAGCGCAGAAGGCACCTTTCCTGCATGGGACGCCAGCCAGGGGAGTTGCCAGGCCACCTTTGCCTGGACCGAAGCGCGCCCCGACCACTGGCGGATTCGAGCCCCAATGCCCCGTGCCGGATCCCTGGTCCTGCATTTGCGCCGCTTTCCAGCTTTGGACATTCGCCTCAACGGCCAACGCGTCGACCAAGTGACGCAACGCGAGGACGGGCTCATGGCGTTTGCCGTCCCACAGGGCCCCCTGGACCTGACCGTGGACTGGACGACCACCCCCGACACCCTGGCCGGGCGCTGGCTGAGCGCCTTGGCGCTGCTGCTGCTCACAGCCCTGTGTGCGCTGGAGCGGAGGCTCAGGCAACCTCGTTTATCATGAAGCTATGCCGACCGACGTAAAATCGCTGATCCTGGAGGGCGCGGAGCTGACCGACCGTGCGCTGGAGTCGCTGCTTCCCAGCCTGGAGACCGTCCCCGCCTCGATCCATGGGGCCATGCGCCACTCCACCTTTGCCGGCGGAAAACGTCTCAGGCCGGTTCTCGCCATGCAGGCCGCCGCCACATTGGCCGGCGCTGTGCCCCAGGGCATTGAGCGGCTGGGCGCGGCCCTGGAGATGCTCCACACCTATTCGCTGATTCACGACGACCTGCCGGCCCTGGACAACGACGACCTGCGCCGCGGCAAACCCACCTGCCACAAGGCTTTCGGCGAGGCCATCGCCATCCTGGCCGGGGACGCGCTGCAGACCCGGGCGTTCGAGGTCCTGGCCGGGTTGGAGTGCCCGCCCGCGGCGACCGTCCAGATCGTCGGCCTCATCGCCAACGCCGTGGGCACCGTCGACGGCATGATCGGCGGCCAGGTGCTGGATATCGAGAGCGAACACCTCAAACCGACGCCTGAGTTGGTCGAAGCCATCCACCGAGCCAAAACCGGCGCGCTGATTCGCGTCAGTGTAGTGGCCGGAGGCGTGTTTGCCGGAGCCACCGCGGAGGACGTGATCCGCCTCGACCTTTTCGGCCGCAAGGCCGGGCTGGCCTTTCAGATTGTGGACGATGTGCTGGACCTGACCGTGGACTCGGCGCACCTGGGCAAGACTGCAGGCAAGGATCTAGCCACGGAAAAAGCCACCTGGCCGGCCGTATTCGGCCTCGAACAGAGCCAGCGCGACGCCGCGACGCTGATTGAAGAGGCCTTTGCCGCCCTCGAGCCCTACGGCACTCGCGCCGACGGTCTCAAGTCGGTGGCGCGCTACCTGGTCGAGCGGAAGAACTAGAAAACCTCTGCGAAAGGCAACGTTTTGAAACGGCACGACTGCAGTCGTGCCGTAAGTCTCCTAAAACAAGCGGGGCTTTAGCCCCGGGTCTTTCCTCCATCCAGGAACCAAATCATGCTGACCGAAGCCGACATTTTCACCGCTCTGCGCGACTGTTTTGACCCGGAAGTAAGGCTGAACCTGGTCGATCTCGGCTTGATCTACTCGGTCGAGACCGGTCCCGACCCGGCCTCGAAACCGGCCTGGCCGCGGCAATGGGTCAAGGTGACCATGACCCTGACCACCCAGCAATGCCCCGCCAGCGGCTTGATCTTCGAACAAGTGAACAACCGCCTGGCCGGTATCCCCGATATCAGCAAGGTCGAGGTGGCGCTGGTTTGGGAACCCAAATGGACCCCGCACCGCATCAGCGAGGCAGGGCGCCGGCAATTGGGCATCTAGCCTTACTTACTGCTTGACAAACACCTTGCGCAGCCTTTCGCGCTTCACGGCCACGTCGTCCACTGCCCCTTGCACATCCGCGAGCAGGCGCTGCACGTCGTCGATGTAGCGGGGCAACTTCTGCCACCAGGAACGAACGGTGCTCTGCTGGTCAAGCAGCGCCAAGGCCGTGCCTGAGGTGGCCGCAAGCACGCCGGCGCGGCGGGATCCCGTGAGGAACAAAACACCCCCGGCGATCAGTGCGGCGCCGGCGGCAATCCGGGTCACATTGAGCGAGTCTTCTTTGGGGGCGGGAAGGGGCGATTCGTCGTCCTTCCTGGGCTGAGAGAGCGGCACTACAACCATGGGTATTCTCCTTGCGGCCCCGGCCAATGCGCGGGGGTCCGGTGCTTCGAGTATCGCTCTTATTGGATGCAACTGAGAGCCGACCGACCGGCCCGGTTACGCCCGCCGTCAGTCCACTTCAAATCGATCCCGTCAAATCAATCCAGATCGAATTCCCGCAAAGGCTTGCCCTCGGGGGCGTCCTTGGCCTTGCGCAGAGCCTCGGCGAACTTCTTTTCCAGCAGGTCTTCCTTGTTCTTTTCCGCGTCGATCGACTGGCGGAAGATCGACTCCTTGCGCTCGTCCTGCTCGCGCATGGATTTGGCCGCCGCCTCCAGGTCTTCGAACGTCCGCTTGCGCGGAGCCGTGGTGTGGCTGATCAACAAGCCCGTAGCCGCGTCGATCTTGAGCATCGCCCCGCAGTCCGGGCAGGATATTTCGAATGTCTGTTGCTGCTTTGCTTTCGCCATTTTGCTTTCAGAATTGTATGCGCTTTGGGCGCCGGATGCACAACGAATTGGGAAAGTCAGGCCGAGGGATCGCGGGGCCGGATGTTCCTGGCTGAAGCTTGCGAAGGCAAACGGCTTTGCCCACCCGATCTCGTCCGATGAACTTATCGCGCGCCACTACTCCCGCACCGTCCGGTGAGTCGCCGCGGTTCCCTTCCCCGCAACCGGCGCGTGAACATGCAGAATAATGCGCCGATAGGAAGTCAGGCGCGGCGTGCCTTCGTCGGTTACCGTCAGGATGATGTATGAGCAGCGCTTGCCCGTGACGCTGCAGTTATTCGGCATGTGTTTGAGTCTGAGCGCAAGCCGGGGCCGGTAGCAACGGTGTTAGCATGTCCGCGTGCTTGTTGCGCGTGCTTCCGCGTCGCCAACGGAAAGACCGAGGTTGGAGATGGATTTCGAATCTGCCGTCATGCCGGTTTTCTTCGAGCTGACCCTCCCTCCTTCGATATCCTCGCGCCTGCCCTGCCTAACGGCACGTCTCCGCCACCAAAATGAATTCAACTCCACGCTCACGAAACCATGTGAGATCGAATGAACTGCGGCGCACATCCCGACTGTCACGCGTCCAAGCGCGAAACGGATTCGAAATCGGCGCACCCGAACATTGCAAGTAAGTCAGGAGATTGTCATGCGAAAGAAAATGCCTTGCCTGAGCTTCAAATGTGCCGTTCCGATGCTCGTCCTTTTTCTGGCGGCCACGGCCGGGTTTGCGCAGGCCAAGAAAGATGAGTCACCCAAGCCCGCGCAATCGATTCCCGAGCTTCGCCAGCAGTTGGAGAAGATTCTTGCCGACACGCATACACCCGGAGTTTCGGTAGCCATTGTGCATCGCGACGGCCCCGAGTGGGTCGCCGGGCTGGGCAAGTCGAACGTCGCCGCCAACCAGGCCACCACAGACGAAACGCTGTTCCGCATCGGCTCCACATCCAAGGCGTTCGCATCCCTCTCCATCCTCAAACTGGTGGATGAAGGCAAGCTTTCCATGCTCGACCCGGTGCACAAACTCGTGCCCGAGATCTGGTTTCAGAATCGATGGGAAGCCACCGACCCGGTGCGCGTGGTTGACCTGCTGGAGCACACCACCGGCTGGGACGACATGCACATGGCCGAATACGCGAAGGACGCCAAGGGTATGACCCTGCGCCAAGGGCTTGACTACTACCAGCGCTCGCGCATCTCCCGCTGGCGCCCCGGCACGCGCATGGCTTATTGCAACTCTGGCCCGCCCGTGGCTGCCTACATTGTGGAAAAGATCACCGGCCAGCGCTTCGAAGACTATGTGACGCAAAACTTCTTCCTGCCCATCGGCATGAAGACGGCCACTTACTTTGAAGCTCCGCAGTTGACCACGCTTTATCACGGCGACGGCAAAACGCCTTATCCCTACTGGAACATCCTGGTGCGCCCGGCGGGAGCGATCAACGCCTCGGCCAAAGATATGGCTGCCTATGTGCAGTTCTATCTCAATCGCGGCGCAGTTGCCGGGGCCCAGGTGCTGCCGTCGGCCGACATCGATCGCATGGAAACGCCAACCCGCACCTGGCAGGCACAAGAGGGCCTGAAGACCGGCTACGCGCTCAGCAACTACACCAGCTTTCACGACGGCTTTGAATACCACGGCCACGATGGCGGCGTAGACGGCGGCATCACCGAGATGTCGTACATGCCGGAGTCCGGCGTGGGTTACTTCTACAGCATCAACTCCGCAAACGGCGACGCCTTCGGCAAGATCGGCGACGTCATCCGCGCCTATGTTACCCGGGGACTTACGCGGCCGGCCGTCCCGGCCGCGGGGCCTCTACCCGCCAATGTGCAGGACTACGCGGGCTGGTACGAACCGGTCTCGCCGCGCAACGAGTTTACGCACTTCCTTGAGCGCCTGGTGGCCATGGAGCATGTCCGCTTCGGCGGCGGCAACCTTTTGCTCTCCAGTCTCAGCCAGATCGATCAGCCGTTCGTTCCAGTGAGCGGATCGCAGTTCCGCTATCTGCCCAAGAAAGGCAAACCCGAGGCCGCGGCCACCGCCATGCTGCTCACACCCAATGCCGAGGGTCGATTTGTCTTTCTCGGCGAGACGCTCAAGCGCATCCCAACCTGGCAGGCATTCGCTGAGATCGCGCTTGTCGCCTGGTTTCTGCTGGCGCTTGTCTCGGTGCTGTTGTATGCCCCGTTCTGGATGATTGGCGGCTTGTTCAAAAAGCGCCGCCGTCCAGCCGAGCGCGCCATGCGTCTATCTCCGCTGATTGCTGTACTAAGCCTGCTGGGCTTCGTTGTCTTCTTCATTCTTGCCGGAAGCGATGCGATTGCCAGGCTGGGCAACCTCACATTCTGGTCGTTCGGAATCTTCTT
>CAZLMY010000028.1:0-44407 GCA_964560845.1 uncultured Occallatibacter sp. | reverse complement strand
CGTCCTTGCGCTGGCCAAACCAGCCGTCGTCCATCACAAAGCGGTCGATGCCCAGAGCTGCGGCCTTCTCCGCCAGCGCCATCTGCCCGGCCTCGTTCACCCGAAATTCCGTGGCTTCCCAAGAGTTGTAGATGACCGGCCGCGGCTTGGGCGCGCCGCCCGCCGCCGCATGGGGCAGGATGTGTGTCAGCTCGAAATGCTGCAGCAACCGCGACGCGCCGCCCAGCCCGTTGCCCGAGTAGCCGCCATAGAACACCGGCGTCTCCAGCGACTCCTGCGGGTGCAGCACATAGCCGAAATCGAAGGGGTTGAATCCGCCCGTGACCCGCACCTGCTCCAACTGGTCCTGCTCCACGGTGATGCGCCAGGACCCGCTCCAGGCGAGCGCACCAAACCAGACGTCGCCGTGCTGCTCCTGCATTTGCTCCGGCGCGCCGGCCGCGATGGCGAACCAGGGATTGGCCTGGTGCCCGGTCGACCCGCGGCGGCTCTCGATCACCCGCGCCCCGGGATGGACGGCCTCCTGGGTCAGCGTCCACTCCCCCGCCCAGCGGCCGGTCAGGTAGTTCAGCGTGTAGCGCGCCGCCGGCAGCGACCACGCGGCGGCGGCGGCCTGCTCCACGGTCACCGGCTGCGCCTCGCGGTTCTGGATGGTGGCCGACCGCGCCAGGATGCCGCTCTCCGGGTCCATCGCGTAATGCAACGTGACGTAGACCTCCCGGGAGATGTCTTTCAGCACCACGTCGAAGCCATCGGCCGTCTCTGTGTGGCTCAGGTAATGGAGCACCAGGTCGCGGTTGCCGTCCGCAAAGGTGACCTTCAAGGCAGGCTCGGCAAACAGCCCCGCGCCCCACCCGGCAAACTCCTGCGGCGTGTTGTTATAGGAGGAGTCGAACGAAGCCCACTCCCGCCGCGACACCGCTGCCGGCACGCGATCCGTGGCCCCCAGTCGCGCGCCCCAATAAAGCTGCTGAAGTTCCCCGCGGGCATTCACGCCGAAGGCATACGAGACCTGGCCGCCATCGAGGCGGAAGACCTTGCTGCCCTGATCGAAGCGGCCGGAAGAGGGTTGCGCCATGAGAGCGGCCCCCAGGAACATCAGTATCGCTGAAAATGTTTTCAACATCGCTGGTTCTCCTTGCTGCCTTGTTTCCCGTTGGCCATGATAGCAGGGAGAAGAGATCAGGGTTCGGCGATCATGGGGCAGTCGGATTCACGCTACCCTTCCCGCTGCCGCAATCCAAAGCTACTTCACTGGAGCAGCGTAGAGAGTCACATTCCCGCCGATAACAGGATCCGATAGTGGCTGAGTGAGCAGGCTGTTCCACGGCTTTTCCGGATGGCGTACGGCCCAGAACTCCAGCCACGCCGGGGGCCTGTTGCCAGAGAAGAGCGAGAACGTCTGCGGCTCTGAGGCGTACCGCTTCATCAAGTCGCGATTGGCCGAGGCACGCACCAGAAAATCCACGGCGTCGGCAATCGTATGGCCGTTGACGCGGACCCTGTAAAGGTCGCTTCCCTGGCGGGCGGCAAGCTCGGCAATCATCACCAGCGGTGTAAGAGCAAAGCTCTGGTAGCGCAGCGCATTCTCGTGACGCGCCATTTCCAGCGGCAGCGAGCCGTCGGGGTTCATCTGGCCAATGGCGCGTTCATATTGCTTTAGCGCGCGGCGGTAAAGCTTGTTGTCGTTGGTCAGAATGCCAACCGATGCGCCGCACAGCGCTCGCCAGTAGGCATGATTGTTTTCGTGCGCACGGTCGTCCGGGTGCGGGTCTTGGTCGAACATGCGATCCGTGACGTCGCGCATCCACTTGAGAATCTGACTTCTCTGCTCGGCGGAGACGGCCGCATCCGATTGCACGATGGAGTAGGCCAGCGAGATGGAACTGAGCGTCCACTCCACCTGATACCAGGCCTGGCTGCTCTCGCGGTAGCTGTAATCGAGCAGCGCTCTGGCCGCCGCCCAGCGCGCAAGCAGGCTCGCCACGCAAGCGGCCTCCGCGTGGTCGCCTGCGGCCACGTAGCGACTGGCGCCCGCCGTCACCGCGTCCTGCAGCCTCTGATAGGGTACGGTGGCCTTGGCCTCTTGCGGATCGGTCGGCCCGTTGCTGCCGTTGAGATAGTGGTGCGGGATCACCATGGGGCCCGCCGGCGGCTCAGCCTGTTCCGAGTTGGTGCAACCCCGCTTGTCCTTGAATGCCTGCAGCACACGCGGATTCGCCGCAGAAACAAGCTCGGCCCTCCGCGCAGCGACATCGATAAAAGAGGCGGCGGGATCGACGACGCGAGCCTGATCGACCGGATTCTTTTCCGCAAATCCGGTGAAGGACGCTGCCCCCAGGCAAAGCAAGAAGACGAAGCGAGTTTTGCCGCGTTTCATGCGGTTCATTGTGGCCTCGGTCCATTTTAGCTCTGAGCCAATGCCCACAAACGACAGGCCCGTCCCCCATAGCGCTGCGTGCACCATGTCTCTCGCATTGGGGGACATGGCAAGCCTCAGCTCAGCCGGTCGCGGTCGGATAACGTAAATCGCCCGGATATCAGGGAGCACCAAGAAAGGACTATTGGAGTCCGTGTACTCCCAGGTCCCAAAGGCGAGGGGGCCTGCGGCACCCGTTCTTGGTGGATGCGCCTCACAACCGGAATCTGTGCCACCACTTTTCTGACTGTTTAGATCGAATATGCGCAATGTACACTGATCGCACGTCCGATCTCTCGCTGCCTACGTGCCGTGATTTCCCGGCGCAGGCTTTGACCCGGAACTCCGGTTCAAAGCCCATGCGGAAATCGGCCCTTGCGTCAGGAAAACTCGACGCAATCTGTGAGAAAGTCGAGCTGGACCGCCATGACGAGATTCGACGCACTACCCGCTTTCACCTCGGCCAATCGCCGCTATAACCTCTTTCTGCTGATTGTGGCGGGGCTGGGCGGCTTGCTCTATGGCATCGACGTGGGCATCATCGGCGGCGCGCTTCCCTATCTCGAAGCCACCTCGCGCTTGACGGCAGCGCAGCTCTCGGTGATTGTGGCCGCGGTATTGCTGGGCAGCGTCTTCTCCACGCTCTTTGCCGGCGCCCTGGCCGACTGGATGGGCCGCAAACCGCTCATGATCCTCAGCGGGCTCACGTTCGTTTTGAGCATTCCGGTCATCGCTCTCTCCCACGGCTACGCGCCTCTGTTCTTCGGACGCCTGCTGCAAGGCATGAGCGGGGGCCTCATCGGCGTGGTGGTGCCCCTCTACCTGGCCGAGTGTCTGGCGGCGCGCGATCGCGGCAAAGGCACCGGCGCTTTCCAATGGCTGCTGACGCTGGGCATTGTGGCGGCCGCCGCGGTGGGCATGTATTACAGCTACCGGGTGGCTGCCGTGGCCAGTATCGCGGACAAAGGCACACTTTTTGGCTTCAAAGACCAGGCCTGGCGCCGCATCTTCTGGGTGTCGCTGCCTCCTGGCGTGCTGTTTGTGCTGGGCAGTTTGCTGGTCACCGAGTCGCCGCGCTGGCTCTTCCGCCACGGCAAGCGAGACCGGGCGCTGGCCGCCCTGCTGCGCTCGCGCACCCCAGAGCAGGCAGCTCTCGAATTGAAAGAAATGGAAGAGACGGCCACCACGGCCAGCGCTCGGCGCCCCAGCGGTGAGAAACTCCACGACTCGCTGCTGCGCCGCAAATACGTCATCCCCTTCCTGCTGGCCTGCGTAATCCTGTTCTGCAACACGGCCACGGGCATCAACTCCATCATTGGATACAACGCCGGCATCCTGCTGCAGAGCGGCCTAAACGATCTGCAGGCGCACTGGGGCTATGTCCTGTTCACCGCGGTCAATTTCGGCGTAACCATGATCGGCATGATGCTGGTGGACAGGGCGGGACGGCGGTTCCTGCTGATTCTGGGCACCAGCGGCATTATCGTCTCGCTGGTCGGCGTGGGCATTCTGTTTCTGCGCACGGAAAAAGTGGGCGTTGACTGCCGCGAGGCGGTTCAAGCCATGGTCCAGCCCAACCAGGAGTTGAGCTTGCAATTCACGCCCGAGGCCGCCAAGGCGATGCTGGTGGCCCACGCCAGCGGTAGCCAGCCGCTTCAGTCGATTGACGGCAATCGCGCCTCGCTGGCCATCATCTACTCCTACGGCGACTTCACCGCCTCCACCAGCTATGTGCGCTCCGACGACCAGGCCGCCGCGCCCCTGCAAGTGACGCGAGCCAGTTGCGTTCCCTCCAACAAGATTGAGTCCTTCTTCAAGAACCCTTTCGCCAACCTCGCCGAGGCGCAAACCGCCCCGCTGAAGATTCAGAAGGCCCTGATCGGCAGCGTGCCCGATGCCCGTCACGGGTGGCTGGTGGCCCTGGGACTTTATAGCTTCATGGCGTTCTTTGCAGTGGGACCGGGCGTGTGCGTGTGGCTGGCCCTGTCGGAACTGATGCCGACCCGCATCCGCTCCAATGGCATGAGCGTAGCTCTGGTCATCAACCAGTTGGTTTCCACTACCCTGGCCGGCATCTTCCTGCCCTTTGTGAGCAAGTACGGCTATTCGTCGATGTTCTTCCTCTTCTCCAGCTTCACCGTGGTCTATTTCGTGGTGGCGGCGTTTTTCCTGCCCGAAACCAAGGGCAAGACGCTGGAAGAGATCGAGGCTCATTTCGAAGGCCGCAAACTGGCCCGATTGATGTAAGGAAACTGAATTGAGGGGCTCGGCGCAGTTATAACCTCTGTGCCCCATCCATGCGTTATCTGGCGCATGGGTGGGAGACCTCAGACATCGATCAGCCTTCCATTTCAATTTCCAACAATCCCACCGCCCTCACCGCAGGTGCAGGAACCCGGGCAGGTGGTGAGTCAAATAGGCCCAGGCCAAGACCGCAGCACCCATGACCAGCACCGTCAGCGAAATGACATTGGCGATGCCCCCGCGGGGTTGGACTTCCGGCGTTGCGGGAGCGGCTTCGGCCGGAACCGGCTGCAGGCTGACGCGGGCCATCTCCAGGCCGATGTTGTCGTGGCCGCCGGCGGCCAGCGCCAGGTCCACCAGGGCTGAGGCAATGGCCGGTTCGCTCAAGCTGGGGCTGGCCATCACATGCTCGATTTCCCGCTCCGGCACGTAGCCCCACAGGCCGTCGGAGCACAACAGGAGGCTGTCGCCGACCTCCAGCGTGACTCTCTCAATGTCGATTTCCACCTCGGACCGGTGGCCCAGGCTGCGCGTCAACACCGAGGCATCGGGGTGGTTCTGCGCCTCCTCTGGTGTGATGAGGTTGCGATTGAGCAGCGATTGGACGGCGGAGTGATCGTTGGTGATGCGCGTCAGGCGGCCTTCGCGCATCAGGTAGGCGCGGCTGTCGCCCACGTGGCCGATCCAGGCGCGGATTTCGCCGGGCTCAGGACCAACCGAGTCCTGGCTGGATAGAGCTCGGTTCAACAGAGCCAACACCACGGTGGACCCCATGCGGCTATAAGGAGAACCAGGGGCGTTGGCAGCGGCGCCGATGCTCGAATTGGCGTGGGCCGAAGCTTCGCGGATGGCCTGGTCGGCGGGGTAGTCGGCGGGCAGGCTGCCCAGGTAGTCGAGGAAACAATCCACCACCATGCGCGAGGCGGTGGCCCCGCCGGAGTAGCCGCCGACACCGTCGGCCACCAACAGCAGCTCGCCCATGGGCAGCATGGCGTGACGCACAGAGTCCTGGTTTTCTTCCCGTTCCTTGCCCCGGTCGCAGGCCTCGGCGACAATGATGGCCGGCGCCATGGGCGTGGCTACTTCACTACTCATGTTCGAACCCTCGTGCGGTGAAACAGCTAACAGTGGACAGCTAACAGTGGTCAGTGGCTGGGTGGAGGGGGTTGCATGACCCGGTTGTCCGAGGTGCTTCTCAACATGCCCTCAGGGGCTAAAGCCCAGGTCCTTTTTGCGGCCTTTTCGGCACGACTGAAGTCGTGCCCTTTCAAAACACTACGGGAGAACCAACTTCCCTGTTCCCTGATCCCTTGCCATCCCCGTTCCCTTTGACGCTCCGCTACTGCGGATCGTTGTCGCGCTTGAGAAGAATGGCGATGACTGCGCCCACCAGCAACACCAGCATAGTGCTCATCACCGCCATGGACTGTCGGTAGCTATGGCGATACTTCTTGGCGTTGGCGGCGGGGTTCTTGTCGGGATACTCGTCTTCGTCTGCAGGTCGCAGGCTCTTGCCGTGGCTGTCGTTGACCTGCACCACATAACTGGGCAGGGTGTGCTGGGCTATGTCCGGCAGCAGGACCGTGGCCGATGCCGGGGCGCTTTGCGGCGGTTGAGCGGGAGGCATTTTCTTTGCGTGGCCTGCGCCTGCAGCCGGCGCACCGTCGGCTGAGGCTGCGGCATAAAGCCGACTTGGCGCGGGCACGGCGATCTGCCACTGCTTGGCCTTGGCTTCCTGCAGCAGGTTGGCCTCGAAGGCCCAGCGCGAGGGGATGAGGACGCTGACCACCCGGCCAGCCTCAGGCAGCTCGTAAATGGAGCGCATGCCGCCGCCCAGCGCGATGATGGGCAGCAGCACCACGGGCAGCATGGCGATGGCGCTCTCGTTGGTCTTGGACATGGCCGAGATGCACAGCCCCAGCCCTGCGCCGATCATGGATGCAACCAGCAGCACCAGGAAATCGTAGAAAAAGTTGCTGTGCAGGTGGCAGTAGAGAAACACCACGGCCAGCATGGCGCCGCACTGGAAGATGCACAGGCCCAGCAGCACAGCCAGCTTGCTGAACACATAGCTGCCCAGCTTGAGCGTGACCATGCGTTCGCGCTTGTAGATGGTCCACTCGCCCACGATGTCGCGGGCGGCGTTGTTGCAGCCGAACCAGATGGCGGCCACCACCATGAGGAAGTGAGCGATGAGCAGCTTTTCTGACAATCCCACCGGGTCGCTGGTCTCCAGCGGCGAGGCGATGACGCACACCAGCAGGGCGAAGAACGGGGCCTGTCCCAGCAGGATGGCGGTCTGGGCGCGGTCGCGCAGCTTCACATAGACGTTGCGCTTGACCAGGGCCAGCCACTGAGTGAAGCCGAACTGGCGGCGGGGCTTCTCTTCGCCGGTCTTGTCGGCAGCCGCCGGTTGCTTGCCGCTGCGGTTGGCCACAAACTCCTGCCGGTAGCGCGAAGCCAGGTAGCGTTTGCGCCACACCTCAGTGCGTCCGGCTTCAGGCACCGCGTTCATGCCGGAAAACAGCATCTCCGGGTTCAGGTCTTGATTGGGGTTTGGCGGCGTTCCCGCCGGCACGCTGGCTACGGTCGGGTTGAAGAACTGGATGGAGTCAGGAAACGCAGGGCCGAAGAACACCATGGCCCCAGGTTTGTCGCCCTTGTCGCGCGAAACCATCAGCAGGTCGTCGAACTGCTTGTAGACCTTGAGGCTGGGCTGGTGAATCGTCGTCAGAATGGTCTTGCCGGTCTTCGACAGCACCTTGAGCAGGTCGATCACCGACTCGGCGTCGTAGGACGACAGCCCCGAGGTGGGCTCGTCCAGAAACAGCACCGGGGTGTCGGTAATCAGCTCCAGAGCAATGTTCACGCGCTTGCGCTGCCCGCCGCTCAGGGTCTTGCGTTCCGGCGAGCCGATGATGGTGTCGATCTTGTCCGGGATGCCCAGGTCGTTCAGCACCTTCACCGTGCGCACGTCGATCTCGGCATCGGTCAGGTCGGTGCGCAGCCGGGCGCTGAAATAGAGCGCCTGGCGCACCGTCAACTGGGGATGGACGATGTCGTCCTGGGGCACGTAGCCCATCATGTGGCGATAGAGGTCGTAGTAGTCGTAGAGGCTCTGGCCGCGGAACAAGACCGTGCCTTCGATGGGCCGGGTATAGCCGTTCAGGGCCTTCAGCAGGGTGGTCTTGCCCGCCCCGGCCGGGCCCATCAGCGCCACCAGCTCGTAGGGATAAATGGTCAGCGACACCGGGTCCAGCAGCCGCTTCCCATTGGGCGCCGTCACCACAATGTCCTTGGCCTCGATGGTGACCTTGCCGTTGTAGTCCCGCTGGGCCAGCTCGCCGCCCTCGAGCAATTGAAAGCGGAAGCTGCCCAGACCGATCTCCTGGCCGGGCTTGGCCAGCACCCTGCCGGTAACGCGGACGCCGTTGACGTAGGTGCCGTTGCGCGAGCCAAGATCCTCGACCTGGATGCCGGCGGCGGTGCGTGTCAGCCGCGCGTGACGCCACGAGACCATGGGGAAGTCCAGCGGCACGTCGCAGCGCGGGTCGCGCCCGATCTCCATGATGTTGGTGTCGCCGCGGAATCCGATCTTGTGAAAGGCCGCCTCGCCAATCTCCACCTTGGTATCGGGCGAGATCAACTGCGAGGCGGAAATCTTGTAGGAGCCGAAGAAAATCTCGGTGGAAATGTCGATCTGTGCCCGCTGGATGCGGTTGCTCAACTCGCCGATGGCCGTGCCGTTGCGCGAGTTGCGATCTTCCAGAATGTACTGGCCCTTCTCCTGCAGGATGACCGCATGGTTCCAGCTGATGATGGGCAGGTCGATCTGGACGTCCGACTCCGGGCTGCGTCCGATGGTGATCTGTTTGGTGCTGGAGGGGATGCGCACCGGTCCAGAGGAAAGCTGGGTCCTGGCGCGCTCCGGCTGAGCGACCTGTGGACGGCTGGGCGGCGTGGGTTGCGACCATCCCGGCGTGGCCTGGGGGCGTTCGGACGGAGAGCCAAGCGGCCGGCTCGGTGGCGGGACACTATAGGCCCGCTCGACCCGGGTGGCTGGACGATTCGAAGCGCCAGAGTCGGATGGCGGCCAGGGCATCTCCGCCTGCTGGCCCAAAATCACCCGCGTCCCCTGCACTATCGATACCGGCCTGCCGGGGGCAATGCGGACGCCGTTCAAAAACGTCCCGTTGGTGGACTTCAGGTCTTCCAGCGTGTAACCGTCGCCCTTCCGCGTGAGCCGGCAATGGTGGCTGGAGACGGACGAATCGGGAACGCGCAGATCGCAGTCTTCTGCGCGGCCGATCAACCAGGAAGATTGCGGGCGTAACTCATCTTGGGCCATAGGAGAAGGGAATTCCGAGAATGCTCACACTCTAACACGCAAGGTCCGCCCCAGGACAGTAACAGCAGATTAGCCAGTTGCTTCCCACGGCAGCTTATGTGAATAGCCCCGAGGGCGCGCCCCAGAAGGCCGCTATGAAAACCGCCGGACTCCAAGCCCCACGCACGGCCCGGCGCCATTCATCGCCCCTTATCGAGGCCGTGTTATTCTTGCGCCAACCCATTCCTTACGATTCAACCAAGGTGGAACCATGAAGAGTAATCCCGTGGAAGCTCGAAACGCCAAGTACAAACGCAGCCTGCTGGGATTGTGCGTCTGGATGGGCATCGTCCCGATGGGGTTGGCTACCGCCCAGGCACAGACTGCACTCTACGGGGTTCACGGCGTCAGCCCCCTGGCTGTGCGCCAGGGAACCCTGGGCAGTTGCTACTTCCATGCCTCGCTGGCTGCCGTGGCCAACGCCGCGCCCGACACCCTGCGCGGTGCCATCACCCCGTTACCTACCGGGGGCTACCGCGTGCATTTCACCCAAGGGCAAGACGAAACGGTGCTGCCGGAAGATGTGGAGTTCGGCCGGGCTCACAGCTATGACCGCTCCGAAGGCGTCTGGGTCGGCGTGCTGATGCGCGCCTACGCCCAGCGCGTGCTGCGCATCAGCCTCATCAACACCATCCAGAACGCCCCCTCCATCCCCATATTCATCCGCCCCCTGGCCCTCTCCTCGCTCAATCAGTCTGACACCCTGCTGTCGGCATGGGATCGCGCCGTCCGCGCCGTGGTCAGCCAAGACGGGAACATTGACAAGGCCGCGCTCACCAAGCACCTGGGCGACGAACTGGCTATTCTGGGCATTCCCGCAGCGCAGAGCGCCATGGTCAGCGGATTCCTCAACGACCAGGGCTTCTTCGATGCCGTGTCCCAGGCTGTGCAGGCCAACGGCGAGGTCTTCGGCGCCTACAAGAGCCTGGGCCAGGGCGGCATCCCGGTGCAGGTGATCGAAGCCTTCATGGGTTCGGCCAGCGCCGGCCAAATAAGCGAACGGCGGCCGCTGATGGAGAAGCTGCGCAAACTCCACGCCGGCGGCCTGGCCATGGTGGCCGGCAGCGGCACCAACCCGGCCGGAACCGAGCCCGTCGGCAAGGCAGAAGGCTGGTGGGTCGCTACCCACGCCTACACCGTGCTCGATTTCGACGAAACCGCACAGACAGTCAGCCTGCGCAATCCCTGGGGCGCCCGCCCCGCGCCGGACGGCGTATTCATTATCCCCCTGTCCACTTTTCTGGCTACCTACGACTCCTATTCCACCTCCGCGCCGGCCGCGAAGTAGTGAGCAAGTGAGGAAGTGAACTACATGCTTCCGCGGCTGGCCGGCGGCACGATGCCGTTCATGCGCAGGTACACCACCAGTTGGCCGTAGTGATCCATGAAATGCGCCATGCCAAACGCGGCCATGCCCGCACGGGTGCCGGTGGCGGTCATCACAAAAGCGTTCTCCGGCGTGATGGAATCCACATAGGCATGAGCCTGCACAAAGGACTCCTTCAGCGCCTTCACAATCTCCGCCTTGGTCTTGAGCTTCTCGATGTCTCCGCGCGTATCCGCCAGCGGCTGGGTGGGATCGTGGAAAAAATAGGCGTTGGTTTCGGCAACATGCTTGATCTGATCGCCAAAGCTGCGCACCGTCTTGAATTCACCTTGCGTGGGCACAAAGCTGTATTTGTCTTCGGGCATGGCCTCAGCCAGGCCGACAATCTCGGCTTCCATGCTTGAAAGCAGCTTTCCGTAGACCTGGGCTGGCGCAATGGCCGTGCCGACTGCCGGCTTGGGCGCGGCGGCGGCCTGCGAAAGCGCAAAGGGCGATGCGGCAACCAGCAAACAGAAACAGAGAACGCTGCCAATAGTGCGGGGATGTGCTGACATTTGGACCTCTCCTCAAGCGGCAAAAGCCGCGTGGCTGCAAATGTACCAGACCCGCGAGGCCGATGGCTCAAAAGTGCAGTGAATTGGCTGCTTCCCGGGGCGAATTGCACGGGAATCGGAGATTCCCCGTACAATTTGAGATAGGAGAGAGTCGCCATGCGCCGCGTGTATATGGATGCCAACGCCACCACCCCTCTGTTGCCCGAGGTGCTGGAGGCCATGCGTCCGTATTGGATGGAGCACTTCGGCAACGCCTCTTCGATTCATCTGCACGGGCAGCAGGCCCACGCCGGAGTAGACCGGGCGCGCGAGACACTGGCCGACTTCTTCAACTGCCACCCGGCCGAGGTGGTTTTCAACTCCGGCGGCACCGAGGGCGACAACACGGCGCTGTTCGGCCTGCTGCGGCCCGGCGATCACTTTGTGACCACTTCGATTGAGCATTCGGCCATTATCCAGCCGGCGCAACGGTTGGCCGAGCGCGGCGTGGAGACGACCTTTGTCGCGCCACAGCCCAGCGGGCTCATCGACCCCGCCGACATTCTTGCCGCCATCCGGCCGCAGACCCGACTGATCAGCGTAATGCTGGCCAACAACGAGACCGGGGTGCGCCAGCCCGTGGAAGAGATCGGCCGCATCGCCGCCGACGCGGGCGTGTACTTCCATATTGACGCGGTGCAAGGCGCGGGCAAAATCGCGCTGGATGTAAAGCGCTTCGGTTGCCATCTGCTCTCCATCAGCGGGCACAAGATGCACGCGCCCAAGGGCGTGGGGGCGATGTTCGTGCGCCGCGGAACACCGGTGGAGCCGCTGCTGGTGGGCGGGAGCCATGAGCGGCGGCGGCGCGCGGGAACGGAGAACGTCCCCGGCATTGTGGGTCTGGGAAAAGCCGCGCAAGTGGCCATGTACACGCTGGAAGATGGCACTATCGACCGGCTGGCGGCGCTGCGCGATCGGCTGGAAGCGGGGATCCTGGAGATTCCGGGGACAGGCGTGAATGGAACTCAAACGCCGGGTGCCCCAGGTCCCTCGCATTTGGGGACCTGGGAGACCACGAACCCGGGCTTTCACAATTCCGAAGAAGGCTCCGACCGAGTCCCCCGCGTGGCCAACACCACCAACATCTGGTTCGACCAGTTGGAGGGCGAGGCCTTGGTGATCGCGCTCGATCTGAAAGGCATCTCGGTATCCGGCGGGTCGGCCTGCCACTCCGGAGCCACCGAGCCCAGCCACGTGCTGCTGGCCATGGGCCTGGACAAGAACCGGGCCCGCACCAGCCTCCGCTTCAGCCTGCTGAAAACGGCGACGGCAGAAGATGTCGACTATGTTTTGGAGGTGGTGCCGCAGGCCGTGGAACGGCTGCGGTCTCTGTCCCCGGTGGCGGCTGGAACGCTCGGATAGAGACGCGCTCGTGGTCGGGCCCACCTTTCGAATCTCCATTCGGCGTCGTTTCTCATTCGGTAACCCTATGGCAATTAGGCTAATTAGGACGCGTTTTCCAGTGGCCAAAGAGAATATAAAAGGAATTGAGGAACCGGGAAGATGAGCAACGGAGAGATGCGTTTGAGAGTGGTAGCCAACAATCGCACCCAATTGGCTTCAAGAGGGCGATTGGATACTGAATTCTTCGCTGCTTTCGGGAGGAGACCTCGGCTGCTTGATCTCTTTTGCTGCGCCGGTGGCGCGGGCACCGGATACACAAGAGCAGGGTTCGATGTGGTTGGTGTAGACATCAATCTGCAGCCAAATTACCCCTTCGCGTTTCTCCATGCTGACGCCTTGGAACTTGACCCAAAATTCATAGCAACCTTCGACGCAATCCACGCGTCACCTCCGTGCCAATCGTATTCGGACCTAGCGAAGAGAAACGGCAATGCCGACGCGTGGACCCTGGCATTTTGAACCTATCCGCTGGGCACTGATTCATAGCGACCGAAGATAAGCAGCCGGGAACCAAAAGGGTGGTTGGTAGCAGTGGACATGGACCGCGACCGAAAACATGGCACCCCCTGGCAAGACGACGAGTTGGACGCGATCATTGCGGATTACTTCGCCATGCTTGCCGACGATCTTGCGGGGCGACCGTATATTAAGTCCAAGCACAGCGCAGCACTTATGGCGCAAATTGGCCGTTCACACCGATCCGTGGAATTCAAACATCAGAACATCTCGGCAGTCCTAGATGAACTCGGATTATCGTGGATTCCGGGATATATCCCCAAAGGCAATTACCAGAGCACTATATTTCCAGCGGTTGACCGCTATCTCACCCTGCATCCAGAGGTTCTGGATTTGGCTCCGGTAAGACCACTTCTATCACCCGCGCCGTCCGGCGTTTTCGTCGAGGCTCCAAGTCCGACCAATGCCGAACAAAAGGTCCCACCTGGCCTACAGCGGCTGGTTCGGAAATACGATCCGCTAGAGAGGGATCATCGCAATCGCAGGCTTGGGAAAGCCGGGGAGGCCTTTGTAGTCGATGTTGAAAGAAAGCGCCTCCAGGAGATGGATCGCTCGGATTTGGCCAAAAGGGTTCGTTGGGTAGCCGTTGAGGACGGAGACGGAGCTGGGTATGACGTCTTGTCATTTGAATCCCATGGCCGTGAACGACTCATCGAAGTGAAGACAACGAACGGCACTGCAAGGACACCATTTTTCCTTACTCGCAACGAACTCAGCCTTGCAACGGAGAGGCCAAATGACTGGCTTGTTTACAGGGTTCATCTATTTGCCAGGAACCCGCGAGTTTTCACAATTTCACCTCCGATGGAAAATAGGGTCATCCTCCGACCGGAAACGTGGCGAGCATCGTTTTAGCATCCGAGGGGACCTGCCGTCCACACTTGGGAATTGGCCGAGATTTGGCAGCCTGTATAACCCAGGCCGAAAAGGGGATTGCGGACAACGACCGACCGCCCGCCGCTTGAGGGACCAGCAGGAATAAAGTGAATTCACCTACGAAATGGGGCTTCGGATTTGCGGCGTTTTCGTTGCAACCCGCTCTTCCAAAGGAGAACTCAAATGCCTGACACGAACCCCATCCGACGCCGTGACGTAGTATTTTCCAGATCAGTTTCATTCCATGTCCGCGCCGATGCCCTGCGCCGTTTCACCTTCAACTGCCACATGTGCGGCTTGGCCCCGGGCGAGACAGACGCGACGACCGGTCGAAGGGCCCGAGTTCATGTTCGTCACATCGTCGAGAGACGTGCCGGGGGCAAGGACGAGCTTTCCAATCTGTTAGCTTCATGTTCGATTTGTCTAGATGGCAGGAGACAGATGGAAACTGTAGCGACGTCGGAGAATTGGCTTTTGTCGCAGGTCCGTCGCGCAGGAATAGACGAGCAGCGAGCAGTCTTGAATTGGCTCCAAACCAAGTTCAAGGAGTGACCCGGCATGAATCGCAGCGAGAACATGCGGGCGATTCGAGGCAAGGACACTGCGCCTGAAATGCAGGTCAGGAGCCTCGTGCACCGGCTTGGCTATCGCTTCCGCCTTCACCGCCCCGATCTCCCAGGAAAGCCCGACTTGGTATTCGCGTCTAGGCGCAAGGTAATTTTCGTTCACGGATGCTTCTGGCATTTTCACAACTGCAAAAAAGGCCTGATTCCCGGAACGAATCAGGAATTCTGGCTGACGAAACTTCTGGGCAATAGTGATCGCGACAAAAAGAACTTGAGAGACTTGGCACACGAAGGCTGGAAGGCCCTCGTGATATGGCAATGCGAACTCAAAGACACCCATTCCTTGACCGAGAAGTTGCAACGTTTCCTAGGGTCAAAGGGCTGCTCGACACAATAGCGTGTAAGAATTGATGTGGACATGCCCTTCCCCATGCCTGAACACACCACCATCGCCGTAGCCATGTCCGGGGGGGTTGACTCCTCGACGGTGGCGGCCATGCTTTCCCGGATGGCTGGCCCCGACGCCCCGGATTCGGTCGTCGGCCTGACCCTGCAGCTCTGGGACCAGACGCGGCTGGCCGGCAAGCACGGCATCCCCGAGGCGCCCAAGGCCGGGCGCTGCTGCTCGCTCGACGACGTGTACGACGCGCGCCGGGTGGCCGAGCAACTTGGCATTCCCTATTACGTCGTGAACCAGGAAGCCCGCTTCGAGCGGGATGTGGTCCGCCCGTTTGTGGACGAGTACCTGGCCGGGCGGACGCCGATTCCCTGCTCCCTCTGCAACAACCACCTGAAGTTCGACCAGTTGCTGCTGACCGCGCGGTCGATCGGCGCCGAACACATCGCCACAGGCCACTACGCGGTGAACGAGTTCGACCCGGCCCGCCAGCGCTGGATTCTGAAGCGGCCCGCCGACCTGGCCAAGGATCAAACCTATTTCCTGTTCGGGCTGACCCAGCAGCAGTTGGCCCGCACCGTCTTTCCGCTGGGCCGGCTCACCAAGCCCGAGGTGCGCGAGATCGCGCGCCAGAACGGCTTGTCGCTGGCCGAAAAGCCGGACTCGCAGGAGATCTGCTTCATCCCCGGCGGCGACTACAAGCAGTTCCTCACCGCCTATCTCGAAGAGCAGGGCGAGCGGATGCCGGAAACCGCCGGTGAGTTGGTGGGGTCGCATGGCCAGTTACTGGGCCACCACGAGGGCATTGCCAACTTCACCGTAGGCCAGCGCAAGGGCCTGGGCGTCTCCTCGCCCACGCCGCTCTACGTGCTGCAAATTGACCCGGCCAGCCACCGCGTGACCGTGGGCGCCGACGCCGAACTGGCCACCAGCACGCTGCGCGCCAGGCGGCTGAACTGGATCGCCATTGCGGAGCTGTCCGGCCCCATGCGGGTGCGGGCCAAGATTCGCCATCGCCACGAGCCCGCCTGGGCAACGCTGCAGCCGGCCGGAGCCGACGAGGCCGTGGCGACCTTCGACGAGCCGCAGCGCGCGGTTACGCCCGGGCAGTCGGTGGTGTTCTACGATGGCGACGAGGTGGTGGGCGGGGGATGGATTGTGTAGGACGGGTCAGTGTTGGGGCCTTGTTCGCTCCTCATGTACGAGACAGCCCAAGGAAACCGATTGAACACAACACACAGCAAGTTAGCTTTCGCTGCGCGGAATTGGTGAGTTTGCGAGTTAGCTGGGCCCTGCGGCAGGCTCATAGCGCTCGGGCCGGATTCATAGGATCCGCAACTGGCCACGCGAGCCAGGGTGCTCCCGATGAAGTGCCTTGTGGGATACGAACTTCAGAGTCAGGCCGCTAGACGAACATGTCCTTTTCGCCTGCTGTGCGGGTCGGACGAGACGCTGCGGGGGCGGGCGGTGCAGGCGCGCGAAGGGTCTCGACCATGACCTTCAGCGAGGCCAGAATACTCGAAATCTGCTTCACCGGCTTGCTCACAGCCTCGGCAACAAAGCCGCCGGCGCGATCCACCGTATCCAGAACCCCGGACAGCATGGCATCGATGCGGCTGCTTTGGTGGCGCACACGCTCCAAAAGCTCTGCGGCGGTCGATTCCAGCTTGACGGACTGGTCGCGCAGGATGCCGGACATCTCCGCCAGGTCATCGATGGCAGCCTCGACCTTCGGCGTCAAACGCGTCATCAGGTCCCGTGTGTTGTAGACGATGGGCATGATCGACGAGCGCATCTGCTCCAATTCATCGGTAATCGAGCGCGCTGCCTTGCGCAGGCTAGCGAAAATCAGCAGCATGACGATTGCCTGAATGAACAGGGCGACGGCGGTGAGGGCAACGAAGGCGAGCAGGAGGGTTTCGTTGTTCAATTGTGGCATCTGGCAATCTCACATGTCTGCATCGATAGGCTTGCTGCGCGCTGAGCCGGTCCCCGTTGGGCAACAGCGGGAACCATGCTTCGAAGACGGGCGAAGCGGTTGCTGAGGTTCGGCAACGCAAACACCCGGCTCCGACGCAGAGGTTTGAACGATCATCGGACCGGACCGAGAGGTCCGGGCAAGTTCTCCCAGCGCTACGAAAGATCGCCGGTGTTATTGGTCTTGTAGGCTGCACGTCCCGCTTCAACGGCTGCGCCTACGCGTGTGGTCTGGTCCTGGACGAGGCTCTTGCCGCGCTCCACAAACTCTTCCCACTGGGCCCGGCCGCGGTCGACAGCCTCACGGCCGCGTTCCACGTACTCACCCACCTGCTCCTTGCTCTTGTCGACCAAGGCGCTGACCTCTTCGGCCGCCTGGCGAGTGCGATTGCGCAGATACTCGGTGCCTTCCTTGGCGCCCGTTGCAATATCATCCCGCAGTTCACGGCCACTCTTGGGGGCGTACAGAATCCCCACCAGTGCGCCCACGCCGAGTCCAGCCAGGAACCATGCCAACCCGTATGTTTTGCTTTCCTCTGCCATGACGAAGACTCTCCTTTTTCGCTCAGCTTGAAGAATGCCTGAGCGTATCAAATTACCCGGTAAGCCGCAAACAGCAGGCCAGTTACCCACCGGATTGCGAAGCCCGCCGCTCACCCCGGCCAGGGCGAGACAATGCGGCAGCTTCACAGGGTTCGATGCCGATGCCGCCAACAAGTTGCAAGGGCACACCCTGACACCGTGGATATCGTACACCTTAGCATCGGGCAACCGATAGAGCCCGCGCGCGTTACAGTGATTGGCCCGAGTGCGCGCCTTCAGATTCTCAATGTGCGGCAAGGCCGTCGATCGCCGCTAACCTCCGCACCCGCAACGGCCGGCAAGCACTTCGGCAAAATGCAACGCGCGCCGTTCTGAGAGCTGCGCAATTTGCTCCCGACAACTGAAGCCGTCGGCCACAATCAAGGTCATTGGACCAGCGTTCTGAACAGCCGGGAGCAGGCCGTCGTTGGCGATTGTCTTCGAGACCTCGAACTTGCCGGCCTCGAAACCGAACGGCCCGGCCATGCCGCAGCAGCCGGCCTGAATCAGTTCGACTGTGGCGCCGGCCCGGCGCAGCAGCTTGATTTCGTTCTCCGGCCCGCCGAAAACCGCCTTGTGGTGGCAGTGTCCATGGAGCAGAATGTGCGCGCCGCTGAGCCGGCCGGCGGCAAAATCGGGCGCTTTGGCGGCCAGCCAGTCGGCCAGCAGCCACACCTGCCCGCTGAGTCGCCGGGCGCGCGGGTCGCCTGGAAACAGCTCCAGCAACTCGTCTTTGAAAACGCTGGCGCAGCTCGGTTCCAAAAAGATGAAAGGTCTTCCAGCTTCAATCTGCGGGGACATGCGATCGAGCACCTTGGCCAGGTAGCTGCGCGCCGCGTCCAGCAGCCCAAAGTCGTAGAGCGGCCGCCCGCAACAGATATGCCCCTGCGGCGTTTCCACTCGGAAACCGGCCTGGGTGAGTAATGCTTCGGCCGCCGCCAGGGTCTGCGGGTGATAGTAGTTATTCCAAGTATCCGTCCAAAGAACCACCTGCGGTGGGGCCAACTGCCCTTCGGGCCCTGAATCTGCACTGGCGCCCGTGAGGGCTGAACCATACTTGAGGAAAGGCGGCCTTGTAACAGGGCACGACTTCAGTCGTGCCGAAGACGCTGCTGAATCGACGGGGACTTTAGCCCCTGCGGCTTGCACATCGCGCCGCAAACCACTTCCTTTCAAGGCGGCTTCCCGCATGTCCTGGTAACTGTGCGGGGAGAGAAGGGGTAGCTGCCGCTCTTGCGCGATGCCCACCATGCGTTTGATGAGGGGGCTGGTAATCGGCCCGGTCAGCAGGGCGGTGGTGAGCGCGGGTGCGAGCGAGCCCCAACGGGCCAGCTGGTCTGCAAAGCCGAAGATGTAGTGATGGAGCGGATGGATGCGGCCCTTGTAGCGCTGGGCCAGGAACTCCGACTTGTAGGCAGCCATATCCACCTGGACCGGGCACTCGGTCTTGCAGGCCTTGCAACTGAGACAAAGGTCGAGAGCTTCGTGGACGGACTGGCTTTGGAAGCCTTCGTGGCGAAGGGCCCCGGCCAGCATCTCCCACAGCAAGTGGGCGCGGCCGCGGGTGGAATGCTGCTCCTCGCCGGTGGCGCGGTAGCTGGGGCACATGACCCCGCCCGAGGCCTTGCGGCAGGCGCCGACGCCGACGCAGCGCTCCATTGCCCGCTCAAACAACCCGCCGTCGGCAGGAAAGGCAAAGTGGGTTTCCAAGGCGGCGTCTTCCGCTTCAGCGATCTCAGGCAGAATCGGCATGGCATCCAACCCCGCGCCTTCTTCCTGGCGCGGACCCGCCGAAGGCAGTTGGCCCCACCGCAGGTGGTGGCGGAGATTCTCGATGGGGTCGTAGACGCGGACGGCGTCCACAAGCTTGCCGGGGTTCATGCGGTTGTCCGGGTCCCAGGTGGCTTTGAACTCGCGAAAGGCCTGCATCAGTTCGGGGCCGAACATCTTGGGCAATAGGGCAGCGCGGGCCTGGCCGTCGCCGTGCTCGCCGGAGAGCGACCCGCCGAAGCGGAGCACCACGTCGGCGGCGCGGTCGATGAACTCGCGGAAGGCGCGCAGCCCCGGCTCGGTGCGGAAGTCGAAGTTGATGCGCATGTGCACGCAGCCCTGGCCGTAGTGGCCGTAGAGCGGGCTGCGATAGCCATATTCGGTCATCAGCGCGGTGATGGCGCGGAGATAGTTGCCCAGTTGGGCGGGGGGCACGGCGGCGTCTTCCCAGCCCTCCCAGCGGTCGGGCTCTCCGGGCACGAAGACCATGGCGCCGAGTGCCGATTCACGCACATACCAGACGCTTGCTGCCTCTTCCGGGGTGCAGATGTGGGCGGCGGGCGGCGTGGGCCAGCCTTGCGAGGCGCGGGCCAGGGCCTGGGCCTTGGCGTCGGCCTCCTCGGCGCTCCAGGCGCCCATCTCCACCAGCAAAAAGCCCTGCCCCGGGGGCAGTTGCCCCAGATGCTGAAGCGCCAGGCCCTTGCGGCGCATGAAGTCCACCAGCAGGTGGTCGAAGCCCTCCAGGCCGATGGGCCCGTGTTCTAGAGCTAGCGGAACGGTGTCGGCGGCCAGAAAGGCGTCGGTGAACCCCAACACGGTGAGCACACGGAAGGGCGGGCTGGCGGTGAGATTGAGCGTGGCGGAGACGATGTTGACACAGGTGCCTTCCGAACCAACTAGCGCGCGGGCCACGTGGAAGCCGCTCTCGTCGAGCAGTTCGTCCAGGTTATAGCCGGAGACGCGTCTTGGGATCCTGGGAAACTTCTCGCGAATCGACGGCGCGTAGCGATCGCGCAGCCGGGCGAGGCCGGAATAGATCTGTCCCACGCGCCCGCCGCCGCGAATGAGGGCATCGATCTGGGCAGGGCTGGTGCGGCCGACGGTCATGCGGGTGCCGTCGTAGAGCACGATGTCCAGGGTCTCGACGTTGTCGGCCACCTTGCCGCCCAGCAAACCATGGACGCCGCAACTGTTGTTGCCGATCATGCCGCCCAGGGTGCAGCGGCTGTGGGTGGCGGGGTCGGGGGCATAGGTCAGGTGGTGCAGCTCGGCGGCCTCGCGCAGCCGGTCGAGAACAATGCCGGGCTCGACGCGAGCCAGACGGGCGGCGGGGTCGAGCGCGGTGAGCCCGTTCATGTGGCGGGAGTAGTCGAAGACCACGGCCACGTTGGCGCACTGCCCGGCCAGACTGGTGCCCGCGCCGCGGGGCAGCACAGCGGCTCCGGTGGCGCGGCAGGCGGCCAAGGCAGCTTCGACATCCGCAGCATCGCGCGGCAATACCACGCCGATGGGAATCTGCCGGTAGTTGGAGGAGTCGGAGGCGTAGAGGGCGCGGGAGCCCAGGTCGAAGTGGACCTCTCCGCGCACGCTAGCCTTGAGCAACGCTTCAAGCTCGCGATGGGCGGCGAAGCTCTCGTGGGCTAGCGGCGGCAGGTTAGTGAGAATCGAAAAGGGGGAATGGCTCACGCTGGAATGGTAGCGCGTTTTTTGAACACTGAGCGGAAGGCGGGGAATCGAGTTGCCTTCGCGAATCGCATCCCCATTTGTCTCTGGATACTTGCCCCCCAGCAAATATTCCAAGCATATCCATGCGCGAGGGTCCGGCGTCCCACTTGGCTTCTAAAGCCTGTACTCGGCTTTGAGTTGGCGGAGGTCTTGCTCAAATTGCTCCGCCATTGCGAACGTGTAGATCCGAGTGATGTCTCCGTTGTTCTGAAACTCGACGATCTTTCGCAGGTCGCTCTTGCGCTGCTTCCAGGTCAGCCCATCTGTAAAGAAAAGAAAGGCAGTGTCGGGCCGTTTTGCCGCAATGATAGTGCGAATGTCGCCCAGAATATCGGTCATTTTCGAACCTGTTGCACCATACCCTTTTGACTCGATCAGGATCCGAGCCGCAGCCTTTGACGGAATAGCAAAGTCGCATTTCGCTTCTTGCCCGCGTGGGCCGGCAAATGTGCACCGTACTTGAAAATTCACCCCAAAGACCCTTTGCACGATAGATTCGGCAAAATCCTCTACATCGCGGCCGCGGCGCTGCCCCGAGATGGCACTACCGCGGCCGCTCCTCAGACGCTCCACCAGAACATCGCTCCAGTGAAGTTCGCGGTTGGCTTCCGCCGCCATAGCCTCGAGAAGCCCCATTGAAAGCAGATCTCCGATGAACTGATTTTGGTCAGCATGATAGCCTTGGACCCCGATGCCGGCTTCCCCGCGAATCCCGCGCAATACCGATACAAACTGATCTTTGGAGAGCCCCGGAACAGGCGAAAGATCAACATGCCGTCATCGAAACCGTCATCCAGCAGGGCCTTCAAGTCCCCTGCGGTGTAGATGCTCTTCGATGGCATTCCTTTGAGCCGGTCAATGACTCGACATGCAGTCTCGTCTTTCCACTCAACGATTAACGGGCGCAGGCTTGCAACAATGTCGTCCAATTCCTGAGCTATTCTTTCCATTTACCTTCCCACGATCAGATATTCATCGACTTTCGCACGCTCAACGCCATTATGAGTTCCAAAGTGATAACGATGCGGTTTCTCATACGCCGTTACGGTTGTCTTGTATCGGCGGAGCAAGTCTTCAAGAATCTCACGGTCGGGGAAACCGTTAGAACTGTAAGAGAGAACGATAATGCTATCCCTATAGATCTGGAACAGGCGATCGAAAGCCGCAACCGCGGTGCGGCGATAGCTGAAGGGGGTAAATGGCTTCTCGATCTTCTTGACCTTGGTCTCTTCCATGATGCGGACCCCTTTCCAATAGCAAGAGAGTCCCTCAAGAAAGTGATACCGCTTCATATAACAATTGTCGTCCGACCGGGGCACATAGGGAGGATCGAGGTAAACGAGATCGACACCCTTCGGTTTCAGACCGAACACATCGGCCCGCTTCGCGGTATGGCGACGCCCATTGTCGAAGACAACGCTGTTGAATGCCTCGACTTGCTCAAGGAAATGCTCTTCGATGGAGAGACGCAGGTCGCGGCGCCCATCGTCGTAACGGGAGAGGTCACCCGAGACCGTGAACACCCCCCGTGGTTGCTTCTTGAGACACGAACGGATGAGAGCAGCACGAGCAAGGGCGCGCTGGTGCGGATGGGCCAGATCATCGACGTTTGCGGAAACCCGGTCAAGAAATCGCAGGTCGTCAAGCGTATAGAAAATCCCGCCAAAGGTCTTCTCAATGAAATTTGGCCCTTTGGCGCGTGGTGAGAGAAGGGAATTCACGGCAGGAGCATCCAGCCTGTATTCGCTATTCGCCAAAGTCGCTGCTGCCAGAACCGAGGGGAAATTCAGGAAGTCGGAGGCAATTACGCGCTTTCCCATCGCCTTCAACAGGTATGCAACGCAGCCGCTCCCGACAAACGGGTCCGCGGCGGTCTCAAAGGTCAGCCCGCGCAAAACCCCATGAATCCAAGGCAGAAGCCTGTGTTTTGACCCCATAGGAGCTCGGGGTATTGGGCAACCCGCTCCGGTAACGGTATATCGGCAAAGTCCTCCCGGCTGTAAACCAAGCTGATCTGTGGCTTCGAGATGATGACGTCGGGAAAGAGTGTCGCCATAGTCTCCTACATCCAGGAATATCGATTATCGTTCTTTACCTTTGACTTCACAATTCCGAATCTACCCTCCGGTTTTCGAGGCAGGAAAACTGGCGAGTTGTCCCATTTCCGGCAAATCGTCCCTGCACAGCGCCGGGAATTCTCTGATTCTGAGCCAGCAGCCCCCTATCGCGCCGGCCACTCGTCCACGACGATGCCGAGGTCGGTGAGCTGCTGGATGGCGGCTTCCACGTTGCGGCGAACCTTGGGGCGGTCCTTGGGATTGGCCAGAGGGGACTCGGCGATGGCGATCACCCGGCCATAGCGCCAGGCGCCGGGCGGCAGGGCAATCAGGGCGTTCACCAAGTCGGCGGGGCGCAACTGCAGTTCCTGGCGGCGGGCCGCTTCAGGCCGCAGCAGGGTTCCCTGCCCAACAGTGCTGGGATTGGCGTCGGCCATGGTCACGCGCAGATTGACCATGTCGGCATCCACGGAAAGGAAGGGATTGGCCCATGCGCCAACCTCGTGCACGTCGACATACATGCTCTTGGTGGGCAGGGGGATCTTGGCCAGGGCTTCGCGCTGGCGGTCGCGCTCGGTGGCGGCGGCCTGGGCCTTGTGCTCGGCGTTCACCGCCGTCTGCGCCACGCCGGCTACCGCCTGCTCTTCTTTGTGGCAGGCAACCAAAGCCACGGCCAGCAGCAGGGCCATGGCGGCATATCCCTTGAGTTTTGCGTGCGGAGTCACCCAACAAGCATAGCAGGATGAGCAAAAGCGTATGGTGCACTGCGCGGGTAATCCGTAATAATGGCCGAATCGCACATACGGGTGAGGTTGGTCACTGCCGGGTAGGGAGAACGGATAGTAATCTGCCCGCTCACTGGATTGGAGACTCTCTATGATCACGACCAAGGTTGTGGCCGTTGTGGGCAGCTATCGCAAGGGCGGGACAACCGACGAGGCCGTCGAAGCCGTTCTGGAAGGCGCACGCGAGAACGGCGCCGAGACAGTCACCTTTTATCTGACCGACCAGCACCTGGAGTTCTGCACCAACTGCCGCCAGTGCATGCTTGAGCCGGGCCTGGAGCCGGGCAAGTGCGTGCAAAAAGACGATCTGGAGCCCATTCTGAAAGAGATTGAGTCGGCGCAGGCCGTGGTTTTGGGCAGTCCGGTGAACTTTGGCAATGTGACGGCGCTGTTTCGCAAGTTCATGGAGCGGCTTTTGGGCAGCTCGTTTTGGCCGTGGGGGCAGGCGGCGCCCCGCCAGCGGGTCAAAAAGGCCAAGCGCAAGGCCGCCCTGGTGGCTTCGTCGGGCATGCCCGGCTTCTTGATTCCGCTGCTCACTGGCACGCGTTACGCGCTGCGGACCACCGCGAAAATGCTGGGCGCCAACCCGGTAGGGAGTTTATGGATTGGCCTGGCCGCCGGAGAACCGCACCACCCGCTCTCCAAGCGGGATCGCGAGCGTGCCCGGCGCATTGGCAGGAAGCTGACTTAGCGCCGATTTGCGCCATTCAAATCCGAGTCGGTATGGTTAGAGGCAAAGCGTCGACTTTTTCAGAGATTCCCCCAGGAATCCTTTGCGAAGGCAGTTTTTTTAACCGGGGAGCAGGGTCCATTGAAGGAAACACAAGCGCGCAAAGTCGAGCTGTTTGAAACAAGTCTTCGCGATGGGATGCAACAGCCGAATATCGATATCTCCGTTCCGAATGCGGTGAAACTGCTGGAGCGCATGGCGGCCTTTGGCGTGCAATACGCCGAGATCGGCTTTGCCGGCGCCAACCAGTTTGTGGGCCAACTGACCCGCGCGCTCGACAGCTTTGACACAGGAGCCATGAAGCTGGCCTTGTTTGGCCGTTCGCGCGGCCGCGGCACCAAGGTGGAAGACTGGCCCGACGTGCAGTTCATCGTGAGCCACAAGCGGCAGATTCCGGTAGCGGTGGTGGTGTTGAAGTCGCGCCTGTTGGACATTGAGCGCTCCCTTGAAACCACGCCGGAAGAGAACCTGCTGATGGCTCGGGAGACCATCGATTGCCTTCAGGACAACAGTCTCGAAGTGATTATCGACTTTGAACACGCCATGGACGCCTGCTGCGGACGGCGCGAGAACGGCGACCGGTGCGACGCGGACTTCAGCAAGCGCACCCACGACTATTTCCACCAGATGACGGAGCTGTGTGTCAGCCGCAAGGTTAGCCGGATGGTGGTGTGCGACACCACCGGCGGCGCCAGCCCGGAAGAAGTAACCCAAGTGATCGGCAACCTCGCTCGGACTTACCCGGAAGCGAAGTTCGGCTTTCACGGTCACGCCGACCGCGGCCTGGGCATCGCCAACACGCGTGCGGCGGTTCTTGCCGGGGCAGCGCAGATTCAAGGCACGATTCTGGGCACCGGGGAGCGCTGCGGCAACGTGAACCTGACCACGGTGATCGCCAGCTTGCAGCTCCGGGGCGAAGCGCAGTTTGTGACACCCGAGGCGCTGACCGGGCTGACGCGGCTGGCGCACTCCGCCTATACGGCCTTTGGGCTTGAAGTGCCGCACGGTGCGCCGATTGTGGGTACCGGCTCCTTTGGCACCTGGGCCGGCATGCACGGAAGCAGCGAACGCAAGAATCCCGGGGCCTATCTTTGGTGCGATCCGGCCCAGGTGGGCGCCAACCCGGTGGTAGGCGTCAATGGGCAATCGGGCCGGGCGAATGTGATTTTGCTCTCTGAAGCCATGGGCGTAGCCCTGGACAGCGCCCAGGCCCAGACCCTGCTCGACACCAACACCGCCATGATTGAAGGCGGCGGCTTCACGGCCAGCGAGGTGTCCTTCCAACTGGCCTGCATGAAGGTGCTGGGAACCCTGCCCAATCTGTTCAGCGTGAAGAGCTGGCGCGTGCTCGACGAGTCCGATGAAACCGGAAACCGCTTCGTGCAGGCTTTCATGTCGCTGACGCTGGGCGACTCGACTGTAGCCACCACACGGGCCGAAGGAGCCGGGCCGGTCGATGCGCTGACCAAGGCCATGCGCCTGGAGTTGGAGAAGTGGTATCCCGCGCTGGCCAAGGTGCGGCTTGGCAAATTCAGCGTTGCGGCCATCGACGTTTCGGCCCACGACACGGCAGCGCACGTGCGTGTGACGGTCAGCTTCAACGCCGACGGCCACGAACCGTGGATCACCGCCGGCGTCAGCAGCGATCTGGACCAGGCCGCCTTGGGAGCCATCGTCGATGGCTTCCACTATTGGCTGTTGCAAAATCCCGACTAGCGCAGTTCTCCTAACGCTGTAGAATGCCGCGTGGACCGGGAGGTCCACGATACAGCCGGCCAGGAGGCCGGCGCTACAGGCCTTGACGGGCTCGTAAAAATGCGCGCTAGTAGCGCTTGGTGACGACTTGCGGAGGCGGGCCGGACTTGCCGCCGAGCAGCCACTCGATTGGGCCCTTCACGTCTTGCTCGCGAGCCTGGCCCATGATTCTGGCAACCACTTCTCCCTGATCGTCGAGGATCAGGGTTGCCGGCAGCACATTGCCCAGTTGGGCGCGATCCAGCATGTCCAGATCCGCACCCAGCCAGACTTCCATGGCCAGATCGTGATGCGCCAAGAAGGCGTCGACCTTGGATCGTTCTTTTTCCTCGTTGGCCGAGGCGGCGATGAAGCGGATTTTCTTGCCGGCGTAGGCGCGGGTGAGCGCCGAGAGCATGGGCAGCTCGTCCTGGCACGGCCCGCACCAGGTAGCCCAGAAGTTGAGCACCACGATGGAGCCGCGCAAATCGGCGACTTTCTGCCGGTTGCCCTTCAGGTCTTTGAATTCGAGATTGGGGGCGCGCTTGGCATGCGCCATCGGCACGAGACAGAAGAGCAGAAGGGCTGCGGCGATGCGAAGAAGAGGCTTCATGGGGTTTCCTCAAAGCGGGGACGGTTCGATGAATGGATTCCCAGGGGACGCAGCGGGTTGGACGGGATTCCAGGTCTCAAAATCGAGACCTGGGGCACCTGTCTGGTGTGTTCTAGAAACGGTGGGTGAGGCTGGCCAGCCACACATACTGGGCAAAGGCCGCATCGCCATGGGTTCCATAAACCGAATCGGGATAGCTGCCCGTGCGGTCGCGGTGAACGGCCTTGTAAATGCCCGCCGTGAGCAGGTTGGAGCCGCGGGTGTACTGCAGCCCCGGGCCAACCGTAACCGCAAAGCCCGGTCTGCGGAAGCCGTCGTTGCTGTTGGGGAAGAGGTTATAGGCAGGCACACCCTCGTCGCGCGGGCCGACGGTTGCCCCGAGGCCCTTGACATGGGGAACCGGGAACGAGATACCGGCTTCCAACAGGTATTGGTCGGAGATGGCCACATAGTTATTGAGGGGCTGGGTTGTGGAGAGGGTTGCGCCGCGCTGCACCCCGTTGGTGCCGCCCTGCGTCGCGATGTAGTCGCCGTCGGTGTAGAAGACGATGGTCTTGCCTACCCGCTGGTATCCCATCCACTGCAGCACTCCGCCCCAGCCGCCGTTTCCTGGCTGAATGGAGTAGTCGACGGGCGCAGTCACTTCCACGGCAGCGCCCGTTCCCGTGGTATTGGTGTTGACCGTGTTTTGCACGTCGTCGTTGCCGGTGGGCATCAGAATCCCTAGCCCGACGGAGAAGTTGTTGCGTGGCGCGTGTTGTGGGTTGCGTATCCAGGTGTTGGCGCCAACGATGGTATCGCCCAGCCCGGTTGAAGCGTACTTGATGGGCGAATTCTGGCTCTTGCGCGTGGCGAACAGCCAGGGGGCATCAATTTCGAAGCTAACCCGCGGGGTCCACTGGTAGGTCAGGTTGGTGGTGACCAGGTTAATCTTGTTCTGCACCTGGTTGCCTGCCTGGGCACGATACTCCTGGTATACGTCTCCGACGAAGTGCTGGTAGGAGTACTGGTGACGCTCGCCGATGGTGATCTGGAAATGGCCGGGTTCCAGCGTGCCGCCTTGCCCGGTGGGCAGGCCGCTCTGCTCCGGCGACCGCGCCAGGATGCAGCCCTGGCCTAGCAATTGGGTTGCTGGCAAGCAAAGGGCTAGCAGCGCCGCGAACATCAATACGAGCCTTGCGGCTGTGGTTCGGCCTTTTACGATGACGGGGTTTTTGTGGAAGATCTTCGACGAGATGAATTGCATCGGTTGTAGCCTCTCTTGAATTGGAATTACCGTATCGGGGCCACAACGAGAGTTTGCCTTGGCGATGAATAATGACAGGAGACCCTGACCGGCGCCGCATCCCACCTCTTCGATCGCTACCGGCCTCTGCCTGCCGTGCCCTGATGACTACCGTAAGGGGGCAGGCCAAGGCGCGCATCGGGCCAGGGGATGAGGCTTTCCTGGACCTTTGGGACGAGGCGGGAAAAAGGGAAACATTGGATGTCGAGGGTATGCAAGAAGTGTAAACAAGATAAATAGATGAAGCTATTCCACCTTAGGCGCGATAGAACTGCGCCGAAGGTGGGCGCCTATTTGCCGATGAGGCTGCGAGCAATGGAGTCCAACATGCCGTTGAGGAAGTTGATGGACTCAGGCGCGGAGAACCGCCGCCCGATCTCCAGGGCCTCGTTGATGATGATGGGGTAGGGCGTGCCCTTGAAACCGATCATCTCGCCCACGGCCATGCGCAGCAGGTTGCGATCCACGGCGGGCATGCGCTCCAGCCGCCAGTGCTTGGAGTTCAACACCAGCAGTTCGTCGATCTTTTCCTGGTTGGCGATGGCGACGCGGAACAGGTCTTCGGCAAAGCCGCGCACGTCGGCTTCGACCTCGTCGCCGGCCTTCCAGAAGGTGGCGCGCACCTGGTCCGGGGTCTGTTTGCCGATGTCGGCCTGAAACAGCATCTGCATGGCGAGCTCGCGCGATTTACGGCGCGGTCCGGCGCTCAAGCAGTCCCGCCAATCACCACCCCAGGGACGAAGACCTGTCCCTGGGGGCCCCGGCCTTCGAGCAGTTTGCGGCGCACGCTGACCATCTCAATGGCGGCCAGCGCGGCCTCGAATCCTTTGTTTCCGGCCTTGATGCCGGCGCGGTTCAGCGCCTGCTCCAAGGTCTCGCAGGTGAGTACTCCAAAGCTGTGGGGAATGCCGGTCTCCTGTTGCGATTGCCCGATGCCCCGGGCGACTTCGTTGTAGATGGCCTCGTAATGCGCGGTTTCGCCGCGCAGCAGGCATCCGAGTGTGACGATGGCGTCGACTTTCGCCAGATTGGCCACGGTGCGCGCGGCGGCGGGGATCTCCCATGCGCCGGGTACGCGAACCACTTCAATATCGGCACGGCTGGCTCCGCTGCGCAGCAGGGCATCGAGCGCGGCATCGAGCAGACGCTCGGTGATCACCGCATTCCAGCGCGCCACCACGATGGCGAACTTCATGCCCGCGGCAGAGAGATCGCCTTCGACGGCGACGGGCCTGCCCTTGAGCGGATCGGTCCAGGCCCAGAAAGAAAAGCTGAAGCCGGGTTCCGGTTCCACGGAGAACAGGCGCGACTTCCAATGGGTCTCGCCGATGGGCTGCAGGCGCCCGACGGCTTCCTCGCCACCCTGGGCTTTGAGCCAGGCAGCAGCGGCCTGGTGGACGGCGTCGAGCGCCGTCACCTCCACCAGGACATCGGCAGTGGGCGGAAAGGCGCCGTCGACAAACTCCAGGTTTCCCAGCGGAGCCAGAAAGGCCGCTCCGCGGCTGTTTTCTTCATTCCAGCCCGGGCCGGGCGCAAAGCCCAGTGCGGCAAAGAAGCTGGCCAGGCGGTCATAGACCACGGCGCTACCGGCTGGGCGAAGAAAGGAAATCCCCTTGATCATGGTTTGATTCTATCGTGCGCGGGTCAGGGGCACGATAGGGAACAGGGAACAGGATGGAGGTCGGTGGCATGTAAACAGAAAGGCCGGCGCAAGGCCGGCCTTTCTGGTGGGGCGTGAGGAAATTGCCTGCTAGGTTGTGGAGCGAGCCTTGACGGTAATGACCGTTGCCGGCACGGTGTTGTTGGACGGCGTTGCGGTCAGGGTGCAGCCGAGATCCACGTTTGGGTCGCAAGCGGGCAGATTGGGGGCCAGCAACTGACTCGCCGACTCATCGGTGAGGGTTTTCAGGTTGATGGCGTGGATCAGGTTATCGCCCGAGGTGGAGACAAAGAACAACGTGTTGTCTGGGCTGAACGCGCCCGCAACCGGAGCCGTGATGGCCGTGCCGCCCGTGAGGGACAAGTAGTAGACGTGGCCGGCTGCTCCGCCGGTTCCGGGGACGTAGTAGGGCAACTGGGCGCCGGGGGTCGATCCCTGATACGTAATGAAAGCCAGGTTCGATGCCGGCGAAGGCACAATCTGGTTCACGGCGGTGGCACTCACATTCACGGGCAACGGAGTCGGCGTGAGGTTGGTGCCGCCTGTCGAGAGCGGCGAAAGAGTGCCGGACCCGGCTCCGGGGCATTCGGTGGTCGGAACGGTCAGCCCGATGTCGGAGAGCGTCACAGCTCCACCGGCCTGGGACACACCCAGAATGTGCTTGCCATCAGTCGTAGCCGCCAGAATATCGGTCGTGGCGTTGACCGCATCTCCCTGGGGATAGAAGGTCATGCTGGCGTAGTTCCCGACGGTTCCGGAGGGGCACCAGGTGCGGGAAACGGTGGGGCTGCCGCTGAAATAAGCGCCCACGCTGGGTACGGTAATAGCCAGGTTCTTCGCGCCGTTGAAGTTATAGGCACAGGTTTGACCGGCTGTGCATGAGGTGAAACCGGTGTTCTGGTTGTACACGTAGAGAGTGTTGGTGTGGCCCGGTCCGGCGGATGCTGTGTCGGTGATGTAGAGAGTCTTGGAATCGGGCGTCCATGCAGCCGCTGTGCCCATTCCGCCAAAGGTTGCCATTACGCCCGAAGAACTGGAATAGATATAGAACAATTGGCGGACCTGATCGTTGATCAGCAGGGTTGAGTTGTTCGGCGCAACCGCCAGCACCACGCCCGGCGCGCTCGTATCCTGCTTCGAAAAGGCGTTGCTGGCCGCGGCGTAAATCATTAGCGCATGCTGGGATCCGAAGTAGAGGTTGGTGCCCAGGCGGTCCATCACCATGGAGTTCGGCACATAGGGCAGGCGCACATTAGGCGACGCCGTACCGGTGAGCACTTCAATGGGAACGAAGTATTGCGACTGGCCGGGGGCCCCGAACCAGGCGAATTGGCTGGCGGTTCCAGGCGTCGTGATGGTCACGGGGTTGGACGAGATGGGGAGGCCTGTCCCGTTGAATCCGAAAACATTGATGGGCGCCGGATTGCAGGTGGACGGCTGGCAGATGGCGGTGATGGATGCCACACCGGGGAAATTGGTGGTGATGGCGCCGGCGGTGCCTGTGGCGATATCGATCGGGTCGGTGGATTGATAGTCCAGTGTGAGGCCCGTGATCTCCACATTGTTTGTGTCGTAGATGGTGGTTGTGAGGTTCTGGGCCACACCCTGCGTCACAGTGCCGGTGGTTGCTCCATTGGCCAGGGTCACCTTGATCGATGCCGGCGGGCAGGTGGAGAAGTAGCCGGCCGATGCCGCCGAGCCGGCAACCGACGCGGAAACAGCCGTGGTACCGGGCTGTGCAGCGGTGATCTGGTTAGTTTCCTGGTTGAGGATGCCGACGGACGGGGTGGCGACCTGGTAGTTGAGGGTGCCGATGGCGGAGGTGCAAGTCGGAATGGAGATGGGTGTGGCGACGCCGTTCACCATCTTGGTAGGCACTTTGCAGGCGTAGTTGGTTACAGAGGCCGGAGCACAGAGCTCGAACTGGATGGGGTTCGGATTCGAGGAAGTCGGATCAACGGCCGCGTAGCAGGCCTGCGCGTCTAGTTGCGCGGTGTTGCCCTGGGATAGACACTGAGTTGGACCAACCAGCGTGACCGACGCCACTTGCGAATGGACATAGACCTCAACCGGGTTGGAAGTCACCGAATTGGCTGAGGCCGTGACATAGGCCGTTGCATAGGGCAGTCCGCCGGTGGTGGGCAGGGTCGTCGGGATGCTGCAGGTGGTGTAATTGGCGATGCCGCCCCCGCTGTTCCGATTCCAACTGCCTGCGCACAGGTTTCCGGAGGGCGAAATATCGACCACCTGCAGGTTGGAAGAGCCATAGGTATAGGCGCCGACAGTGACAGCGTCTCCCTTGCACCCCTTGGCCGTGGGCGGTGTAATCTGCATGGTCTGTCCAAAGGCCAGGGAAATGCCCGTGGTCTGCGGTGTCAGAGTGAGAGAGGCCAAATCGGTATCTTTTGCCCCGTATCCCAACCCGTTGCAATAGTTGGCGCCAGGGTTACGAGTGCAGCCGGAGATGGAAATCCCCGCTGGTATGGCAAGACATAACAAGCAAACAAGCGTCAAAAACCGCCGCATGAATCCTCCCCGCCCCGCCTCTTCAAACTGCGGAACGGTCTCTCCGAATCCGTCAAAAATCGTTTGTTATAGCGACTCTTCAATCGCCGCAGCTCAAAGTCCGCGCATCCTGAGCGGCCTCTTCCTTCAGAAAGAAGACCCTTTGCAGGTTGCCGGCGCGACCACGGAAATAGGAAAAATCGCTCAATAGCAGTCCGTCAACATGCCCAAAATCGCCTGTCGCCGGTGGAATCCCATCCGATGGCCGGTCCACGGCAACAAGCTCTTCAATACAGCCGGTCGGCGCAACTTGCTCTGGAATCTCCAATGAAAAGTGTATCAGGACGGGGTGATCGCCGCATGGCCGCCCCCGACCTTCCGTTGCCGGGCGAACAGGCACAAACCGCCGCGCTCCCCAGCTTTGATAGACGCGGCCAGGCGTCGATGGAGAGCAAAACCACCGCCGCTCAGGGTTGGGCCGGCATATAGCGCTCAAACCACGCCACTGCGCGCTCCATCACGTCGCGCCGGTGGGCGGGGTCCACAAATCCATGCCCCTCATTGGGGTAGACCACCAATTGCGCAGGAATATGCCGGTCGCGCAGCGCGTGCCAGAACTCAAACGACTGTGGCGCGGGGCACTCCCCGTCCCGGTCGCCAACGACGACCAGAGTGGGAGTCTGCACGTTCTCGATGTATTGAATGGCCGAACTTTTGGCATAGACCGCCGGATCGTCGTAGACCGAAGCGCCAAAGTAGGGAATCATCCACTGGTCGATGGAGTTCTCGCCGTAGTAGCTCTGCCAGTTGGCAATGCCGGCGCCCGCCACCGCAGCCTTGAACCGCTGCGTCTGGGTCACGGCGAACATGCTCATGAACCCGCCGTAGCTCCATCCTGTGAGCCCCACTCGCTTGGGGTCAACAGGATACTGGGCCAGCACCGTATCCACCCCGGCCAGAATGTCCTTCAAGTCGCCGTATCCAAAGTCTTTGCGGTTGGCCTGGGTAAACGCCTCGCCCTGGCCGAAGCTGCCCCGCGGATTGGGCTGCAGCACAAAATAGCCCAGTGCCGAGAAAGCCGCCGCGCTCAACCCGCCGCCCCCGCCCCAGTGCGCCATCACCGCCGCTGCAGGCCCTCCGTGCACCTCGACAATCATGGGATACTTCTTTGCCGGATCGTAGTCCTTGGGCAACATGAGCCAGCCTTGCACCTGGAAGTTGTCGCTCTTCCACGTGAGGGAGAGGGATTTCCCCCAGGCCGGGACTACACCGTCGTTGAGGTGGGTGAGTTGGGTCAAAGATGAGGACATGAACCTGCAGGTCGGACAGCCGGTTGAGCCGGCAACATAAATTTCCGGGGCATGGTCGAAGCTGCTGGACCGGAATGCGAAGAGCGTGTGGCCTTTGTTCGAGGAGACACTCAACTCAAAGCGGCCATCGCCAACCGTGGCGGGCTGATCGAAGAAGGGCGCATCGAAGCGGGCTGCCGCACCCCCGAGGTCGAGCCGCGCCAGTTGCACATTGCCGCCCATGAGGCTACTGACTACCAGTTGAGTGGTACCGCTCCACTCCAACCATGCGGCTGTCGCTTGCCAATCCGGCGTCAAATTCCGCGGCGCGCCGCCGGTGGCGGGAATCAGCCACACGTCCCCGCCCGTCGAGCCCTGGTCGCTCATCAGGCCGCCGATGAAGGCGATGTTCTTGCCGTCCGGCGACCAGCGCGGCACCGCAATCTGCATTCCGTGCAGCGCGCCGGAAACCTCTGCCGGGGCAAGAATAGCGCTGGGCTTGCCGTCCAGCGCCTGGGTATAAAGCTTGGCGACCCACCAGTTGTTCTCCCCTGGCGGATCGGCAGCCACATACGCCAGCCCCTTCGAGTCCGGCGACCAATCGAATTCGTACACATGCAGATTGGCCGGAGAAACCTGCTCCGGAGCCACCGGCTTGCCCGCATCGGTCCCCACCACGGCGACTCGCTGAATCTCGACGCCGTCTTCGCCGATCACGCCCGCCGGGGGCTTCATGGCGGCCAGCGCTCCGGCCGAGCGCGTGGCCCCCTCCACATACAGGAAGGCCACACCGCTTCCGTCCGGCGAAAAGGCCGGCGCTTCCACGTAGCCCTTCAACTCGGTCAGCCGGCGCGGTTTCTTCTCCCCCAGACGGATCAAATAGAGGTCGGCCTGCTCCTCCGGCTTGGCGCAGTCTGAGAAAAATGCCAGTGCGCCTGCGTCCGGCGACCAGACCATCTCACCCTCATGGCAATGCTGCTCCGCCTTCGCCGCTGCGGTGATGCGCTCGCTTTTCTTCAGGTCGTCGAACGGAGCCACGCGGATCTCCGTGCCCTCCTTCGCATTCTCGATCCAGGCCAGATGCTTGCCGTCCGGCGAGATGGCTACCTGGCCAAAGGAGTGGCCACGATTCAACCCGCGCAGCACCTCTTCCATGCGCGCGCGATCGGGCGCGGTGTTCGCGGGCGCCTGCGCCAGGATGGTGAGCGCGCTGAAGAGCAAAGTAACCAGGAAAGCGCCGGCCGTGGAGGCGGCACGCAAGGAGGCTCGACGGGCAAGAAAAAACATACGGGAATGCTATCAGGTGGCGGCTTGGCCTCTTGAGATGTGGCTACTGGCCGGGTCTAGGACATTCCTGAGATTTGTGTAAAGATCATGCCTGCGCTTCCGATGAAGAAGGCATTGCTGTTGAAACCTAGACACTGCGCGTTCGGGTTTCCCGGTTCGCGATGCGGATCGGACTTTCCATGCTGTACACCCTGAAGAGGCGAGTTTTTGTAGCTGTGATTGCTACCCTGATGGCCGCCACCAGCGGTGCACTGGGCGGGAATCTGCTGGCTCGCTTGCTGATTCTGGGACAGACCCGGAGGGCGCTGGCAGGCAATGCAGAGAAGCTTCTGCTTGAGTTGGACGGATTCTATTTGGAAACGAGCACGGCTCTGAAAGCCATGGAGTCGTCCCGTCTGCCGTTTTGCTCCGACGCTCAGGTCTCCAGTTTTCGGACTCTGCTGCTGCACTCCGACTTTCTGCGCGACGCTGGACGCATGCGCGGCGGAAAAATCGTCTGCTCGGCGGCACTCAGTCAAGATCAGCTTCCTGCAGTCGAGTACAAACCGCAGTTTTCGCTTCCTGGCGGGGTCAGGTTTTATCGCAATATAGCCGCCTACAAGGTGGACAATGCGCCGCTGGTCGCGATCCAGTCCGGCGAGTCGTTCGTGGTGCTGGGTCCCTATGCCGAGAAAGCTCTTTCCGCCACGGGAATGCAATACTCCGTCGTTTTGGTAGACAAGTCCACCGGCGGCTTCGCCCGCCTGGGAGACGATCCCGCACTCGGCGGCAAAGCCGTGGTTGCCGCCAACGCGCAGGCCCGCATCGGCGATCTGCTGTATGCGACGCGCTGTTCGACCTCGGCCCCGACCTGCGCTACCACCTATATCGCGATCCCGGAAGCCATGGCGGCCAACCGCCAGCAAAAGATCGCCGGTCTACTACTCGGCGGGTTGGCCGGGGCCATCTGCGGCCTGTTGTGCTCGCTGTTCTATCGCCGCACCCGGAACATGGAGCACCAGCTACGCCGCGCGATTCGCAGAGATCAGTTGAGGATGGTTTACCAGCCCATCGTGGATCTGACCACCGGCCGCATTGTGGGCGCCGAAGCGCTGGCGCGCTGGACGGATGAGGAAGGCTTCGCCGTGGGGCCCGACGTCTTTGTTCGCCTTGCCGAGCAGCGCGGGTTTGTATGCAAGATCACCAAGCTGGTGCTGCGCCAGGCGCTCCGCGATCTGGGCGAGACGCTGCGCACCCGCCCCGACTTCCGCCTCAGCATCAATGTCACTGCCGCCGATCTTACCGACCCCAAATTCCTGTCTATCCTCGATGCGGCGCTGAGGCGGGCAGAGGTTGCGCCGGAGAGCCTGGCGATCGAGATAACGGAAAGCTGCACGGCGCGGCAGGAGCAGGCCATGGCCACCATTCGCGCCCTGCGCATGCGCGGCCACAGCGTCCATATCGACGACTTCGGCACCGGCTACTCCAGCCTGTCTTATCTTCATGCGCTCTCCATCGACGCCATCAAGATCGACCGCGCCTTCACCCAGGCCATCGGCACCGAAGCGGTGACGCTCTCCATCCTTCCGCAGATCCTGGCCATCGCCAAGAAGCTCAACCTGGAAGTGATCGTGGAAGGCGTCGAGACACACGAGCAGGCCGGCTACTTCGCCGGCGGCGACAAGCCCGTTCTGGCTCAGGGCTGGTTCTTCGGCCGGCCCGTCACGGCTGCCCATTTCGACGACCTGCTGGCCGAGAACGAGCAAAAGGCCGCGGACGCCGAGAGCATCGCCTGAGTTCCGAGTGGGCGACGGCGGCACGGATTCCTGGCCCGAAAGTGCCGATTCGGACACTCAGAAAACAACTTTACAGACGTAAGTCCTTTGTTTTCAATGCGTGAATTCGGTCATTTTCGATTTAACTTACTTATTTTCTGATAGATGCGGCTAAATAGCCGGGGGGGGAGGATAGGGGAGGCTAACCTTTGGGGCTCTTTCGGCCCAAAACCGCTCTCAAAAAGGGCCTTCGATGTCTCTTATTATGCGCCAATCGGAAATAATTCTACGCAACGGACAAGGCCGGGAATAAAGTGCGCGGATCTCAGTTTGCATGAGTGGAGGAACCACGATGAAGGATGCGAATCGCGCTAACCCCGTTCAGCCACAGGTTCAGCAAACCGATGGTTTTGAAGCGACACACCCCGACCTGGCGTCCGCTCCGGCGGCCAACGACGGCATTGACCGGCGAAACTTTCTGAGTTGCATGGCGTGGGCAGGCACTGGCCTGCTTTGGACGATGGCGGGCGGAGTGCCGACATCGAAGCTGTTTGCCGCCACTGCCGGCGGGGCAGGTGGGGCGACGGGCCATGCAGGCTCGGGCTTCAGCTTCGTGCAGATCAGCGACAGCCATATCGGGTTCAACAAGGCCGCGAACCAGGATGTGACCGGTACCTTGAAACTGGCCTTGGACAAGATCGACCGGCTGCCGGGTGAGCCCGATCTTCTTCTGCATACCGGCGATATCACCCACTCGTCGAAGCCGGCGGAGTTCGATACGGCGCAGCAGCTTATCAAGGGAGTCAAAGCCGGCGAGACCTTTTATGTTCCCGGGGAACACGATATCGCAAGCGACGACGGCGCGCTGTATCTGGAGCGGTTCGGGAAGGGCACGAAGGGCCGGGGCTGGTATAGCTTCACACATAAAGGAGTGCACTTCGTCGGGCTCAACAATTGTCAGCAGGTGGATGCCATGGGCAAGATGGGCGACGACCAGTTGAGCTGGCTCAAGGGCGATCTAGCTTCGCTTTCGCCTTCGACGCCGATCGTGATCTTTGCGCATATTCCGCTATGGATGGTCTATCCGGAGTGGGGCTGGGGCACGCCGGACGCGGCGGAGGCGCTCACGTATCTGAAGCGTTTCGGCTCCGTAACCGTGTTGAACGGACACATTCACCAGGTGGTGCAGAAGGTGGAGGGGAAGGTGGCGTTTCACACGGCGGCTTCAACAGCATTTCCCCAACCGGCGCCGGGTTCGGCTCCGCATGCGGGGCCCATGGTGGTTCCCGCCGGCAAGCTGAAGAGCGTGCTTGGCATTACGAAAGTGAAATACGTGGGGCGGCACAGCCCGCTGGCCATTGTGGACTCGTCGCTCGAGGAGATGGCGTGAGAAAGGTTCGCGCAGCGCTCTCCGGTTGTGTGGTTGCGTTGGCGGCGTCGCTGCTGCTGGCCCGCGTTCATCCCTTTGGGGACGCGGGCCTGTATGCGGCGAAGCCTGGGGACGGGCCGACGATGAACAATGCTCAAGTGCCACCCGCAGTGCGCGCGCTCCTGGTTGAAAAGTGTGCGGATTGCCACTCCAACCAGACGCGCGCGCCTTTCTATGGGCACTTTGCGCCGGTGTCGTGGCTGATGGAGCGCGACATTGCCGAGGCCCGTAAAGCGATGGACCTTTCGCTTTGGGACAGTTACTCTGCGGACCGGCAGCAGACCCTGGCGGCCAAGATTGTGCAGGAGACGAAGTCCCACGAGATGCCTCCGGTGCAGTACCGAACGATTCACTGGAACGCGCGCATTGCGGAAGCGGACCTGAGGCTACTGGGGCAGTGGGCACACGGAGCGAAGGGAATGCCCGCTGACGCAACGGCCGCCGGCGAGGGCGACCCCACGCGGGGCAAGGCGCTTTTTGAGAAGCGCTGCACAGGATGCCATGCACTGACTCAGAACCGCGAAGGTCCGCAGTTGCAGGGAGTCTACGGGCGGACCTCCGGCATGGCGGAAGGGTTTGCTTACTCCGCTGCGCTGAAGAAGGTACACATGGTCTGGGATGAGAAGTCTCTGGATAAGTGGCTTACCGATCCCGATGCGTATATTCCCGGCAACGACATGGATTTCCTGGTTTCGAAACCGCAAGAGCGGCAGGACCTGATCAGTTACTTGAAGCAAAGTTCGGGGAAATAGGGCGTACGCAGCCCTTGGTTCGCGCCATGCACTCTGGAATGCGGTCGAGTCAATGGCCGCTCTTCAGCCGCAAGTTCATAAGCACGCTTCCGCCTGGCACCACGGCGTTCTTCCCTTGACACAGGGGGCTGCGGAGACGAGGCTAATTTCATGCGTAATGTGCCGCGTTTGCCAGTCATTGCCGCTCTCGGTCTGCTCCTTCTTGTCTCTTGCACGCCTCTTGCCCATGCCCTCGAAAAGCAGCCGGCCTCGGTGTATCGCGCGCGGCGCGTGGCGCTTGCCGAACGGCTGCATGGCGGCGTGGCCGTGCTGTTTGCCGCAGAAGAGCCGGTGCTGGACTTCATGCCATACCGGCAGGACCAGGACTTCTATTACTTGACCGGGTGGAACGAGCCGGGGGCGGCGCTGCTGATTGTGGGCGATGCGCCGCATGCGGCTAAACCGCGCACCTATCGCGAAGTTCTGTTTCTACCCACGCGCGACCTGCGCCTGGAGAAATATACCGGGGCGAAGCTGGATGAGGCGTCGCCGGACGTGGCGAAGATTGCCGGGGTAGACGCGGTGGAGGCCATGACGGCTCTGCCCGCCGATTTGAACGGCCTGATTGCCGCGGACAGGCGGCTGGCGTTTAACGTGTGGGCACAGCCGGAGGCTCCGCAGGCCAAGGCGCTGGTCGGATTCACGGCGGCGACTCTGGGCATGGGCGAGCCCGCAGCGCCTCACGATGTAAGCCCCCTGACGGCGCCTCTGCGCATGGTGAAAGATGCCGGGGAGATTGCGCTGCTGCACAAGGCGAGCGATGCCTCCATCGCAGCGCAGCGCGTGATGATGAAGGCAGCGCGGCCAGGCGTGACCGAGCGCACCATCGCCGGGAAGATGACAGAGGCCTGGTTTGAAGCCGGCTGCGAGCGGCCTTCGTATGCGCCGATTGTGGGGTCGGGCATCAATTCGACGACGCTACACTACTCCGAGAACACGCGGACCATGGAGGACGGCGACCTGCTGCTGGTGGATGCGGCCTGCGAGTACTCCATGTATGCCTCGGATATTACCCGGACCGTGCCGGTGAATGGGCACTTCACGCCGCGGCAGCGGGAGATTTACAACGTGGTGCTGGGGGCGCAGCAGGCGGCCATCGACGCTTTTGTGGCGGGAAAATCGAAGATCAACGACCGCGACCGCAAAGATCCCGACTCGCTGGACCAGGCGGCTTACAACTATATCAACACCCACGGCAAGAGCCTGGACGGCAAGCCGCTGGGCCAGTACTGGCTGCATGGGCTTGGCCACATGGTGGGCATCGACGTCCACGATTCGGTGGAAGCGTACCCGGCACTGCTGAAGCCGGGCATGGTGTTTACCATAGAGCCCGGGGTCTACATTCCCGAAGAGAAGATCGGCGTGCGCATCGAGTGCGTGTTCCTGGTGGGCGCGGACGGCAAGCTGATTGACCTGGTGGCCGACCTGCCGCATAGCGCAGAAGATGTGGAAGCGGCGATGCGGAGCAAGTGAGGAAAGAATGGACCCGCAGGACGAAGTGGAACCGGACCAGTTGAAGTTGCTGGGGCAGGCGTTTCAGGATCAGTTGATGGCCTGCCTGGAAGAGGCGGCACGAGGGCGCAAGGGGCTGTTTTCCGATGTCGATCTTCTCGAAGATGGAGAAGAGGGCGGTTGGCCTGAAGCCGAGCGGCTGCGCCAGTTGGCGATGGCACTGCAGGGAATCTTCGCCCAGCAGGAAGAGGCGAATCCTTTGTGCGACGAGTTTCTTGACTTGTGTTCGATACACGGGGAAAACAACCCCGGAGAACGAAAGCTGGCCCGCGCGTTTCTCGATCGCATTGCCAAGGGAGAGGTGGGTGTGCAGCCGCCGCAGGAGGCGAGGCCGTGGTAATCCTGTACACGTTTCTTGCCCTGCTGGCCGGGTTCGCCACCATGGCGATGATGGTGATTGCGATTACCGCCCTGCTGACCAAGCTGGTTCCCGAGTGGGTGGGCCAACAGGGCAGCCCGCAGCCGGGCTACGCGTTCGTCAATCTCGGCTACTCGTTTCTGGCAGCTGCGGCGGGCGGGTATGTGACGGCGTGGGCATCGCCGGCCAATCCGCTGGTACACGTCCTGGTGCTGGGAATTGTGGTTCTGGCGCTGGGCGGGCTGAGCGCATTGCAGTCGCGGGGCAAGCAGCCGATTTGGTATGCGCTGACGCTGCTGGCCATCTCGCCTCTGGGCGTTTTGGCCGGAGGGCTGGTGCGGCTGAGGACTTTGGGGATTCTGTAGGGCGGCCGTGCAGGGGCGGTTCGACACGAGCCGCCCCTGGATGGGCTTACCAGCGGAAACCGATGGTGACGGGAATCAGTTCCGTGGTTCCCAAACCGTCGGTAGCGGTGATGGGCGGGGTATGGATGTAGGTGTAGCGAGCCTCGCCGAAGACCTTCATCTTTCCGTCGCCATACACGCCACCGAGGCGGTGCGAAATGCCCACCCCCAAGTTGACGCCCGCCTGGTTGGACGTGAAGCTGTTGGCGGTCACGTTCACGGGGTAGCCATAGAAGTCGCAGCACTCCTGAATGGTGAAGTTGGTCGACTTGTGATAATACCCGCCGCCACCGGTGATGTAAGCGCTATTGACGCGCTTGGGGAACAGGTCGATCATGGGATCGACGGTGAGGGCGATAATATGGGAATTCCCGGTTTGCCCGCCGCCTGCCGCCACCAGGGCGCCCGGGAGCTTGTTGTCGAGGAATTGAAACTCGCCCAGCAGCGCCAGCCGCTTGGAGAAGTTGAGCCCTGCGCCCGCGGTGAAGTTGCCGCCCCAGGTGATGTAGGGCGTGTCATTGCCGATGGGAGCGTTGAAGCCTGCGCCCAGTTCAAGAGCAATGTGGTTCATGCTGAAGGCGGTGTGCTTGTCGTGGCCGTACTGGCCCGCGCCGGCCCCCGCGCCGCCCGCTATTGGCAGGGCTTTCATGGCCATTCCGCCTCCCATGTCGTCGGAGACCAGTTGGATGGCCTGGGAGCTTGAATCGCTCGCAGAGGGCATCGTGGAGGCGGAAAGGTTGGAACTTGACTGGGCTATCGCGGAGCCAACCGTCAGTAGTCCCACAGCCGAAAGCAGACTCAAACGGCGCGTCAGCGACATCCAAAGTGCAGTAGACATTTCGGAACCTCATGAATTGATGGGATTTGTTTGCTCCCGGAGATCCCCACCTCCGGTTACCGGATTAGACACCGAAGTGCTGGCGAAGGTTGCGGTGGTGCACTGGATTTTGAGCGACAAAAACTCGTCGCGCGGGGCACGGCAATCGGGCTTATCCGCCGCCAACTGGGGAAGATGGCGATTCCGCCGGCCGCGTGTTGGCCGGAGGAAAATCCGCAGGTGGGCGTGCCGATTCAGGTGATCCGGTGAGTAGCTCTCAGGATTCGGCGGCGTCGAGTTCCTTGAAGAGATCGCCGAGATCGAGGTAGATTGGGGTCCCTGCAACTTCGAAGCGTTCTTTTCGGATCCAATTGGCGTCGGAGCAGTCCCAGCCGATGCGCTTGATGGGATCCACAACCCAGATGCTGGGCACCTGGAACCGGCAATAGTCCTCGATCTTCTCCTGCACCCCGGTCTGGCGATCTTCCGGAGACAGCACCTCGACCGCGATCCGTTGCGGCTGGTCGAAGACCGGCTGAACGGGAACGTCCCTATTCCATACGCTCACATCGGGAATCCTGACGTCGCCGTTTGGGAACCGTGTCCTCTGTTCCTGAATGGTGCGTGTCTGCCAGGCTTTGTCGTGCAGGTGGAACCACAGCAGAATGGCCCGTTGCACGGTGTTGTGCTCGTATTCGCCCGTGTTGCGCTCCTGAACCTCCCCGCCAACGTACTCCGCATCCGGCTCGAACGGAGTCTGCAGATACTGTTCGAGAGAGATTTGAGCCGTCGCCGCCATAGGACCTTCCCTTCGCGACCAGTGTACTCCTGGCGGGACGAGCCGGCGGTGCCATTCGCCCAAGGCCCCGGCCTGCACGACCAAGCAGCGTTTGGAGAGATTTGCAGGCGGGCGTGCCGAATCATTCGATCCGGTAAAGACGTTGCCGGGCTTGTGGATTGGGTGCACAATGGTTCTGTAACTTGCCCTTTAGATGGTCCGCTCTCGGGCTCCAAGGAGGAGTGGATACAGATAGTGCTTATCTATTGAAGGAGGTAACATGCCCCAAAGTAAGACAGCCGTTGAGCTGGCCTCAGGCCGGTCATCAACAGTCAACCACGGTCGCCTCACGCAGAAGCTTCTATCCGGCGCTAACTGGCTGGGCGCTGATGGCTTTCCCGGTGCCCAAGTATGGGCCGATGATGTTGAACAGGTCTTAACTTTCCTGCAACAGGAAAGCCGTCTCTCGGTATTCCTTTCTTTGATTCAGAAGGCCAAGAATCCGCAGCATCGCGACGCGCAGCTCGCCGAAGCCAGAGCAGCTTTTCATCTCACCAGGGTTGGCTTTCGAATCCTTGGATGGGAGCCAGCCGGAGAAGGCGGAAATAAGGGAGAGATGCTCGTGTCCCTTGACGACTCGCCTGCTGTCTTCGTTGAAGTTAAGCAGCCAAGTTGGAGAGCGGAGCGTGTGCCCAGGAACCGGGAATTGAACCGGCTCTCTCCCAAGGAGAAGAAGCTGCTCTTCGACCGGGTCAGGCAAGACAAATTCCTTCCTGGGATTTGCGAGGGCCGTTCTGTAGCTCCGCAGGAAACTACGATGGACGTGGTGAGGCGAAACGCACTGTATAAGCTCACTGATAGCTGCCCAAACCTTGCGGTTGTTGTCGACGATTGTGTGATCTCGGCAGTATGTTTCCCCGGACTTGCCGAGTATTTAGAGCGAGAGTTTCTGAATCCAAATCACGATCCCGACGATCCCGACGACATCTATACATACAAACGCCTCGGTGCGGTTTTGTTTCTTCGGCCAGAAGCAGAAAACGCGGAGAGCATCGAATACAAGATCGATTTTGTCGAGAACCCCTTCGTTCTGCCGGAGTGTGCTTTGCCTTCAAAGGTCAGTGCACTTTTCGTGAAGTTGAGGGACGAGACTAAAGAGCGAGAGGTCAAGCGATATGCTCGCGTTCCGAGTTTTTTGAGCATTATGGAGGGCAATTGGGCCAAACCAGATAACCCGTCGGTGTAGACCTGTCGGGCACCCATGGAAGGGCGGCACGATAACTCAGCTCTTGGAAGGGCCAGAAACGCCAAAGGCCGGAGCAGTCGCTCCGGCCTTTGAAGTTCACTTCTTCACTCATTCACTATTTCACTGCTTCTCCGCCTACCCCTGGATGTCGAACTGCTCCGGGTGCAGGGTGGCGTCGCTCTTGATGAGGATGTTTTTGCCGATCAGCTCCTCGAGTTCCGTCATCCAACTGGCGTTGTTGGCCTTGAGCACCTTGACGGTCTCCGGGTTCACACGCAGCAGAACATCGGCGCCTTCGAAGTGCTTCTTCATCTTGCGCATCTCGGTGTAGATCTCGTTGCACACCGTGGTGGGGCTCTTGACCATGCCGGTGGCCTGGCAGGTGGGGCAAGGCACCGACAGGGTGCGTTCCAGAGACTGCTTGACGCGCTTGCGGGTGATGGCGACCAAACCAAAGTCGTTGAACTGCAGGACCTTGGTGGGGGCGCGATCGCTCTTGAGCGCTTCTTCCAAGGCCGCCATGACCTTGAAGCGATTCTTGCGCTCGTCCATGTCGATGAAGTCGATGACGATGATGCCGCCCAGGTCGC
>CAZLMY010000027.1:32160-45364 GCA_964560845.1 uncultured Occallatibacter sp. | reverse complement strand
ACGGAGTGAATCAGCTTGATGATCAGCTTGGCCATGCGATAGCCGGGCGCGGCCTTGCCCCCGAAGATGAAGGTGCGGGGAACCACGTCGGCGCTGGGGTCGCGCTGGATGCGCTTCAGCAGCGTGACGATGTGCAGCACTTGCAGATGTTGGCGCTTGTACTCGTGCAGTCGCTTCACCAGCACATCGAACATCGACGACGGGTCGGTCACAATGCCCAGCCGGTTGTGAATGAATTCGGAGAGCTGCGTCTTGTTCAGGGTTTTCACCAGCCGCCATTCCCCGTGCAGGTCGGTGTCGTTGGCCATCGGCTCAAGGCGGCGCAGCTTCTCCAGGTCGTGAACCCAGCCCGCCCCCAGCCGCCCGGTCAGCAACTGCGTCAATCCGGGATTGGCCAGAACCATCCAGCGGCGGGGCGTCACACCATTGGTTTTGTTGGAGAACTTCTCCGGCGTCAGCTCGTAGAAGTCCTTCAGCACATTGGTCTTCAGCAACTCGGTGTGCAGCGCGGCCACGCCGTTGATGGCGTGGCTGCCCAGCGACGCCAGGTGCGCCATGCGCACGTATTTCTCGCCGCTTTCGTCGATCAGCGACAGCCGCTGTTCCCGCTCGCTGTCGTTGGGGAACTTCAGCCGGACATTCTCCAGATGGCGGCGGTTGATCTCGTCCACAATCTCCAGATGGCGCGGCAGCAACTGCCCGAACAGCCCGCGCGGCCAGCGCTCCAGCGCCTCCGGCATCAGGGTGTGATTGGTGTAGCTGAGGGTCGCCTGCGTCACCTGCCAGGCCGTCTCCCATTCCATGGAATGCTCGTCGATCAGCAGGCGCATCAACTCGGCCACCGAGATGGCGGGATGCGTATCGTTCATCTGGATGGCGAAGTTGCGGTGCAGTTCGGTCAGCGGGCGAGTGCGCGATATCTGAATCTTCAAAATGTGCTGCAAGCTGCAGGAGACGAAGAAGAACTGCTGCGCCAGCCGCAACTGCTTGCCTTCAAAGCGGTCGTCGTTAGGGTAAAGAATCTTGGAGATGTTCTCCGAAGCCACCTTGTCGGCCACCGCGCCGAAAAAATCGCCGGTGTTGAAGGTGCCGAAGTCGAAGCTCTCCACCGCCTGCGCCGACCACAGACGCATGGTGTTGGCGGTGTTGGTCTTGTAGCCCAGAATCGGGGTATCGTGCGGCACGCCGCGAATGGTCCGTTGTGGAATCCACAGTACCCGCAAGCGGCCGTTGGCGTCGGTGCGCTTTTCCGTGCGCCCGCCCATCTTCACTTCAAAGGCGTCTTCGGGCCGTTCCAGTGCCCAGGGATTGCCCAGGCGCAGCCACTTGTCGGTAGTCTCCACCTGCCAGCCGTCGCGAATTTGCTGGTCGAAGATGCCGTACTCGTAGCGAATGCCGTAGCCGATGGCTGGCACGTCCAGCGTAGCCAGCGAATCCATGAAGCAGGACGCCAGACGGCCCAATCCGCCGTTGCCCAGGCCCGGTTCTTCTTCCTGCTCGATCAGCGTGTTCAGGTCCAGGCCCAGTTGCCGCATGGCCTGCTCCGCCTCGTCGTAAATGCCCAGGTTGATCAGGTTGTTGGCCAAGTGCGGCCCGGTCAGAAACTCGGCCGAAAGATAGCAGACCACCCGCACATCCTGCGCCTGGTAGTTCTTGACCGTCGAAATCCAGCGCTCCACCAGACGGTCTCTCACCGCATGCGCCAGCGCCATGTAGCGATCGTTGCCGGTAGCCCGTTCCATCGACCGGCCCTGCACAAAGACCAGATTTTTAAGGAAAGACTTTGCCAGGGCATCGGCAGTCATGGCCGTCTTGGGGTCCTGGATCGATGCCGCTTGGGAAGCTTTCGGAAAGGTGCTATCGGGCATGGTGTACCTCGTTTTTCTCGCGCAGGCAGAGGTCTCCCGCGGACTGCGACGGTTCTTTCACCATACGACTCGAACATGGGAAAGCAGATGAAAAGCCGGGAAAACGTTAAATTCCCAATTCGGAATCGGAACCGTTCCCAATTTGGAAAGGATGAAGCCCACGGCGGGCGGGCCGGGTCCTGGGATCCTGTCACACGCCAAAAGCCTGGGTGCCCCCAGGTGTCTCGCTTTTGGGCACCTGGGAGACCGCTGCCCTCAACGGGCCGGAAGCGGGCCACCATGACTGGTCTCGTTTCCCTGATTCGTCCCAAGGGTCCAGAATCGTTCCGACAGCATTGTCGGCTATCCAAACACGATCCAGATTTGAAAGCACGCGCGGCGTCTGGAGGCATTTCAGATTCTCTCCAAGCCGACAATTCAGGGCTGCGTCGGCCCTACCGTTGAATCGCCCGAAACAACCGCAGATCCTTCGCTGCGGCTCAGGATGACAAAGCTTCGGGGCGGCGGTACGGAACGGCATCCCTCAAAAAAACTCCAACGATACCTTGACGGTCTACAACGAGTTGTGTAGATAATCTAGGCATGGGCAAACCAAACGATCTCGTGCAAGGCACACTCGATCTGCTGATCTTGAAGACCGTGTCGCTGGGTGACAAGCACGGCTGGGCCATCGCCAAGCGCATCCAACAGATCTCGGGCGAGGTCCTGCAGGTGCAGCAGGGCTCGCTTTATCCCGCCCTCCACCGCCTGGAGCAGCAGGGCTGGATCCAGGCCAAGTGGGCCGAAAGCGAAACCGGCCGCCAAGCCAAGTTCTACGCGCTCACCGACGACGGCCGCGCGCAGTTGGACAAGGAAACCGCCAACTGGAATCGCCTCTCGGCAGCCATTGGCCTGGTGATGAACGAAGGGTGAAAAGACAGGGAACAGGGATCGGGGAACAGGGCTTTCGAGCAAGGAGGAAGCGATGCGGGGACTGGCAAAGTTACGGATGCGGGTGCAGATGCTTGTGCGGCGCGCAAGAGCGGGCGAGCGGCTGGATGAAGAGATGCTCTTTCACCTGGAACAGCAGACCGCCGAATACGTGGCCGCCGGCATGAGCCCCGAAGAGGCTCGCTGCAAGGCGCTCAGGGATTTCGGCAACCCGGCCCTGTTGCGCGAGCAGGCGCGCGCCACCTGGAGCTGGAACTGGCTCGAATTGCTGCTCCGCGACATCCGCATCGGCATGCGCACCTTGCTGCGGACGCCGGGGTTCACCGCCATTGCCATCCTGGTGATGGCTCTGGGCATTGGCGCAAACGTGGCCTTGTTTACCGTGGTCCACAGCGTCCTTTTGAAGCCTCTGCCCTTCAACGAACCCGACCGGTTGGTGGCGCTGTTCGAGCACAGCAACGACGGCGAGTTTGCCTTCAACGCGGTGGCCGGCGGGGTGTTTGCGGAGTGGCAGAAGCAGAACCGCAGCTTCACCAGCCTGGCGCTGGTGAGCCAGGACGAATACAACCTCTCCGCAGCCGGAGGACAGCTTCCCGAGAAGCTCCACGGCGCAAGCTGCACCTGGAATCTGCTGCCCACGCTGGGTGTGCAGCCGGCTCTGGGCCGCAACTTCACCGCAGACGACGACCAGCACTCCGCCAACGGCGCCGCTCTGCTGAGTTGGAGCCTGTGGCAGCGCCGATTCGGCGGCGACAAGGCGATTCTGAACCAGACGATTCACCTGAATGGGCAGAGCTACACCGTGATTGGCATTCTGCCCGAGTGGTTTGCTTTCCCCGATACCTCCATTCAACTGTGGACGCCGGTTTACCACGACAAGCCTGCAACCTGGATGGGGCAACTGGGCAACCACGTGTTCCAGGTCTTTGGGCGTTTGAAGCCCGGCGTGAGCCAGCAGCAAGGGCTTGCCGACCTGTCCGTGATCACCCGGCGCGTCCACGACGAGCATCTCGATAACCCGCTGATCAGCGCGGCCGCAAATATCCAGCCGCTACTCGAAAGCATGGTCGGCGATCTGTCCCGCCCGCTCTACGTCCTGCTGGCGGCAACCTGCTGCGTGTTGCTGATTGCCTGCCTCAACGTAGCCAATCTGCTGGTGGCGCGTGCCGCGGCCCGGCGCAAGGAGCTGGCTATTCGCGCTGCCATGGGCGGGGGCCGCTGGCGCCTGCTGCGCGAGCGATTGATGGAAAGCCTTCTGCTTTCTGCCGCCGGAGGGGCGGCCGGGCTGGTGCTGGCCTATGGCGCGGTGCGTTGGCTGGTGCACACCCGCCAGGACCTCAGCCGGGTCGAGGCCATTCACATCGACTGGGTCGTGGCTGCGTTTACCGCGGGCCTGGTGGTGCTTTGCGCCATGTTCGCCGGCCTCATTTCGTCGCTGGGCAGCAAAGACACGCAGCTTCTCTCGGCGCTACAAGAGTCGTCCCGCGGCTCCAGCGCAGGTCACGGCCGCGCCCGCCTGCGCATGACGCTGCTGGCTGCCGAGATGGGGCTTACAGTGGTGCTGCTGATCAGCGCCGGATTATTGCTCAAGAGCTACGCGCAGCTGCGCTCGTCCGAGATGGGCTGCATCACCAAAAATGTGCTGACCATGCGCATTGGACTGTTCGGAGGCAAATACAGCGATCCCGCACAGCAGGTGAACTTTTTCGCCTCGCTGCTGGAACGGGTGCGCACGCTGCCCGGAGTCACAGCGGCGGGTTTCGTGCAGGCAGTCCCCGGACAAGGCTATTGGGGCGATGTCAACTTCGAAATTCCCGAGCATCCTCCGTTGCCGCAGGGGCAGGCCCAATTCGCCATCGCGCGTTTTGCCGATCCGGGCTACTTCGCGGCCATGGGCATTCCGCTGCTGCGCGGCCACAGCTTCGACCCCGGCAAACGCCTCAAGCTCGCCGACGAAGTCGTGATCAGCAAGTCCTTCGTCGAGCAATATTTCCCAGGCGAAGACCCGTTGGGCAAGCATCTCCGCGTCATGGGCCATCCTCTGACCATCGTGGGTGTGGTGGGCGATACCCGCTATCAGGCTTCGGAGGAGCCCCGCCCGATGCAATACTTCCCGCTCTTTGCCGGGGTCCTGAACAATGGAACCCTGGTGATCCGCTCTAGCCGGGATGTGACGCCGCTGGCCCTCCCGGTGCAGCGCGTGGTGGCCTCGCTTGACCGCGACCTGCCCGTCTCCGACGTGCTCACCATGGATCAGCTTCTGGGCAAGTCCACCGTCGATACCAGCTTCAACGCCACGCTGCTGCTTGGCTTCGCGGTGCTGTCGCTGGTGCTGGCAGGGGTGGGGCTGTTCGGCGTGCTGTCCTACATCGTCGCGCAGCGGGCCGGAGAAATCGGCATCCGCATTGCCCTGGGCGCGCGCCGCGAACAGGTGTTGCGCAAGGTCCTGCTCGACGGCCTGCGCCCGGCGCTGTTTGGCTTGTGCCTGGGACTGGTCGCCAGCGTAGGCGCAGTGCGACTCATTAGCACCATGCTCTACGCAACCAAGCCGCTTGACCCCTCGGTATTTGCCGCAGTCAGCGGTGTCCTGCTGCTGGTAGCCGCGTTGGCCTGCCTGGTTCCCGCCTGGCGTGCCTCCCACCTCGACCCCATGCAAGCCCTGCGGATGGATTAGCCGGGTGCCAGGGAGGGGCGTTCCCAAAACCTGGGTGCCCCAGGTCCCGATTTTGGGACCTGGGAAACCACGGCTCCGTGGTAGCCTCCCAGAGAATGCTTCCACGCCCAATTCTCCTGTCGCTGGCACTCTTGTTCGGGACCATCCTCGCTGGTCTGGCGATCCGTTTCGCCCACTTCGGCCTGCCGCCATTCGTCGTCAAATACGGCGGATCGGCCTTGTGGGCCCTCACAATCTACTGGCTGGTTTCGGCTCTTCTTCCAAGAGCTCGGATCCCCGCCGCCACCGCCCTCGCGGCCGCCCTGGCCACGGCGGTCGAATGTTTCAAGCTCTATAACCCGCCCAGCGTCGACGCCTTCCGCCGCACGCTTCCCGGCATCCTCTTGCTGGGGCGCTACTTTTCCGTGTGGGACCTTCTGGCTTACGCTGTGGCGATAGCCGCAGGCGCGCTTCTGGATGCGCGCCTGCGGCCGCTCTTCAACCGATCGTGAGCACCAGCTTGCCGAAGTGCGAAGCCTCTTCCATCCTTGCCAGCGCCTCGCGGGCGTGGGTCCAGGGGAAGTTCTCGCCCACCGGGCGCAGCAGCGTGAGCGCCAGCGCCTTGTTCAAGTCCAGAAAGTCCTTGCGCGAACCGACGTAGATGCCCTGGATGTGAATCTGCTTGTGCAACATGGTTTGAATCGGCACTGGGTCCGCCACGCCGGTCAGCACACCCACCTGGGCAATCACGCCGCCCATCCGCACCGCGCGCAGAGACCGGGGCAAGGTGCCGGATCCGCCCACCTCGATCACCAGATCGGCTCCCTCGCCTCCGGTTTCGTCCAGAACCCAGCGATCCCAGGCGGGGTTTTCCGTGTAGTTCAGGGCGCCGTCCAAGCCAAGGGTGCAGGCCCGCTCCAGCTTCTCCTGATTGCCGGAGATGCCCAGGACCCGCGCTCCGCGCAGCCGGGCGAGTTGCAGCGCAAAGGTGGAAACGCCTCCCGTTCCCTGAATCAGCACCGTGGAGCCGGGTTTCAGGTTGCCGGCCGCCAGGGCGTTCCAGGCCGTAACCGCGGCGCAGGGCAGCGTGGCTGCCTCCTGGAAGCTGAGGTGTTCCGGAATGGCCACGATGCCAGTCTCCTTCAGAATCACGTAGTCGGCCAACATGCCGTCGATATCGCCGCCAAGCGCGCCCTTGGCCTTGGCTGGGGTTAGCGGGCCGTCGAGCCAATTCTGCATGAAGATGCCGGCCACCCGGTCTCCGGGCTTCCAGGCCGTCACGCCGTCGCCCACTGCGGCCACCTCGCCGGCGCCGTCGGAGCAGGGAATGCGGGGCAACTGCAATTTGGGGTTGTAAATTCCTTTGACCATGAGCAGATCGCGATAATTGAAAGAAATCGCACGCACCCGAATCAGCACTTCGCCAGGGGCGGGCGGAGGGGTAATTCTGTCCACAAACTCTAAAGAATCAATACCAAACGACGAAATTTGCCAGGCTTTCATGGGCCTTCCTCCAGGCTTGATCAGGGACGATGTTCATTTCGCGGGACCGAACTGGACGATTGCCCCGTAGAATGAAGATATGGCTCGTGGTTGGGAAAGTAAATCGGTGGAGGAGCAGATGACGAATAGCTTAGAGCAATCGGGTGTGGATCGAGGCGTCGGCTTTGTGAGTGAAGACGCCAAACGTGCGTTGGACAAGATCCGTACAGAACGGGAACGCCAGATCCAGGCCCTTAAACTGCAGAGGGAAAATATACTTTCTCAGCGGACTTCCAATCCCGCGCGGCGCACTGCCCTGGAGGCCGCACTGACCCAGATCGAATCCCAGATCGAGGCCATGGGCTAAACTCCCCCCAAAGGGATTTGTAAGTGAAACATTCAGTCGGTGCCGCAAGGCCGGGGCTCTCACCCCGGCAAACCCGGTCCCTATAACTCGCGGTGAAACAGCAGGGAGTTGGCCTGGTCGACCGAGGTCAGCACGACTCTTGCGATATTCACATGCGCAGGCCGGCACACCGCCCACACAATGGATTCGGCCACATCTTCCGGCGTCAGCGGTGTAATCCCCTTGTAGACCTTGGCTGCCCGCTCCTCGTCGCCATGGAATCGCACCAGGCTGAAGTCGGTTTCCACCATGCCCGGGTCGATGCTCGTTACCCGCACCGGCGTTCCCAGCAGATCTTGACGCAGTCCGTCGTTGATGGCTCGTTCTGCCGCCTTGCTTGCGCAGTAGACCGCTCCGTTGGGGTAAGTGAGTTCGCCGGCGGTTGAGCCCAGGCTGACCACGTGACCGCAGCCCCGCGCCACCATGCCCGGGACCACCGCGCGCGTGACATACAACAGCCCCTTCACATTGGTGTCGATCATCTCTTCCCAGTCGTCGATCTTGCCCGCATAGAGCTTGTCGAGTCCACGGCTGAGGCCAGCATTATTGATCAGAATTTCAATTTCAGCCCACTCTGCGGGCAAGGTTTCGATGGCCCGCTGCACGGCGCTCCGGTCGCGCACGTCGAGCTCCATGCAGTGGACGGCAGCCGCGCCCCGCTCCAATGCCTGGGCAGCCACCTCGGCCAATTTGTCTGAGCGCCGCGCAGCCAGCAGCAGGCGTGCGCCCTCGGCCGCGAACGCCATCGCCGTAGCGGCGCCAATTCCGGCGCTGGCGCCGGTGATGAAAACGAGTTTTCCGTTCAGTTTCATGGTTTCCATTCTAGGGGCTGGAACCGCTCCACTTGCATTCTGCATTTTTGCGCCATGCGCCATGCCCAAGGCCTGGGTATTCCCCGTTCCCCTTACAAAAAAGGCAACCCCAATCTCCATCCCTTGCAGGGAATTAACTACAATTGGCGCACAATAGAGATATCGATGGCTCATTGTGAGCGATTTGGGGCCGAAGGGCCCCGCATTCTGGGATGAAGTTGCAACCTCCCCTATCCTCCCCCTCCCCAAGTTTCGGCCTATCTAGCAGATAAGAAGCATGTTACGCAGAAAATTGCCAAATATGCCTATTGAAAATAAAGGACTTACACGGGTTGAGTAGGTGGTTTTGGCGCGGAAACCGGCACTCTTGGGCCCCGATCCAGCTCTTTTGGGCTCCGGCTCCGCTGGGGTTGGAGGTCGGCAACCATAGCGATTCCAGAATGACTGTACCCAGGAACCGCAGCGTTCAAGTCGACGCGACCCCAAGGAGCGGCGACCCTGCACGATGCAAGATAGGGCGCGCCTATTCTGGAATCGCTCTAGCGGGCGAGTTACTGGCGCCGCTGCGCCATGCGGTATTGGCCCACGGCCCAATCCTCGCCACCTAGTCCGGCCTGTTGGGCCTGGGCGAAAATCTCGGCCAGATTGTCGGCCAGGCTGAGCGTGCAGTTTCGATCCCCTGCAGCTTCGCGCAGCAGGCGCAGGTCTTTCGCACCCAGGTCGATCGTCGCGCCCGGTTGCTGGGGCGGGTGCAGCATCACGTTTCCATAGGCAGCGTAAAACGGCGATTGGAACAGCGCGCTGTTGACCGTGGTGAGAAACGTCTCGGGATCGATCCCTTGCGCTTCTGCGTAAACAAAGCCTTCGCCGAGAGAGTGAATCATGGCGCTGATGAGGAAGTTGCCGCCCAACTTGAGGGCGTGCGCCTGGCGCGGCTCGGTGCCGATCACCGAGATGCCGCGCGACAACGGCTCCAGCAACGGCCATGCTGCGGCCACCGCGGCCTCCGCGCCGGCGACCACAATCCACAACCGGCCCTCGGCGGCAATGTTGGGGCGGCCGAAAACCGGCGCGGCCACAAAAAGGTGCCCTCTGGCCGCATGTTCGGCGGTGAGGCGCTCGCTCAACGGCACGCTGACGGTTGAGAGCGAGATGTGCAGCGTGCCGGGAGCGAGCGCGTCCAGCAAACCCTCTTCGCCGAACAGCACCTGTTCGTGCGCGGCATCGTCGAACAGCATGGTCATCACCGCATCGGACTCGAATGCCGCGGCGGCCGGTGTGTCTGCGATGCGGGCGCCCGCCTCGGCCAATGCCTCGGCGCGCTGCCGCGTGCGGTTCCAAACCGTGACCTGGTGGCCCGCCGCCAGCAACCGCCGCACCATCGATGTGCCCATGTTGCCCAGTCCCAAAAAGCCGACCTTCATGATGAATGCCTCCTCGCAACGACTCTGTCAGTCTTGAGACGAACGAACCGCGTGCGAGGACGGCTCTTTTCCTGACCGAAGCACGGACGAGTCTCACTGGCTGCCATCGGCAATCCATCCAAGATAGCCGGGACTCCGTGTCTGAAACTGTAAACTGATCCTTGCGCTCAACGATGCGGAAGAATCTCGAATATTGGCTGGTCCTGGCCGTGGCCCGAAGCCTTGGACTGCTGCCGCGGCCCTTGGCGCGTCTGCTGGCGGGGGCCCTTGCCTTCACAATCCACCGCTTGCTCGGCCGCCTGCGCCGCGTGGGCCTGCGCAACCTCGAAATGGCGCTCCCCGGCCTGTCCATCGCCGAGCGGCAGCGCATCCTGCGTGGCGTCTACCGCCATCTCGGCTGGCAACTGGTGGAGTTTTGCCGCATGCCCCGCTACACCGCCGAAAACACCCGCGGCTGGCTGCGCACCGAGGGGCTGGAAAACTATCTCGCCGCCCAGGCTCACGGCAAAGGGGTTCTTGTGGTTACCGGCCACCTGGGCGCGTGGGAGCTGTCCAGTTTTTACCACTCGCTGATGGGTCATCCCATGAGCATGGTCATTCGCCGCCTCGACAACCGCCGCCTCGACGAATTCGTCAACGGCATCCGCTGCATGCACGGCAACCGCGTCCTCCACAAGGACGACTTCGGCCGCGGCCTTCTGACCGCCATGCGCGCCGGCCAGACTGTCGGCATCCTTATGGACACGAACATGACCCCGCCCCAGGGCGTGTTTGTACCCTTCTTCGGCGTCGAGGCCTGCACCGCCTCCGGCCTGGCCCACGTGGCTCTCAAGACCGGCGCGGCGGTGCTTCCCGGGTTCGTGCTTTGGGAACCCTCGGAGCGGCAATACGTGTTGCACTTCGGCCCCGAGCTGGACCTCACACGGTCCGGCGACATCCAAGCCGACATCCTGGCCGCAACCGCTCAATGCACCGAGACCATCGAAAGCTGGATTCGGCGCTATCCTGACCAGTGGCTCTGGATTCACCGCCGCTGGAAGACTCGTCCCGCCGGAGAGCCTGGCCTCTACTGAAGCCACGAGTCAATTGCTAATCCCTAACCCCTAATCCCTAACCCCTGTATCACCATAAGGAGAACGCATGACGCTGGGCGAACTGGTCGAACTGCTGGGCGGCAATCTGGTGCAGGGAAGCCCCGAGATCATGGTGGCCGGTGTGCAGGCTTCCAAGACGGCCAACGGACTCGACCTGGTCTTTGCCGAAGACCCAGGCTCGGCGGCTGAGGCCCTCGCAGGGGCTGCCGCCGCCGTGGTCCTCAAAAAGGGCCAGGAAGCCCTCTACGGCCAGCATCCGGCCATCGGCATCGTGGAGACCGAACAACCGCGTCTCTGGTTTGCCCGCGCGGCCAAACTCCTCAGGCTGGATCCCCCGCTCCCGGGTGTGCACCCAACCGCGGTCGTCGGCGCCCTGGTTGAGATAGGGGAAGCAGTCTTCATCGGCGCCGGCGTCGTGGTGGGGGAGTGCGCCAGCGTAGGCGCCGGCACGCGCATCGAGGCCGGTGCGGTCATTGGCCCATACGTCACTATCGGTGAGTCCTGCCATATCTATCCCCGCGCCACGCTTTACCGGGGCACCTCTCTGGGCAATCGGGTCGTGGTTCATGCCGGCGCGGTTCTGGGCGCGGACGGCTTCGGCTACGTCCGCGACCCCGCCACCGGCGCTTACACCCAGTTTCCCCAGCAGGGCGAATTGACGATCGAGGACGACGTCGAGATCGGCGCCAACTCCACCATCGACCGCGGCGCGTTGCGCCAGACCCGCATTGGGCGCGGCACCAAGATCGATAACCTGGTGCACATCGGCCACAACTGCCACATCGGCGAAGACGTGATTGTGGTAGCGCTGACCGGCATTTCCGGCTCCTGCACGGTGGGCAACGGCGCGGTCATCGCCGGCCAGGTGGGCATCGGCGACCACGCCCACATCGGCCCCGGCGTGATTCTGGGCGGCCAGGCAGGCGTGCTCAGCGGCAAAACAGTCACCAACCAGGGCCTCAAGCCGGGCACCGTGCTTTGGGGTACCCCGGCTCGCCCGCTCAAACAGGTTTTGCGCGAACTGGCTGTCCTCGCCCGCCTCGCCAGAGGTTCCAGGAAAACGCCGGAAAACCCTGCCTAAGGCAGGCGTCGGCGGATTCCTAGTCGAAGACCACCGTCTTGTTGCCGTAACACAGAATGCGGCGGTCCAGATGCCAGCGCACCGCGCGCGACAGGACAATCCGCTCCAGATCGCGGCCCCGAGCCACAAGGTCCTCCACCTGGTCGCGATGCGAGATGCGCGCCACGTCCTGCTCGATAATCGGCCCGTCGTCCAGCAGATCGGTCACGTAGTGGCTTGTCGCTCCGATCAGCTTCACCCCCCGCTGGTGTGCGGCGTGGTACGGCTTGGCTCCGGTAAACGCAGGCAAAAACGAGTGGTGCACGTTGATGATCGCAGCCGGATAGTGGCTGACAAATTCAGGCGAAAGAATCTGCATGTAACGCGCCAGCACCACCAGTTCAATGCCTTTGGACTGAAGAATCTCCACCTGTCGCGCCTCGGCCTCGGCCCGCGTGGCCGCAGTCACCGGTACGTGCTCGAAGGGAATGTTGTAGAAGCCGGCCAGGTTCTCGACAGCCCGGTGGTTGGAGACGATGACGGGAATCTCGCAGGGCAACTCCCCGGTGCGCCAGCGGTGCAGCAGATCGGCCATGCAGTGCAGGTATTGAGAACAGAACAGTGCCACTTTGGGTCGTTGGGCGCTGACAGTGAGCTTCCAGCGCATGTCCAGTTCCGCAGCCAAGGGCGTGAATGCCGCGACAAAACCGTCCATGTCGAAAGCTTCGTGCTCTCCGGCGGAATCTTGTCCGGTCTGGGAAGATTCGGTGCCGTCGAACCCGTTGAGGCCCCATTCGACGCGCATGAAGAACAGACCCAGGCCGTGATCCTGATGCTGGTCGGCGTGCAGAATGTTTGCGCCCCGTTCGTAAAGCAAGCCGGAGACGCGGGCCACCAGGCCCTTGCGGTCCGGGCAGTCAATCAAAAGGACAGCTGAATCTTTCATGTTCTTTCCAGCTTAACCCACCAGCTGCTCTCACCTGCGCCACCTGCGGTGGGGCCAACTGCCTTCGGCGTGACTACCCGGCCTTTTGTGGCGGCGGCATTCTCCTGACCTGAGGGCAAGGTAAGGCAGCCGATCGAGCCGAGGCGGTCGAATCGAGCCGATTTCCGCTCCTCCCGGATTTGGATGAGCGGCAAGGTAAAAAGAACGCCGGGGCGAGCAGGCCCCGGCGATGCGCGTGCAACGCAATGAACTCTTCGATCCACCCGGCAACATAGGCGGGCGGATGCAAACCTTCACCATCCCGGCGCAAAACTCTCGTGGGCCAGGAGCCGCAACCCGGCACGAATGGCGCCGCAGGCGCAGCTGGCCCCACCGCAAGTGGCCGGTCGCAGCGCACGTGCTCGGGCAGTCAAGCCGAAGGCAGCTGGCCCCACCGCAGGTGGCCGGTCGGAGCGCACGTGCTCGGGCAGTCAAGCCGAAGGCAGCTGGCCCCACCGCAGGTGGCCGGTCGGAGCGCACGTGCTCGGGC
>CAZLMY010000027.1:0-32060 GCA_964560845.1 uncultured Occallatibacter sp. | reverse complement strand
ACGTGCTCGGGCAGTCAAGCCGAAGGCAGCTGGCCCCACCGCAGGTGGCCGGTCGCAGCGCATGTGCTCGGGCAGTCAAGCCGAAGGCAGCTTGCCCCACCGCAGGTGGCCGGTCGCAGCGCACGTGCTCGGGCAGTCACGCCGAAGGCAGCTGGCCCCACCGCAGGTGGCCGGTCGGAGCGCACGTGCTCGGGCAGTCAAGCCGAAGGCAGCTTGCCCCACCGCAGGTGGGGTTAGGCGGCGGTGTCGCCGCGATTCTGGGACTGCACGTTCAGCTGCTGGCGCAAACTGCCGGCCAACTCGGCCACGACCCGAAGTTTCTCGGCCAGAGGCGAAGAGACCTCGCTGCCGTTGAGCGCCAGCTGCGAGTGCAGCAGCAGGCCCGCAACGGTGGTCTTCAGCTCGTTCTCGATGGCCGCCGTGGCCGCACGACGGGCCAGCGTCTGTTCCCGCTCGCGGCGATGCAGGGCGGCGCGAATTTCGCGAATCAGCCGCGCTGCGCCGGAAACGGCAAAGTTGATCTGCAGGGGAATCGCCAGTCCGGCACGCTCCCAGATGGCCTCGGCTGCCGCCGGATCGCATTCGGCCATGGTGTCGTCCACCACGATCGCGGAAAACTCGCGGCGGCGCAGCGCGGCCAGTGCGGCCTTGCGCCCTTCGGCAACTTCCACTTCCATGCCCAGTTGCGTTCCCACCACAGCGGCGCAATTGCGGGCGCCTTCGATTCCAGTGACAATCAAAATGCTCATTTTCCGACTCCTTCAAGCACGCCCCGCAGACTTACGCCTGGGCTGGTTGTTTCGTCCCCCGCAGACTGACCTCCCCGGGGGACCGATGGCTTTCTTTCTTGCACGTTTGGCGCGTTTCGTTCCGGACCCGGCCCGGGGATGGTTAATCTTCCCCGAGCGGGTCGGCGATGCCGTACTCTTTCAGCTTGCGGTAGAGCGTGGTCTTACCGATGCCCAGCAGCTTGGCGGCTTGCAGCTTGTCGCCGTTGAGCGTCCGAATGGCTCCCAGAATGGCCTGGCGCTCCAGATCGGCCAGAGTCGTCACTTCAGGAGATGCTCCCTCGCGGACTGCTTCGGGGGCGATCGCGGCGGTGCGCCGCGCTTCCAGACCTTGCTGCTGCAGTTGCGTGGGCAGGTCGCCCAGGTGCAGGATGGGACCCGACGAGAGAGCGCAGGCACGCTCGACCGAGTTCTCCAGTTCCCGCACGTTGCCCGGCCAGTCGTGGCGCATCATGGTCCGCAGGGCCTCGTCGCTCAGCGTGAACTTGACGCCGTGCTCGCGGCTGATGCGGTCAAGGAAATGCGCTGCCAACAGCGGGATGTCTTCGCGGCGGTCGCGCAGCGACGGCAAACGCAGGTTGACCACGTTCAGGCGGTAGTAGAGATCCTTGCGGAAGGTCCCCTTTTCGACCATCGCGGCCAAGTCGCGGTTGGTGGCGGCCACGATGCGGGCCTTGATGGGAATGCGGTGGGTGGCGCCCACCGGCCGCACTTCCTTTTCCTGAAGTGCGCGCAACAGCTTGGCCTGCAGATCCAGCGTCAGCTCGCCGATTTCGTCCAGGAAGACCGTTCCCCCCTCGGCCGAGACCAGCAGGCCGTCCTTGGAGCGGTTGGCCCCGGTGAAGGCGCCCTTGACGTAGCCGAACAGCTCGCTCTCGATCAGTGTGGGAACCAATGAGCCGCAGTCCACGGGCAGGAACGGCTTCTGCGAGTTGGGGCCGTAGGCGTGGATGGTGCGGGCCACCAGTTCCTTGCCGGTTCCGCTTTCGCCCAGCACCAGCACCGGGTGCGAGCTCTGGGCAACCTTGGAAAGGATGCGATAGAGCTTCTCCATCTCGCCGGAGCGGCCGATCATGGCGCCCAGGCCCTGGGAGAGGCGCAGCCGTTCGCGCAACTGGCGGCTGTTGGCATCGGTGTGGAAGCTGGCCGCGGCGCGGTCAAGGACCGTCGACAGCTCGTCCATGGCGAATGGCTTGGTCAGGTAGTCGCAGGCGCCGCAGCGCATGGCTTCGACTGCCGCATTCACCGAGCCCGAGGCAGTCATGGCGATGACCGCGGTTTGCGGGTAAAGCAGCTTGACCTCGGAGACCATCTCCAGGCCCTGGCTGCTGCCGTAAGGCAGATTGACCAGCACGATGTCGGCCGCACGGCCGCGCAGAAGGCTGCGCGCGTGGTTCATGTCGGCCGTGGCGTCCACAGCATAACCCAGGCTGGCGGCGATTTCGGCACAGGCCGACCGCACAGCGGGGTCTACGTCTACGACCAGCAGGTGCAGCCGCACCGTTGGCTCCGCGATTTGAGGGATATATTCCATGGCCCTGGTTGTGTTGAGTGCTGTCTCGAGCATTGTATTCGCCTCATGCGTACTTTGGTAATTGGTTTCGTCTGATTCTCGTTTTGGCTGTCCCGGAAGGCCCATGGTCAGCGGCTCCGGACGGGCAGTTCGATTTCGAAGCGGGCTCCTGCCGGGGTCCGGTTGACGGCGTGGATGCGGCCGCCCGCGGTTTCGATGACCGAACGGGTAATGGAAAGGCCCAGCCCACGATGCGAGGCGGGCCAACCGCCGTTCTGTTGTGCGCTGCTGGCGCGGGTGGTATAGCCGGACTCGAAGATCTTGTCCAGCGCCTTGCGGGGAATGCCGGGGCCGTTATCGTCTACAGTAAGAACCAGCCACGGTGCAGCGCCGTTTCCGGCGTGAAATTCATGCAGGCCGAGGGCGATGCGGCCCCCTGTGGGCAGCGCCTCGGTGGCGTTCTTCACCAGGTTCACCAGCAGCCGGGTGAGATCTTCTCCGGTCAGCTTGACCGGCAGCGCGCCGCCCTCGACATCGACTGTCAGGGCGATGGATGGGCCGGCCAGGGCCGCCAGCAAATTCTTGTTGGCCAGCAGTTCCGCGGCCAGGTTGTCGATGGGCTCGGCGGGCAGCAGATCCCAGCGATGGGACTGCGGTTTCCGCAGCCCGGCAACGGCGTCGGCGGCCAGCTTGTTCAACTCGGGGAAGCTCTCGGTGCCCGATGCCGCGATCGCACCCGGGCGGCTGTCGAGGGCAACCAGCTTCTCTACCAGCCGGCGGCTGGCGGCGGCTACCAACCGCAGTTCGTTCCCGTAGTGGGCGAAGGGCGCCGTCAGCACCCCCGGCTCTTCCAGAAGATCGCAGTAAAGGCCCAGCGCCGTGACCATGTTCCGTGCATCGTGCGCCACTTCGGCCAGGTTCTCAGCCGGAGACCGCATCGTGGCCAGCGTCTCTACCACTGCCTCTACCCGCCTCCGTTTGGCTCCGTCCATTCCCGCCAACTGATCCATCCGTTCCATGGTTCGCTCCCTCTTCGGTTCCCGTCTGCTCGGCCTGTCTTAATCTTGCCGCGTTTCCCAAATCCGTCATCGCCCCGGATCGCTGTTTCCCTGCTCCCGATCCTTTTTGGGCTTTCTCCGGGCCTTTTTGGTACTTCTCCGGTTCCTGTTCGGTCCTTCCCGTTCCATGCCCTGACCCTGCTCTTTGTCTCTTTCTATTACACGTAGCGTGCCAAACTTGAACACTTTTGCTAAGTCCTGCTAAAGGAAGGGCTTACTGTCCAAATCCTGGACAACGAATCGGAGCTCCTATCGTTCAATCTGTTCCGAAACGGAACACGTCGGAACCAATGAAATCAATAACTCCAATGGTTTCATCGGGTTCCGTGTCCATTCCTGTTTTGGGTCCCGGGAATCCCGTTTTCCCATCCTGGAACCGGTTCTTCCCGCCACGGCACCGGCTCCCCCTTCCCCTGCTCCCGTACAATCCCTCTATGAACGCTCAGCAACCTTTCTTCCGTCCCGGGGGCAGAAACGCCGCCCAGCTCCGCCCACTTTCCATGATTCCCGGCTTCGTGCAGACCGCCGAGGGCTCGGTCCTCATCTCCGTGGGCAACACCCGGGTGCTGGCTAACGCCACCATAGAGCAAGGCGTGCCCGGCTGGCTGCGCAATTCAGGACGGGGATGGGTGACGGCGGAGTATTCCATGCTGCCCCGCTCCACGGTGACCCGCACCCCGCGCGAGAGCGAGCGGGGCAAGATCGGCGGACGCACCCACGAGATTCAGCGCCTGATCGGCCGCAGCTTGCGCTCCGTCGTGGACATGCAGGCTTTGGGCGAGCGCACGGTGATCCTGGACTGCGACGTGATCCAGGCCGACGGCGGCACGCGGACCGCGGCCATCACCGGCGCCTCGGTGGCTCTGGCCCTGGCTCTGAACGCGCTCGTTGAGGCCGGAACGCTGAAGAAATCGCCGTTGAAGCAGATGGTGGCGGCGACCTCGGTTGGCATCGTGAGCGGAATGCAACTCCTCGATCTGTGCTACGAGGAGGATTCGGCTGCCGAGGTGGACATGAATGTCGTGATGACCGCCGATGGCGGCCTGATCGAAACCCAGGCCACCGCGGAGAAGGGGTCATTCTCCCGCGCGCAGTTGAACGGGCTCGTGGATTTGGCCGAGGTCGGGCTTAAGGAGATCTTTGCGGCGCAGCGCGCGGTGCTGGGACTGTAACCGCGCCGAAGGGCACTCGGGTCATTTATCGTTGCTGAGTTTGGTTGTCATTCAAGGCGCCCTCGAACGGGGCGGAAAAGGTCTGGTCGTGAAAGTCTATCTGAATCTCTGTATGTCGCTCGCTTTGGTTGCCTGCTCCATGACAGCGCTGGCCGCACCGGCCCACAAATCGAAGATCGAAATCAAGGACGGCTGGTATGTGATCGATGGCCGCAAGGTCTTCGTGAACGCCATCGGCTACGAGCCCGGCGCACGCCCCGGCGAGGACCCGCAAAAGCCGCATGTCTCCAATCTGCCCGAGATCCGCCAGGACCTGAAGAACATCAAGGCCGCCGGGTTCAACGGCATCCGCACCTGGGCGGCCATGCCCGAGGAAGAACTCAAACTGGTTCAGGACTCCGGCCTGAAGATCGTGTTCGGCATCTGGGTCAAGCCGGACGAGGACTTCGCGGACCCCAAGGTGGTTGCAGCCGACCTCGAACAGGTCAAGAGTACCCTGGCCTATACAAAGAAGTACGATTGCGTGATCACCTACCTGATCATGAATGAGCCCATGCCGGCGCACATCCGCAAAGTGGGAGCGCAGGCGACCCGGGACCTGTGGGTCAAGGTCCGCGACCTGATCCACCAGGAAGATCCGGGCGTTCCCGTCACGATCTCGGGGAACACGGCCATTACCGGCTGGCTGGATCTGAACCTGTTCGACGTTTACGGCCACAACACCTACGACTACGTCACCGAGGGGTCCAACTTCTCCCACGGCTATGCCAACACGAATCGGTACGTGGCCGAACGGAACGCTGGCGGAAAGCCGGTTCTGGTGACAGAGTTCGGACGCTCGGTTTCGCGAGCAGGAGAACGACAGTACGGCGGCAACACCCTGGAAGCGCAGGCGCGGGCCATGACCGCGGCGTATCGCGGCCTGTTGGACTCGGGCGTTGCCGGGCTCTGCCCGTTCTATTACGCCGACGGCTGGTGGAAGGGCGGGGAACCGGCCGTGCACAACGATACGGCCGAGGAGTGGTTCGGATTCTGGGGCTTCAAGGACCTGAACGACCGGACCGGCTACCCGCGCCCTGCCTGGTATGCACTGGCGAACTACAACCAGGCGTTGGTCAGCTCGCCCAAGAATCAGCAGTTCTACCAGAACGAAGTCCCTGTCGAAGCCTTCGTGGGTCCGGAAGTGAAGCGCTTCAAGGTCGTTTACCAGGACGCAGTGGCTCTGGATACGACGCCCGACGCCCATGGGTATGTGAGCGGGAAACTCAACTTTGCGGGCGAAGATCTGAAGGATCGCGAACTGGTCTTCGAGAGCTACGACGCCAAGGGCCGCGTGCTGAAATACGAGTCGGTCATTGTGCTCACCGGCAAGGATCCCATCGTGTGGCCGACGCTGGAGTTGAGCACCCCGGTCGCCGACCTCGACAAAGCCAAGGCTGTACCGGTCGAATACACGCTAAGCAATAACTCGGTCTTCACGTTGGGCAACGAGATCCGCTACGTCTTTGCGCCCCACAAAGGCTGGGAACCTGGAGAAACCCATCAGCGGACCATCGACCCCAAGCTCAAGGAGCAGAGCGTCTCGGACACCTTTCAGGTGCCCGACGAATGCTTTGTTCTGGGGCTTTATGCCGGGACCGACATCCGCTACGGCAAGTTCACCAAGACCCTGTACGCGCAGAAGTATCTGTTCCGCGGGAACTGGGCCGACCCCATCCGCATCAAGTAAGGGAGTTTGCGAGCGACTGGGCGGCCCACGCCCAGTCGTTCGAAAGTGTACACATCCGGGCAACTGCGGCAGTGCCCGGCTTCGGCTCGGCAGGTGTATGAATCCCATTTTCAGCCGATCCGCCTTCGTGCTAGCCTTTTCCTAGCGCACAAGGGCGCTGCCGGTCCGCGGAAAGGACTTCAAGTCCACCTGCACTTCCCAACTCGCTCAAGCGAACTGACTTTCTGCCCTCAACTTGCGGACCTGGGCTTGCGAAAGGAAGTTCGTCATGCCGGTCAGACCCCTCCCGTCCTCTCCCAGCCTCGACCACCTCAAACACCAGGCCAAAGCCCTGCTGAAAGCCCATGCCGCCCGCAGCCTGGCCGCCGCGCAGCTTATCCGCGAATTCCATCCTCGCTTCCGGGGCGCCTCGGATGCCGACATCTTTGCCGCCGAGTTCAAGCTCAGCGGCGCGCAACTCGCCATCGCCCGGGAACACGGATTCCCCAGTTGGACCCGTCTTAAAAGGCGCATTGAAAAGCCGGTCCGTACCGATCGGTTGGACCTGCCGCACCACGAGCGCATTGAGGATCCCGTCTTTCGCCGCGCCGTCGACCTCATCGACGCGGGCGATGCCGATCTCTTGCGCGCGCACCTTCAGCAACATCCCAAATTGGCGCGCCGGCACGTGGTCTTCGAAGGCTCAAACTACTTCCACAACCCATCGCTGCTGGAGTTCGTCGCGGAGAACCCCATTCGCCGCAACACGATGCCGGAGAACATTGTGGCCGTGACGGAGGCGATTCTTCAGTCGGGCGTGGACCAGGCGGCGCTCGATGGGACGCTGGCGCTGGTGGCGACCGGGAGCGTGCCCGAGGCCTGCGGCAAACAGGACCCGCTGATCGACCTTCTCTGCGACTGGGGCGCCGACCCCTCCAGCGCGATTGACGCTGCGGTTCTGCACGGGGGAGTGAAGGCCGTACAGACGCTGATCCGGCGAGGAGCCAAGGTGGACCTCGCCGTTGCGGCGCTGGGCCGGGCCGAGGACTTCCGGCTCATGCTGAAGACGGCGAGCGCCGCGGAGCGCCACCTGGCTCTGGCCGTTGCCGCGCAATATGGTCGCGTGGAGATCGTGCGCATCCTGCTCGATGCCGGCGAAGACCCCAACCGCTATAACCCCGTGGGCGGCCACTCGCATTGCACACCGCTGCATCAGGCGGCGGGGTACGGAACGCTGGAACTCGTCAAACTTCTGGTGGACCGCGGCGCGCGCGTAGATACGAAAGATGTTTTATGGAAGGGCACACCGGCCGACTGGGCCCATCACATGGGCAAGACCGAGCTGGAAGCATTCCTGCGGCCGCTGGAGGAATCGGCTGGAGAATGATGCGGCTTCGCAATTGTTCCAATGAAGATTCGCGCTCTCCCACCCATTTCGCAAACAGCGCGCAATGGATGGGGCACCCGGCACCCGGACCGGGCGAAGAAGTTTGGTTGAGGTTTGAGGGTTCCCAGGTCCCCAAATGCGAGGGACCTGGGGCACCCGATATCTCGCTGACTCCTAACGCAGAACCGCCGAGAGCAGCAGCGTGGTCCCAAGCCCGGTTACCGACAAGACCGTCTCCAGCACTGTCCAGGTTTTCAGGGTCTCTTTCAGCTCCAGCTTGAAGAACGACTGGATCAGCCAGAAACCAGGGTCGTTCACATGCGACAGGATGAGCGAGCCGGTGCCGGTGGCCAGCACCAGCAACTCCGGCCGCACGCCCATGTGGCTGACCATCGGAGCCAGAATGCCCGATGCCACGGCCATGGCCACTGTCGCCGAACCCATGGAAACGCGAATCACCGCGGCCAGCAGCCAGGCCAGCAGCAGCGGAGACATGTGCACGCCCAGCGCCAGGCCCACCGTTGCCTGGGCGGCTCCGGAATCGCGCAGGACGCCGCTGAGGCCCCCGGCCGCGGCCAGGATCACCAACACGTTGGCAATGGGCTCGAAAGCGTCGGAGGTGAGCTTGCGCAGCAGTTCCCGGCCGTGGTGCTGTCCGGTCTGGATGCGCCCGCCCAGGGTCACCAGGGCCACCAGCACGGCAATCAGCAGGGCCACGTCGGGGCTGCCGGTGAAGTGCAGAATCTGGTTGGGGACGCTGCCGGGACCGGTGAGCGAATCGGCCCAACTGCCGAGGAAAATGAGAGCCACCGGCAGCAGCACGGCGAGCGCGGCCCGAATCGGTCCAGCCGGCGCGGGAATGGGTTCCGGTTTTGGCGCGGTCTGAACCAAATCGGCATCGGCGCGGGTTTCATTTTGGACCGCATCCCCAATCGCGGCGCCGAAGAGCGGCTGGTCGGCGACAGCCAGCCGCAGCTTGCCTTTCTGCCAGCGGCGAATCAGGAACCAGCCGAGAATCGGGCCGGCGAAGACGGCGGCGGGGAGTCCGGCGGCCAGGCCATAGAGAATGGTGCGTCCCATATCGGCGTGATATTGCACCACCGCCAGCATGGCTGCCGGATGCGGCGGCAGTACCCCGTGCACGATGGACAAACCGGCCAGCAGGGGAATTCCGACCAGGATGGGCGGGCGGTTGCTGCGCCGCGCGGCCTCGGCCACGATGGGCATCAGCAACACCAGGCCCACCTCGAAGAATACCGGCATCCCCACCAGGATCCCCAGCCCGGCCAGCGCCCAGGGCAGGCCCCGCGGCCCGCAGCGGTCTACCAGCGAGTTGCCCAATGCCGCCGCGCCGCCGCTCGAAGCCAGTAGTTGCCCCAGAATCGCCCCCAGGCCGAGCACGATGGCAATGTGCCCCATCAGGTTGCCGACGCCGGTGGTAAACGAGAGCGGCACCTGCTTGAGCGGCATGCCCGAAGCCACGCCCAGAGTGAGCCCGGCGACGATCAGCGCCAGCGCCGGATGCAGCCGGACCTTGGCGATCAGGAGAAGCAAAAGCAACACGGTTCCGGCGGCACAGGCCACCAGGAACCAGCTGTCGGAGGGTGTTGCGGCGGCTAGGTTCACCGGGCGATTATTCCATAGGTCAGTTGGTTCGCGCCTGCCTGTTGCCCCGGTTGTGTTTTCAGACACACTTTTCTCTTGCGCATCTCTGCTACCATAGGGACGATTGCAGTTCCTGCCGCCTGCGAGGCTGTCTTCCTGCCCTCCTTTGGGCCCAAGCATTCCGGCGGCTGGAGCCAACCCAGAAGGAGAGTTCTCAATGGCTTTAGTCTCTACGCGGCAACTCCTCGACGAGGCCGCCAAGGGCGGTTACGGCGTCGGCGCATTCAACGTCAATGACATGGAACAGATCCAGGCCATCATGTGGGCCGCGAAGGAAACTCAGTCGCCGGTCATCATCCAGGCCAGCCGCGGCGCGCGCAAGTTCGCGGAGGACAACTACCTCTATCACCTCATGTTGGCCGCAGCCGAGCTCAATCCGGACATCCCGCTGGCCATGCACCTGGACCACGGCAACAGCTACGAGACCTGCGAGAGCGCCATCAAGCTGGGTTTCACCAGCGTCATGATGGACGGCTCCCTGAAGGCCGACGGCAAGACCCCCGCCACCTTTGAAGAGAACGTCGAAGTCACCCGCAAGGTGGTCGACTATGCCCACGAGCGCGGCGTTTCGGTTGAAGGCGAAATCGGCGTACTGGGCGGCATTGAAGACGGCCACGGCGCCGGCGGTTCGGGCCTGGATCACGTCACCGATCCCGACCAGGCAGTCGAGTTTGCCGAACTGACCGGCGTTGACTCGCTGGCCATCGCCATCGGCACCAGCCACGGCGCCTACAAGTTCACCAAGAAGCCGGATGGCTCGGTTCTGAAGATGGACCTGCTGCTGGCCATCCACAAGCGCCTGCCCAACACTCACCTGGTGATGCATGGCTCCAGCTCGGTCCCCAAGGACCTGCAGGACATCATCAACCAGTACGGCGGCAAGTTGAAGGAGACCTGGGGCGTTCCGGTTGAAGAAATCCAGCTCGGCATCAAGAACGGCGTCCGCAAGATCAACGTGGATACCGACAATCGCCTGGCCATCACCGGCGCCATCCGCAAGGTCTTCGCGGAATCGCCTGAGAAGTTCGATCCCCGCGACTACCTGACCCCCGCCCGCGCGGCCATGCAGAAGGTCGTTGCCCAGCGCATGGTGCAGTTCGGCCAGGCCGGTCACGCCGGCGACTACAAGGCTATCTCCATTCCGGACATGGCCAAGGGCTACGCCAGCGGTCTGCTGGTTACCAAGCCACTCGTCGCCGCCAAGTAACTGCAGTTCAAAGCAACAACAGCAAAAGGGCCACTCCATGCGGAGCGGCCCTTTTGCTGTTTTGAGGCAATGTCTGCACATTGCAGATGGAAGCATTGGCTCGACGTCAGTTGAAAGAGCGGGTCTCAATCATGAAAAAAGTGCTGATCGAAGCCCACTCTTCTGTTTGTGATGGTCATGGACAAACACGACCAACTGGCTGAATCTGCTCCGTTTCTAGAAATCCAGCCGCAGCGACATCTGCACCTGGCGCGGGCTGCCGATGGTGTGGGTGACGATGCCCAGGCCCGAGGGGCAGGCATAGAAGCTGCTGTTGGTCTGGTTTCCGTTGGCGCTGCAACCGGTGGGCAGCGGCGTGGTCCCGGCAGTCGGGAATGCGTTGTAGTACTGGTTTTGCGAGACCGCGTTGCCGGGAACGTCGAAGCTGGTGGTGTTGGTCAGGTTATAGACGTCGAAGGTGTACTTCAAGTTGTACCGTTCGCTGAGTTTGGTGTTCTTGACCAGCGAGGCGTCGGCGCGTTTTTGGAAGGCCTGGCGGAAGATGTTGCGCTGGCCGGTGGTGAATCCCGTCTCGAACGGATCGGAGGTGGGGATGGCCCCATTCAGGCCGCCCGCCGGCAGCAGAGGCAAAGTAAAGCAGGCCGGATTGAGTGCCGGAAGACCGCCGGCCGGGGTCCATGCGCCGGAGGCGTGGGTCATGGCGCTCTTGGCCGTGCAGCCCTTGGCCAGAGGGACAATGGGGTTGGTGATGCCGTCGGCAGTGGAGTAGTAGATGCTGCCCACGGCTCCCGAGAAGTCGATGATGCTGTAGGGCTGTCCGCTCTGCAGCACGGTAGTGCCCACCAGCGACCATCCGTCGATGACTTTGCCTTGCAGCGAGTGCTCCTGAGCCATGTCGGGAATGCGGAAGACATAGTTGAGGCTGAGCACATGGGTGCGATCGAAATCCGACGAGCCATAGCTGCTGCGCAGGTTGGTTGGATCGTTGCCGTTGAAGAACAGGCCCAGACCGCTCTGCTCGTCCAGAGCATGAGACCAGGTGTAAGAGGCGCCGAGCTGGACGCCGTGGCTCATGCGTTTTTCAACGTGTGCCTGAAAGGCGTTGTAGGCATCGATGCCGGCTGCCTTGTAGCTGATGGACTCGGCCGCATAGCCGATGTAGGGCACGCGGAGATCGACGTTGCCGCCCTCGTAGTTGGCCATGTAGCCCGAGCCGTCGGGCAGGTTGCCGCCCTGCACGTTATAGCCGTAGCTGTAGTTCTGCTGGTAAGGGCTGCCCGCCAGGGTGGGGCTGGTAGGCGACGCGATCTTGGCCTGATTGAAGGGAACCGGGATCACCTGATGGCGGCCCAAATTGCCGACATAGCCCAGTTCGATGGCCAGATCGCTGCGCGGCTGCCACTGGATGTCGAATGTGTAGTTCATGGTGTAGGGCAGCTTGTTGGCCCGGTCGTAGACGCCCAGAGAAATAGGCTGGCCGTTGTTGATGGTTCCCGGTGCGCCCGTTCCGTTGTTTGAAATGCTGTAGGCGTTGGGCAGATAGTTGCTCAGATCCGAGGCCTTGGGATTGCTGGGAGCGGCCAACGCCTGTGAGCCATACGGGTTTTCCAGGTTGCCGGTGGCTGCCGTGGGTGCGCTTGCCGGGCCGCCGGGAGTTGCCGGCTGGCCGCCGCAGGTGGGGATGTAGCCCTCGTACCAGGACATGGTGGTGGTGGGGCAACTGGTGTCGTTCACGAAGGGCAGTTGCTGGTTCACGCCGAAAGGCCCTCCGGTGACGGTGCCGATGGCATAGCCCGGCGAGAAATAGCTGAACAGCTCCCCGCGATCGTAATACATGCCGCCGCCCATACGGACAACGACTTTGCTGTGGAACATGCCGGGCTGCCAGGCAGCGCCGATGCGGGGACCGATGCCCCATTGGCGGCCGGTCAGCGTGGTGGCGCTCACGCCCTTGGTGCCGTTGGGGTTGTTCCCGGCGATGACCAATCCAGGATTGGTGATGGTGTCGGCGCTGACGCTGTAGTTGTAGAGGCTGGAATCGAAGTTGAACAAACGGCCGTATTTCTCCGTCAGGCCGCCATCCCAGTCATAGCGCACACCGGCGGTCAGTGAAAGAGTCGGGGTAATCTGCCACTTGTCCTGCAGGTAGGTGCCAAGCTGATTGGCGCGATAGTAACGGCTGGCGTCGCCCTGCAGGAAGGAGCTGACATAGAAGCCGGTTGCCGAGCTGCCCGGCGACACATAGCCCTGCATCATTTGGCTCAAGTCATCGGTGGCCACAGTGCCCATGCCGGTGCGCTTGTCGATGGTGTTCAGCTGGGTGTAGGTATACGTGGCCCCGAAGCTGACCGTGTGCCGGCCCAGAGTCCAGATGGCATTGCCCGAAGGAGCCAGGCGATTCTGGAATGCGCCGGTATTGGAGGACTGGCCTTCCGCGTTGGGGCCGATGTTCAGGATGGCGGCCGAGAGCCCCGCCGGCTGATAGTCGCCCAGGACGTTATAGACAGAAACGCCCGGGAAGGCCTTCGAGCCGAAGACGTTGATGGAGCCGGTGCCCGCCGCGCCGCCGGGAATGGCGTCGGGGCCGAAGGGCTGTTCGTTGTCGCCCCAGATCTTTTCGCGGATCGCGCCCAGGGTCTGGGTGGTGCTGAGATTCTGCTTCATCACTAGGGTGTTGTTGATGCTGAAGACCTGCGCCCCGGAGTCCAGGTGCTCGGTAAATCCCGGCACGCTGGAGTACGCAAACGGCGCCAACGTCGGATCGTGCTGGTAGAAGTACTTCAGGCTGACCGTATCCTTGGCGCTGGCATTGTAGTCCAGATCGGCGACAACCAGGTCGGCGGTGAAGCGGCCCGTGCCGGGGATGAAGGCGTTGTCGATGTGCGCCGCCGTTGGCCCGGATCCGCCCAGGGTGTCGTTGGGGATCAGCCACCTGCCCGGCTCGCCGGGAAGAGCCGGCGAATTGAACAAGGCCAGTGCGGTCTGGTCGATTTGCGCTGAAGTGATGGGGTTGCAACCATAGTTCGCTTGGTCGTACGGGGTGCAGAACGAGCCGTTGGAGACATTGGCCAACCCGTTGGCGGAACGGTCGTCGCTCAGGCCCACGGGCACGTCCATCACCGAGTCGCCCATCTCCTGGTCGGAAACATGCAGATGCTGATAGGCGAGAAAGCCGAACAGCTTGTCTTTGATGATGGGACCGCCCACGGCGCCGCCCAGAATGTAGCGGTGCAGTTCAGGCACCTTCATGCTCTGGGGAATGTCGTTGTCCTGGTTGAAGAAGAACGGCGCGGCGTTGAGCCAGCTGGTGCCGCGGTGCGCATAGGCTGTGCCGTGAAAGTTGTTGCTGCCCGAACTGGTGCTCAGATCGATGTGCGCGCCCGACGTCGAACCCTGTTGCGCATCGTACATCGAGGCGTTCACGCGGACTTCCGCGATGGTCTCGGGAGCCGGCGTGGGGATGGCGTTGCCGATGGAAAGATAAATGGATGCGGCGGAGGGAATCACGCCGCCGGCGCCGGTGCTGCTGCTGACTCCCGAGCTGTTGATGACGCGCGACGAGGCCACCTGGCTGGTGCTCTTGCCGTTGAACAGGTTGCTCGCATCCACGCCGTTCAGCAGGAACGAGTTCGATGTGTCGCGCTGGCCGTTGGCCCAGATGGGCGCGTTGCCCAGGCCTGAATTCACACCGGTTCCCCCGCCCAGCTCCGCGCTCACACCGGTGGATTGCGTGGCCAGACCGGTGAAACTCCCGGTGGCAAGCGGCACGGAGTCAATTTGCGCTTTTTCAAGCACGTAGCCCACCGTGGGCGTCTCGGCATTCATCAGCGGCGAAGCTTCCACCTCGATGGTCTGTGTGGTGGCGCCTACCTTCAGCGCAGCATTGACCGTGGCCGTGCGATCGGCCTGCACCGTGATGTGTTGTGTCCTCTGCACATCGAATCCCTGCGCGGTGTAGGTCAGCGTGTAGGTGCCGATGGGAAGGTTTACAAAACCGTACGAGCCGATTCCATTGGTCTTGGTGGTGCGCGTCAACGATGTTTGCTCGCCGACCACAGTGACCGCGGCGTCTTGAATCACTCCGCCGGAGGCATCTGTGACCTCACCGGTTATGCCGCCAAGAGTCTGTTGTGCAACCGCGGGAAAACAGCACAACGCCGCCGCTGCCCCAATCGTCAGCAGCCGGAATTTCAGGGAATTGAAAATGTGCATCGATTACCTCAACTTGCTCTGTCTTGACGAGACCTGTTCTGGTGACAGCGGCCCCGGTGTGAGATATTTTCCCGCCGGTCTATCAAAGAGGATTGAAGCGCCGGTCGGAATGAAGAACAATACTGGCCATACCTTGCGAATGCTGCAGATACAGATATAGAGCTGCGGCTACACGTCTCTACTGCCGCGGGAAATGCTCTGGGTTAACTGCTGGATGACTCTAGGATACCTGTTGAAATGAAAACTTTAACGGCAAATTTACACTTTCTCCGCTGTCCTGATTTCCTACTGTGTGCAAAAGCAGGGACTAAATTTAAGTGGGGTTGAAATGTCTGCACGGCTAATCTGCCATCGTTGCTGGCCACAGAGTGGTGGAGAGATAACCTCAATTGCCAACCCATGGCGAGGCTTTTCGGGCACACCACGGCATGGGATGAGCAGACGCCGCATTTCCCAGGCATTGCCTGGTCATCGAACCTGCTGCATCAATACAGCCTGAAGTTCACTTCGACCGCCAACTTTTGCGCAATGGGCTTGCCGTCCCGCGTAGCCGGCTCGAATTCGTATTGACTCACTGCTCGGAGCGCCTTTTCGTCCAGCCCGTATCCCATCGATTTCTCGACCTGGAGATCGGTAGGTTCGCCCTTTTCATTGACCACCAGGCTCACCAGCACCACGCCTTGAATCTTCTGGCTTCTGGCTTGATCGGAATACTCCGGATCGACCTGGTGGACGAGTTTCACTCGGGTATCTCCAGGGTGAAAGCGGAGGGGATCGTCTTGCGAAAGAGAGGGTTGGATGCGGCGTTGCGGGTAGTGATCCAGCACCCTGGGCAGGGCAGCAGCCATGTGGAAGAAGGAAAATCGGACAAAGACCAGCACCGGAACCGGCTTGCCGTTCAAGGTTCCCGGTTCGAATTTGCATTGTTTTACCGCTTCGATAGCGGCGTCATCGTAGGGGCTGCGGGTGGGGTAATACACCTGAATGTTGGATGGGGCGCCGTCGACGCCGATGACCATGGAGAGCATGCTGCTGCGCGGGTGATCGGCATCCGACGCGCCTGCCGGGTAGGCGGCAGCCACTGGCTGGGCCATCGCTGGTGAAGTAACACCGCTGCCCAATCGGTAGGCCCCGTCCTTGTCCGGCGTGGGCGGGCCGGGCTTGATGATCATTGGCCCATCCTGCATGGAGGGGGCTGCCTCTTGCTGTGCCCATCCCGACGCGCCCGTCAGCGCCAACGTAGCCAGAAGTAATCCTGCAATTCGCATCGTCGCCTCCAGATCCAGTGCGAGGATTCGCCCAATTTAGCACAGAATTCCAGGTTCGAGGGGCAGCAGTTCGCAAGCGGATGCAATCCACTTCAGACAGTCGCAGCCGGTAGACCAATTGCGAAACCGCCGTAGGCGCTGGATCTCCGCAGTCGTCAAACCGCGCTGACGGCGGTCTTCTTCCTTCTCACCGCATACCAGCCCACACCCGCCGCAATATACCCCAGATAGATCCAGGGAATCCGCGCGTGGTTGGCGTCTGCCGCCGAGCGCAGGTCGAAGATCGCGATCAGGATCATCGCCAGCACCGTGACGACGCTGACGCCTGCAACCCAATGCGAGTGCTGTCCCAGCGCCCGCCGCGCAAATGGCAGCGCCACGGCCACCAGGGCGTAAGCGGTCAGGAATCCGAAGACCGAAAGCGACCCCAGCAGGTCGTACATGTCGGCACCGGCCACGCCGCGCACGGCCAGCCAGGCCGTTGCCGCAAACATCAACCCCGCCGCTACTGCAACCGCCGTGCTGGGAGTGCCGTGCCGCCGATTGGTGCGCTCCAGCGCCTTGGGCAGCAGGTTACCGTGCGCCATGCGCATCAGTACGCGTGCCGCAGCCGTGGTGCAGGCCAGCACGCAGGCAAACATGCTCACCGCTGCGCCAAAGTCGATGCCGATGCCCAGCAACGAAACCCCGGCCTTCGACGCCAGCAGATGCAGCGGGCTGGTGGAGTCGCTCAGGTTCGACGACTCTCCGCGGAAACCGAGCACTTCGGAGTAAGAGCACAGCATGAAGAACACGCCGGCCAGAATGGCACATTGCAGCACGGCGCGCGGAATGGTCTTGAGCGGCTCGCGCGCCTCGTTGCCCAGGGTGGTGGCGCTTTCAAAGCCCACAAAGCTGAACATGGCCAACACCAGCGCCGGTCCCAGCGCGGAGACGTGCACACCCTTGAGGCTGAACTGGTCAAGATCGAAACGGAAGCCGAAGCGGAACACCATCAAGGCGAGCACGACCATGACCATGCCTACCGAAACGATTTCGATCCACAGCATCAGCTCGGCCGACAGCTTTACGTCGCGGTAAGCCACCCAGCCGGCCACGGCGCACACGACCGCCAGGGTGGGCACCGTCGGAGGCGCCCAATGAAAGAACTGCTGCGAGAGCAATTCGGCATAGTAAAGCGCGCCGCCGGCTACCGAGGCGCCGGTGGCCACATAGGCCAGCAGCAGTCCCCAGGCGGCGGTCACGCCCAGCACCGGCGGCAGCGTCTCCGCGGCATAGCTATAGAGTGATCCGGGCGAAGCAGAGAGGCGCGCAAAGCGGCTCACGCAAAAGCCAACCAGCAGCGTAGCCGCGGTGGCCAGCAGGTAAACGAACCAGGTACCGTTGCCGGCCAGCGCAAAGACCAGGGGAATAGTGAGCGATGCAGACGTGGAGGGCGCCATGGCCGAGACCGACTGCGCCAGGGTCTCGATGGGGCCCAGCACGCCGGAATGCAAACCGTAGTTCTCCTTGCCTGCCTGCTGCGCATACACTTCGACTGTCGAGGCCGTTTGTCTGCTCACCGGTCCGCCTTTCGCCTGAATGTGTTGCTGGATTCCCGTGCTTGGGAGTTGCTCTAGTTTTGCGCGGGTTCCGCTCCGCGGTCAAGATGCGACGTTTGATTTGGAACGTAACCGCCGCGACTCGAGCTTGCGCAGGATTCGCACACGCAGCGACCACTTGGCCGGACGTGGATTCTCGAGTCCCAAATTCCGCTCGGCCTTGTCGAAGGCGTCTTCGATCAGCGCATCGTGCAGGGGAGCGATCACCAGCATCCACAACATCCAGGTGCGCAAGCTGGTCTTCACGTCGAGGACGTGCCGAAGCACAACGCCATCTGTTGCCGCGACCACCTCATAGAAATGCCGGCCGATGAATGTGCCGACTTCCCGCATGGGCAGGAAGGTGAACTCGATGCGCTGCCCCGGCACAGACTCTGATACGGCATACCTGATCGCTCCATGCCCGCCCGAAGAACCGACTTCCAAGCCATCGTCCAGTTGCATGGCTGGCCATTGTTCGCTGGGCCACAAAAGATCGTTGCGACTGGAGAGGCTCTGGATAATTGCCGCCGCCTGCTCGCAGGTCACAGGCAGTCGGCGCTCATGGACATTGCTGACGGTGTGCAATCGTTCCCGCGCTTCATTCATGTCAGAAAAGCATCCTTATCTCGGAAATCACGTTGTGGTTATAGGGATGAAACGTCGAGGTGGCGATTTGCATGCCCGCATCGAATACCACTACGGGGTGAGTCGGCTTCCAGTCCTTGCGCTCGATGACCAGATAAGCTGCCGGAGTTACAAAGTTCTCCGTCTTGCCATCGATGGGGCCGGCAAAGTTATACGTCGCGTTGTCCTCGATATCGAGCCAGACATGGCTGTTGACATGAACCTGGGCGGTCGAGTTCCACAGCACCTGGCGGCCTTGCAGGGCGATCTTGCCGGTGGGCATGGTGCCGCCCAGCGTGGTCTGCAGGTTATACCGTCCCCAAGCCTTGCCTGCGGCCAGGGTGGGGAAATAGAGCCCGGTTGGTGCGCCGTTCTGGTAGCTGCCGGTGGCGAATGTCTTGGCCAGCATCGCCGTAACAATAAAGTCCCCATGCTGGGCATTGCCGGAGAGCAGCCGCACCTTTAACTCAGCCATGGGGTCGCCGAATCCGTCTTTGGCGGCGGAGTTGTTCTGCACATAAGGCGGCGCCATCAGGTTGAGCTGAACGCGGTTGCCTGCGATGAGGCCCAGCAGATGCCAGTTGCCGTAGTTCACGGTCTCAGTGCCGGCGGCAGTATAGGAGTTGGAAACGGAGATCCGCACGGCCTGGGCAAGCCGCGAGTCGGTCTGCACCAGCGGCGCCATCCAGGATGGCTGCACGGCTGCCATGGCGGTGTTGCGGGCCCTGAAGTTTTCGTAGGCCGATTGCTGCGCCTGCCCGGTGGTCGCGAAAGCCAGCAGAGTAAGGGCCAGGCTCAGAAGGGAGTTTTGTCTTGTTTTGTTCACAGTTCGAATCAGTCTATAGAGGTCTTGCTCGAACCCTTGTGATGGTTGGCACCTTGGCAATTTGGCGGTGCCACCTGCCGGAAGCCGGGAATCCGCTTATTCTCTTTCTGTTGCTGCCGCACCGCTATCGACATGCTGTGCAGCAACCACGGCAGGCTGTCTATTTTGACATGTGGCACAAGTTGTGCCACATTGATGCCATGCGCAGCGTGAATCTCCGCCAACTCCGCGACACTCGCCAGTTGAAGATCTGGCTCAAAGCCGGCGAAACCGTGCAACTCCGCGAGCGCGATACGGTTCTGGGCGAGATTGTGCCCATCAAACCGGCGCCCCGGCCAGTTGAGTGGCCCGATTTCGAAGCCCGCGCCCGCAAAATATTCGGCGACCGGATCATCCCTGCTGTGGACATGCTCATCGAAGACCGAGAGGACCGCTTTTGAGCATTTATGCGGATTCAAGCTTCCTTGTATCTTCCTGTGTTTACGATGTGCATTCTGCCGAAACCGCCAGGCTCATGGCGATGCGCCCGATCGTCTGGCTCACTCCTTTCAACCGCGTTGAGGTTGCCAATGCGATTCATCGCTATGTCTTTCGCGGAGCAATATCCCTAGCCGATGCTCAGGCTGCCTGGACGAATTTTGAGCAGGATTGCGTAATGGGCGTTTGGGCCGAGGTCGACCTCCCCGCTCGAACCTGGGAAACTGGCATTGATCTGGCGCGGCGATTCGGTCCCACATTGGGCGTCCGCACACTGGATTCGCTCCACGTGGCCTGCGCGCTGGAGTTGAAATCAAACCAATTCTGGACCTTCGACGAGCGCCAGGCCCGGCTGGCCGAGGCTGTCGGGCTCAAGACCGCTCCCTGATCCCTGACCTTTCACTGCGGGGTGATGATTCCGCCCAGGGCATGACGACGCGGCAATACGATGCCGCGACGATCGATCTCCGGCGCAGGCGAGGCGGCGCCGGCTGATTCAGAAGTGCTGGCGCGCTCAAGCAAGGCGCCGCCGCAGGCCGGGCACCAGTCCGGGACTACTTCCAGTTGAATCTCCGCGTGGCAATGACTGCAGACGATTTCCATACCTCCAAGCCTAATAGGTTTCATCGGGACTGGCGGTGCGTTCGATCCATGGGGGGCGCAAGCGGCGAACATAAAGGTCGATTTCATTACGCAACACGGGCGCGCGGCGGGTCTCGCGCACCCTGGCCCGCATGTCGCTGGAAACCGGAATGGAGCCGTCGGCAATGCCATGCAGGTTCCTCAGGTTCCGCTGCCAGCGTTCGATCACCGACCTGTGCATGGTTCCCAGGCCGGCCGGCGTGAAGTTTCGCAGTGGAATCTGCCCCACCAGGCCGCGCGCTGCCAGTTGCCGCCAAAGCTGCGGAACATGGGCTGCTCCGAACACAAAAACGATGCGCCGCGCCGGTCCGGCCTGCGTGAGGCAATTCTCCACGATGTGCCGGTTGCGCTCGTGCCAGGCGCCGGCGGCAATGTCGGCCACGGTATTGTCGCCGATCAGATCTTCGAACTTGTGGTCGATCATGGCCTGAAACTCCGGCGACCCATTGGTGTAGTCGTAGAGAGACGGACCGTTGAAGTTCGCGTACCAGTCCCGCTCCTTGTTTTGAGCCGCCTCGATCTCGCGTGCCTTTTTGCGGCCCACTTCGGCCTCGGCGCGGGCCTGGCGCTCGTGGTCGACCCGCCAGTCCGCGGCGATGAAGCGCGCACCCCAGCGCGGAGCCAATTCGGCCAGCATGGCCGCTTCGGGTGGATAATTGCCCTCCATCGGGCCATCCAGATCTTCCGCGGCGATCTCGCCGCACACCACGTCCGGACGCAGGGAGCGAACCTGCGCCTCCAGATCCACCAGCGAGTAGTGGAAACGCTCCTGAAAATGCATGTTATGCACGCTGCCTACAAGAAAAATCTCCTGCCCGGCCGCGGCATCCTGCTGCGCCGAACTCCGTGCCGAAAGGAGACACACCGACACCATCCCCATGAGGACAAGAAGGCATTTTTTCATGGCGCAATCATCATAACCCGGTTTCGATTGCGAACAAGAGACTTCAGCGGTCTGGGCCGCCGAGGGTGCTCAGGGTGTTTACCCGGTACACTGGACCCATGCACCCTCCGGTTGGACTCGTGGCGATTGACATGGATGGCACGCTGCTGCCCACCTTTGCACAGGCCGTGAGCCAGCGCAATGCCCAGGCTCTCAGAGCCGCCCAGGCTGCCGGAATCACCGTGGCCATTGCCACCGGACGCCGCACCGCCTACACCACCCCGTTGCTGGATGGGCTGGGACTGCGCCTCGACATGCCGCTGATTACTTCCAACGGCGCCGTCACCCGGACGCTGGGCGGCGACCCGGTCGATCGCTGCCAGCTTGAAGCGAATGTGGCGCGCGGCCTCTGCGGCATCCTGCGCAGTTTCGGCGCCATGGTCTTTACCTTCGACCGGCCGGGCGCCGGCGAACTGGTGCTCGAAGACCTTGAACAGGCGCAGGGCCGTATCGCACTTTGGGTGCAGGCCAACCTCAGCGCCATTCAGGTCGTCAGCCCGCTTGAAGATGCATTCCAGGACGGCCAGAGTCCGATTCAGGGCATGGTGGCCGGCAACCTGGGCAAGATGCGCAACGCGGAAAAAGCCATCAAGGCCAGCGAGTGGAGCGCCCATTGCGAATGCGTCCGCACAGAATACCCGGCGCGCGACCTTTCTATCCTCGACCTGCTGCCCCCCGGCGTTTCGAAGGGCTGGGCTCTGGAACGGCTGGCCGCGCGCCTGGGCATCGATCGCAAGGCGGTCATGGCCATCGGCGACAACTGGAACGACGTGGACATGCTGGAGTTTGCGGGGCAGGGTGTGATGATGGGCAACGCGGCCGGCGAGTTGCGCACCATGGCCAAGATGCGCGGCTGGAAGCAAGCTCCCCCCAACGACGAGGACGGCGTGGCCGTGGTGCTGGAAAAAGCGCTGGCGGCTCGGGAGCGGTAACTTCCGGATTGGCGACGAAACGAACTCAATGCCCGTTCGGCACCATCTCCCCTACCCACTGCAGTGTCATCCTGAGCCGCAGCGAAGGATCTGCGGTTGTTTCTCAAGAATCCATTCGATCCAACGCGCGGCGATAATCGGCAGGCTCATAGTCGTACCAATCGCGGCTCAAGTCCATCCAGACTGGGTTCGTAGCCTCAATCAGCGCGATCTTCTTCGCTCGTCTCCAACCCTTCAGTTCCTACTCGCGGGTGATTGCCCGCACAATCTCCTGGAATCCTTCGAACCACACCAGTCGATCGCAGTTGTATCTTGCCGTAAAACCCTCGTGCTCCTTCCATTTATGTTCAAACACGCGCTTGTGCACGTCGCTGGTGACGCCTATGTAGAGCGTGTGGCTGCGGCTCGCCACGATGTATGCGAAATAGCTGTGCTCGCGCATCGGAGGCATCATAACCTGATCCTGGCTGCGTTGACTATGACGCGAAGAGCAACCGCAGATCCTTCGCTGCGGCTCAGGATGACAGCTACATTTGTGGCCGTTGTCGGGCGACCGGCCGACCGGAAGTCGTGTGCCCGATTACTTGGGCGCAGCTAGTGGAAACAACCCACCCGCCCCTCACTCCGCGTGAAACACCACATCGAACAGCATCAAGGCAGCCGTGGTGAAGATGATGTCGTAGCCCAGCAGCAGCTTGATCCACAGCGTCGGGTCGCTCTCGCCGGTCAGGATGGCCGTGGTGGCCTGCACCATGGCCAACAGCGCGGGTATAAAAATCGGAAACAGGATCAGAGACAGCAATAGCTCGCGGTTGCGGCTGCGGATCGACAGCGCCGCAAAGAAGATGCCGTTGGCCACCAGCGCCCACGTCCCCAGCGGCAGCACCAGGGCCAGCAGCCATCCCTGCCCCTCGATCCTCAGGTTATAGAAGATGAAGAAGAACGGCGCCAGCACCACCTGCACGATGGTCACAAACAGGAAGTTGGCAATCACCTTGGCCAGGTAGAGTTCCGCGCCCGGCGACGGCACCATGCGCTGTGCGTCCAGCACCTGGTGGCGAATCTCGCGCGCCCAGGCCTGGTTCAGCGCGCTCACCGAGGCGAACATGGTCGCCACGCACAACACCCCCCCGGCAATCTGCTGCGAGAAGGCCCCGCGCGGGTCGAAGGCTATCGAAAACAGCACCACCACCAGCCCGGAAAAGAACAGCATGGAGATGATGGCGTCCAGGGAGCGCCACTCAATGCGCAGGTCCTTGACGAGATGCGTCCACAGGGCGCCGGTCATCTTGCCTGGGCCTCCGCGGTGGGGTGTTTGGTCAGATCGGCGGTCTGGACCTCGACTTCGAGAGCTTGCGCTGCGCGCAGATAGTCGTTGGGATCCAGAATGAGCTGCGTGCCGCGCGCCCCGGCCGAGACGCTGATCTTGTCGAACAGCACGGCGGTCTCGTCGATGTAGACCGGATAGGGCTTGCGACAGCCGAACAGCGTGACTCCGCCGCGAATGTAGCCGGTGAGCGGCTGCACGTCCTTGAGCGGCGCCATCTCCAGCTTGCGCAACCCGGAGGCCCGCGCCAGCTTCTTGAAGTCCAGCTCGGCATCGCCAGGGATCACGGCGAAACGGTAGATGTTGGGCCCGCCCGTCACCAGCAGGGTTTTGAACACCTGCTCGGCGGGCATGCCGATCTTCTTGGCCACGGTGGTGGCCGACAGGTCGTCGAGGTCGACCTCGTATTCGCGAAGTTCGAAAGAAATGCCCAGAGATTCAAGAAAGCGTGCGCCGTTGGTCTTCATCGTTTTGGATTTCCTGGTTCGAAGGTCGCCACGCGGCCTGCCTTCAGGGCCAGCACCCAGTCGGCGATCGGTGCGGCCAGCTCGCGCTGGTGGGTGGTCAAGACAATGGTGCGGTTGCCCTGGCGGAAGCTTGCCAGCAGCTCCACCATCTGGTGGGCCGACTCCACATCCATGTTGGAAAAAGGCTCGTCGAGCAGCAGCAGTTCGGGCACCGGCAGCAGCACCCGGGCCAGCGACGTGCGCTGTCTCATGCCTTGAGAATACTGGCCCAGCGTGCGCGTCAGTGCCGGATCGAGCCCCACCTGGGTCAAGGCCGCTTCCGGAGTCAGGCAGGCGCGGCCGGGATAGAGCTTGGCCCAATAGCGCAGGTTCTCCACGCCGGTCAGCTCGTCGTAAAGCATGGGGGCGTGGCTCATGTAGCCGATGCGGGCGCGGGCATCGTGGGGATCGAGGCCGTCAAACAGCTTGACTGTGCCCATGCTCGGCCGCAGCAATCCGGCCAGGATGCGCAGCAGAGTGGATTTACCGGCGCCATTTTCGCCCACCAGCACGTAACAGCGGCCTGCCTCCAGGTCCACCGAGACCTGGCGCAGCGCGGCAAAGGATCCGAAGAGCTTGGAAACACCATCGAGGCGGGCGCAAAGGGAAGTGCGGTCGGCCTCGGCTATCGATTCGATCATTCGATCAGTTGGACGCGGTAGGGTTAGGCGCGGGAACAGCGGGCGCCGAGCCGTTGGAGGCGCGCGGAGCGGCCGTCATCGCCGGTTTCGCGGGTTGCCCATTTGGCGTGGCCGGAGCGTATTTGCTGGCGCACTTGGCCTGCAATACGTTGGCGTGGAAGACGCCGTCGCGCCCATACGAGCCTTCGGCCAGGGCCTGCGAGTCGTCTTTGAAGGTGTCCGGGGGCGGCTCGGAGCCCTTGTAGGTCACCTTCAGCAGGTGTCCCGAGGCGGCCTTGCCGGTGTGGCTCTCGAATTCGTTCAGCACAAAGTCCACATGGGTGCCGTTCTGCTCAATGGAGCCGGGCACCACAAAGCCTTCGACGCGCAGTTGGCTGTGGTAGGCCTTGTCTCCCATGCCGCCGAGCTCGGCAATCGTGACGTAGTAGCTTTTGTTCGCGCTGTAGCCTGAGCAGGCCAGCCAGCCAATGGTGCCCACGATCACGGCAGCCGCAATTCCGATCCGAAGGGTGTTGGGGGAAAGTTTCATAGTCAATCTCTAACGATACGAGTGTCGGAGTGCCGGGTCAACCAAACAAGGCTCAAGAAGTCCAATTTGGGCCGGAATTGGGAAATTGAGCGCCACACAGTCAGCCGAACCCCGCTCTCCCTCCCGATCCCGGAACCCCGATCCCCGAACCCTGAGCCCTGATCTCTGATCTCTGATCTCTGACCCCTGAACCCTGTTTTCACACATCCCCGTCCTGAGATTTCGTGCGGTGGATCGAGGCAACAATCGCAGGCGTGAAAATCATGGCGACGAAGGCAAGTCCGATGAGGATATCGACCATGGGGAAGCTCCTTTCGCTCGGTGCAGCGAAGGCCGCATCTTGTAGATTCCGGTACGGCTCCTCCAAAAGGTAGTTCCGGCACCGAAGCAGAGGAATGGCCAAAAGGAGGGTCGCCCGTGCCCCTTCTGTTTTCCCCGAATCACACGAGAGTGGGAGCGGCCCCTGACTTCCGCAGGCCCGCAAACCCTGTGCGCGAAAGGACCATAAAGCTCGATGAAGGGCCCGCTGAAACGGGAAGCCTAGAGCCTGTTATGAACTTTCCCACGAGCGGCGCGGGGAGCCAATTTTTCTCGGATCGAGGAGCGCGGAGCGACGAATATGGAGTATCTTCGAGCGACAAGTGACGACGAAACGAGGGAAATTGGCCCCAGCCCTCCGGCTTCCACCCCAACGCGCAAAGTTCGCGCGCCGGGGACCCCGGGTTGCGGCGCAAATCGGGCCATACTTCGTTGTCATCCTCGACTGTGGTCCCGCCACAGTCTTCGGATTCCGCCTCGTCTCCACCCCACGGACGAAGACCTGTCCGTGGGGGCCCCGGTTCTGGCCCGATTTTCGTTCGCAACGCCGCCCGCGCGAAAGTTCATAACAGGCTCTAGGGGCGACAGGCCTTGCATCCCCCGGGCTCTTGACGGTCCCGAATTCATACCCCGCCCGGCCGCCTATCAGATATCCAGGTCGTGCGACCGTTGCTTCTGAATGGACGCAAGGATCGCGGGGCCAATGACCATGACGACAAATGCAAGACCAATCAGAAAATCGAACATATCGATCCGCTCCTCCCGGCTACGCGCGAAGTCACGTTTCCGGCGACCGAGGGATCATAGCGCACTTCGATCGAAACAGTGAAGCCCTTCCTGGATTCTTTTTAGCACCAAGGTTTTTTTGCGAGGCAAGCTCTTTTTCACCAAACAGAAAACCCGCAGCACTCGACCGGCCGCCTCAAGGGTTGAGACCGGCGGTGAGCCCGCCGTCGGCGTTGAACCAAGCCCGCCGCAACATGGTGGCTCTGGAGGGCGCCTGCCCGGCCGGCGCGGAACTTCTACAGCACGCCAGCCCTCCAGCCTCTATTGTCCGGCCGGTTCCAGCCGGCACAGTTCGGCGTATTCCGGGTCGGTCCGCACAGGTCGTACCCGCCAATAGTTATCCCACCTTGAAAGATGCTACCGATACAGAAAACTCGACTCGGTAAAGCTGGGCCGCCGATTTTGAGAACTTCAGTCGGCTGCTACTACCTTTTGCCGGACGGTCTTGGTTACGGGCTTTGCCTCCACCGGCTTGGGGATCGCGTCCAGACCGACCTTGTCTTCGGCCAGTTGCATGAGGAAGTCCTGGCTCGAGAACAGCGGTGCATCCTTGTAGATCTTGCTGGCGCGCAGATAGCTGCCGTCCGCCTGCTGCATTCTCGCTTTGACCGTGTCGGCCAGGTAAGCAGGCAGAATCTCGTCGTGTATGCGCGCGATGGCAGCGGGGTCGCGCACCGGAAAGACCACTTCGCAGCGCTCAAACAGATTGCGCGGCATCCAGTCGGCCGATCCCAGGTAGATCTCGTCGTTGCCACCGTTGGCGAAGTGATAGATGCGGCTGTGCTCCAGGAAGCGCCCCACCACCGAGCGCACGCGAATCCGTTCCGACAGCCCCTTGACGCCGGGACGCAGGATGCTGAGCCCGCGGATGATCAGGTCGATCTCGACGCCCAATTGCGAGGCCTGGTAGAGCGCCTCAATCACGCTCGGTTCCAGCAGCGCGTTCATCTTGGCTACGATGTGCGCTGGGCGGCCGGCCTGGGCATGCTCCTGCTCGCGGCGAATCAGGCGCAGAAAACTCTCAGCCATGGTCAGCGGAGCCACCAGCAGCGGGCTGTAGTCGTCGATCTCGGCATGAGCGGTGAGGTAGTTGAACACCATGTGCACTTTTTCAGTGATCTGTGGGTCGCTGGTCAACAGGCTCAGATCGGTATAAAAGCGGGCCGTGACGGGGTTGTAGTTGCCGGTGCCCAGGTGGCAATAGCGGCGGGTCACGCCGTCCTCGTCGTGGCGCACCAGCATGGCCAGCTTGCAGTGGGTCTTGAGCCCCACCACGCCGTGAAACACCTGCACCCCGGCATCTTCCATCGAGCGCGCCCAGCGAATGTTCGAGGCTTCGTCGAAGCGGGCCATGAGCTCGACCACCAGCGTCGCTTCCTTGCTGGCGGCGGCCTCGATCAGGGCCTTGAACATGGGTGAATCGTGGCTGGTGCGATAGAGGGTCTGCTTCATCGACAGCACCAGCGGATCTTGTGCGCCCTGCTCAATGAAGCTGACCACGGGATCGTACGAGTCGTAAGGGTGATGCAGCAGAATATCGCGCTGGCGCAACTCGTCGAACACATTGCCCGATTTGCGGCTCAGGTGCAAGGCGCGCGGCGTGAAAGACGGGAATTTCAGATCGGGCCGAGCGACGTCGCCATAAAAGAACATCAGGCGCGACAGGTTCACCGGCCCCTCGCCGCGGAAAACCTGGTCTTCGTCCAACTCGAAGTTCACCCGCAGACGTTCCACAATCTCGGGATCGGCGGCCGTCTCAATCTCCAGCCGAACCGCATCGCCCTTGCGCCGGTTGTGCAGCTCCACGCGGATGGTTTCAAGCAGCGAGCGCGCCTCTTCTTCCTCGAAATAGAGGTTGGAGTTGCGGGTGACGCGGAACGCGGCGCGGCCCAGCACTTCGTACCCTCGGTACATCCCTGCCAGGTTCTGAGCGATGAGGTCGTGCAACAGCAGGTAGTCGAAGTGGCCCTCCGCGGCGGGCAATCGCACAAAGCGGGGCAGCGCGCGCGGCACCGTAACCACCCCCAGCACTTGGGGGCCGGAGCTCTTGCGTTTGGCGCGCAGCAGCAACGCCAGGCACAGGGCCTTGTTCAGCACCCGCGGAAACGGGTGCGCGGGGTCAATGGAGATGGGCGTCAGCAGCGGGTCGACTTCGCGCTGAAAATAGCTCTGGGCATACTCGCGGGCGTCGCTCGAGAGCTCTTTCCAGTCCAGCAGCCGGATGCCCTGCTTGCGCAATTCGGGCAGCAACTGGTGGTTCCAGCAGCGATATTGCGCGGCCACAAAGCTGTGAATCTCGGCAGTGAGCACGGCCAGGGACTCATCCGGGCGCAGGCCGTCGAATCCGGTCTCGCGATATCCGTCTTCAATGCGCTGCATCAGACCGGCCTGGCGCACTTCCACATACTCGTCCAGGTTGTTCCCGGTGATGGCCAGGAACTTGACGCGCTCCAGCAGCGGGTTCGACGGGTCCTCGGCTTCTTCGAGCACACGCCGGTTGAACTGCATCCAGGAGTGGTCTCTGCCGTTAAATAGTTTCTGCTTTTGGGTGGTTCGGGCCATCGTACGCGTCCAGTTCGCCGTGTTGGCAGTCTACAGCGTTTTGCCGGGGTGCGGGGGAGCGGAACGCCGTAGGGCGAATGAAAAGCATCCGGTTTGCCAATGGTTGCAGGCAGACCGCGCATTCGTTGTTAAAGGTTGAAGAAAATGCAGGTCCGCCGTCTGCCCAAGCGCCATCCCCCGAGGCTCTTCAGACTTGCAATCCCCGCTTTGGGGGCCTGGGCGGAATCAGCAACGTCAGGGCCTGCGGCACAACTTCGATCTTGGCCGGCAACGTGCCCAGCAACTCCCCATCTGCCTCCACATATAAGCGCGCCGTCGAGCCGGGAAGATCCGTGCAATCCACCTGCACGGCCTTCACCAGCTCAACCGTCCGCCCAAACGTGTGGCGGGCGGCGAGCACGGCGAACATGAAGCGCATATAGCGGTACCGGCTGCGTGTCTTGAAGGCGATCACCCGCAGATGGTTGTTCTTGAGGGCTGCACCGGGCACCAGGTTGTGCAGCAAGCCACCGAAATCGCTGATGCGCACGGCCAGAAGCTGCGACGCCTGCACCACCCGGGGCGCCTTTTCCTCGTCCTCAAGAAACGAGGCCGCGAACATGGGAAAGCTGTGCGTAGCCCAAAGGCGAAAGGCCTCGACCACGTAAAGCGCGTAGCCGAACCTCTGCTTCAGGCGCGCATCCAGGCGGGTCAGGAACAACGCGTCCGCACCGATGCCGGCGGCCACTATGAAATAACAGGACTGGGGCGCGCCGTCGTGGTCGCGATAGAAGACCCGGCCGACCGGAACCTGCACAGGCGTGGCGGCCAGCATCTTCTTGGCGGCGCTCACTGGGTCGCCCGGCACGCCCAGGTCCGCAGCCAGCGCATTGGCCGTCCCCATCGGGATCACTCCCAGCGCGGCCGTCTTCCCCACCAGGCTCTGCATGGCCGCATGAACCGTACCGTCCCCGCCGCAGGCTAGAATCGTGTCGCAGCCACGCTCCACGGCCTCAAGGGTCTTCATCCCGGCGCTTTCTGCCGACCCGGTAGTGATCGCCTCAACCTCGACCCCAGCCTCGCGAAGCACCGCCAGCACCGCCGCAATGTCCTTGGACCGGCGCTCCGGATGCTGGCCTGAGGCCGGGTTGTACAGCAGCGCAACACGATGCATCGGCAAGATCTCCTGGCCACAAAACCAACTCTTTGGATAGTTTCACGGTTATTCTTACATGCCACCGGCCGCGGCATGATGAAGACGGCTTGGCCGGCGCCCGGGGCTCGCACCGGCAAAATATCGGCGGCCGTCGTACGTCTTCTAGATTGACCCCTCCGGCCCCGCGGGTTGAGGATACAGGGAGGGGCGTGGTGTACCCGGCCCCGGGAAAGGAGCGTTCTCGATGCCTCAGGAAACGATGACACCGGACAGCAGCCTGATTCCCGGCAAGCCCATTCCGGACTGCGCCAAGACGTTTACCAAGCAGGTGCATGGCCTGATGGATGGCCAGCCCAAGGATGAGGCGACGGTGGCCGAAGCACTGCATGGCTTGGACGACGTGGTCGATCTGATTGCCGCGGGGCTATACAGCCTGGCCTCCATGCTGGTCGGCGAGGGCGAGGAGAGCATCCGCCTGGTGGAAACGGCCATCGAGACGGCGGATGTCTCGTCCTGCTGCGATCCCGAGGTGGGCCGCAAGAGCAGCCGGCGGGCTTTGTGCAACGCCGCCCTCGATATTCTGTCGGCCCGGGAACCGGGTTGTCTGGGCGTGCCCGTGGGCTTGGCGCCGGTGGCCACCTGCATTGAAGACGACGATTTGGATGCCGCCGGTGTGGCCGGCGAAGACCTGGCGAGGATGATTACCGGACCCGACCGGGACCGTGTGCGCAGATGGTTGCACAGCCTTCCCACCTTGGTGCGCACCGTCTTTGTCTTGCGAGCGGTGGCAGGGTTCACCGCGAGCGAAACCGCCGGGCTCCTCGCAACCCACGGAGGGCCCACCGCAGCTGGATGGACAGCCGACGGGGTGCGCGAGTTCTTCCGCCAGGGATTATGTTCCCTGGCTTCGCAGTTGATTCAAGCCTCTACGGCAAAGTAATTCTTAGTGCCGGCCTCCCGGCCGGGTCCCCAAGGACAGGTCTTCGTCCGTGGGGTGGTTGACCGACTGTGGCGTGGGTCTCCCGACCCACGCCGGACACCGTTTGCTACCCCACACGTTGCTCAAGCGGTATAGTCTCGCACTTACTCATTTGCGATAGGCTGCCAAAGCTCCACACGATTTCCTTCTGGATCTGTGAGCCAACCAAACTTTCCGAAGTCGTAGCTATCGCGTTTTGGATCGACCGTCACGCCTTCCTCTATCAACCGGTCAAGCAACCCGTCCAGGTCGTCCACCTGGAGATTGATCATCGCTTTCTGTGCAGCAGGGAAGTAGTCGTTGTCTTGTTTGAAAAGGGCGAAGACGATCTGGGGGTGTTGCGTGGGAACAGGAAACGAGAAAGCTCCCTCGGCCTTCACCAGGCCGAGATGCTGCTCGTACCATGCATACAGAGCTTTTGGATCGTTTGCGCGCAAGAAAACACCGCCAAAGCCAGTGATTGAAGCCATGCAGCCTCCTAGAGAATCGTTTGCTGGTGAGAACCGTGTGACAGCCTAGAATACAGAAGGTCGGCGCTTGCGCCGCGGCCTTTTCATTTATGTGGTGATCGCTGCCGATGCCGCGACGGGTTCGACAGGGGCTCGGCGGCGCAGCATGGCAGCGGAGACCAGTGCAATGATAAGGCCCACAGGCAGGGGCTCCATGAAGGTATAGGCCATGTTCACGAAGGGGTTCTGGTAGAGCTGCTGTGAGCGCTGGATGGCCGCCACCTGCCCGGCGGTCGTGGCGGGGTCAAGTCCTGAGGACTGCACTTTGTGAATCTGCGCGGCAAAATAGCTATCCATGAAGTGCGGCATGAAGTTGAAGTAGAGGACCTCCCACGTCGCGACGTAACAGACGGTCGTAATCAGGGCGATCAGGATGCCGCAGGCGAAGGCGCGGCCAAAGGTGATCTGGCCGGCAAGGTTGTTGTCGCGGTAGCTGCGGATGCCGAAGTAGATCAGCAGGAACGACGCCACCATCATGGTGTAGCCGAGTACCATGCTGTGGCCGGAGCCGATCTTGTCGGCGATCGCGAGCGCCCCGTCCATAAGGACAGAAATGATGAAGCCGGCGATCAGGCCGAAGGTGAGAACGGTTTTCTTCATGGCAAGCTCCTGTTTTGAGTGGGAATCGAGTGACATTGGAGCCACTGTGCGATCGAACGGGCTCGAAAGTCGTCATCCTTTCGAATGATTTTGCATCCATCGAGCGGAAATCGTCCTTTCGGGCGACTGGTTCACGGTAGCAGGCCAAGTTCTTTGCCGCGTT
>CAZLMY010000026.1:45061-45723 GCA_964560845.1 uncultured Occallatibacter sp. | reverse complement strand
GAGATGATGACCGCGATGAAGGCCCAGAGCAGCATGATGAACTTGCCCTGCGTGATCAGATAAGTCTTGCAGGTCTCGTAGATCAGCTCGGACATTTCGCGCATCGAGCTGTGCACCGGAAGGTTCTTCAACTGCATGAAGATGGCCATGCCGAAGCAAAGGCCGAAGAGGCAGAAGATCAACCCAGCCAACAGGAGGTTATGTCCGTTCATGCCGAAGAAATGCACCGAAGACAAATCGGGCAGCACCAGGCTCGCCTCGCCGCCCGTCTTTTCCTGCGCATTGGCGAAGGTGGGAAGCAACAGGCCCATAACAGCTGCCACGGTCTTGTACTGACGTTTCGAGATGGCCCAAAGGAGCGCGAGTCCGCTCACGGCCAGAAAGAGATACACCAAACACTGTGCAGTCACAAATCCTCCCAAGTTAAGGTTTTGACGCCGTTCAACCACCGGCCACACGATTCGCATCCTCACAAAAGCCCGAGGAAAGTCAAACGAAGCGTACCACCCGTTGGGAACACTGTCGAGTGATTGCAGTCACAAGGCACCTTCGGTGCGGCCAACTGCCTTCGGCGTGGCTGACTGCCTTCGGCGTGGCTGACCCGCACTGGACGGTGTGAACTGGTAGCGATTCGGAAACACCTGCCGGCCACCCGCCGTGGT
>CAZLMY010000026.1:0-44961 GCA_964560845.1 uncultured Occallatibacter sp. | reverse complement strand
AACTGCCTTCGGCGTGGCTGACCCGCAGTTGGACGGTGTGAACTGGTAGCGATTCGGAAACACCTGCCGGCCACCCGCCGTGGTGCCAACTGCCACCTGCGGTGGGGCCAACTGCCTTCGGCGTGGCTGACCCGCAGTTGGACGGTGTGAACTGGTAGCGATTCAGAAACACCTGCCGGCCAGGAGGCCGGCGCTACAAATTCAGGCGATTCGCGGGAAGTGCGGGCTGGGCTATTCGATGGGGATGTCGAATTTGTCGCCGGGCAGGGGAACCTGCAGCGCGGGACCGGCCAGGCGCACAGTTCCCGGCGGAAGGGGATGCAGCTTGAAGAGCACGAGCCGGTTGCGCTCGGGGTCGTCGAAAGCACGGAAGACAGCGACCTGTTCCAGCGAGTAGAGGTTGTGCAGGTCTTCAAGGGTGCCGGGATCGAGGTCGTTCCAGGTGGCATACCAGCCGGGCTGGTAGGCGGTGAGCTTGGCCACCAGTTCCTGCGTTCCGAAATCGTCGCACAGGCTGGGCAGGTGGGTCACCATGGTGATTTGGTCACCGCTGATGGAAACCAGGAGCCGGTTGCCGTTGGGATGGGCGTCGATGTACTGCGTCAGGTGGCGGGCCGCATCGACAAATGTGTACTCCGGATGGGCGGCGTAGTTTGCGGTGGTGACGGCATTTGAGACAACTGCAACGAGAGATATTGCCAGCACGGCCCAGCCGGTGCGGCGGACCCATCCGGCGCCGGTGAGCAAGGCTTCGGCTCCTTGCGCAGCGACCAGGAAACTGAACAGCGCCACCACGGCGAAATAGCGCGGTTGGGGATGATTCTGATAGGTCATGAACAGGATGTATCCTGCGACGGCCAGCACGGAGGAGCCGAATACCGGGTCAAGCAACAGCGCGCGGCCGCGGGGGGTGCTCTTGATGAGCACGGTGCCGCAAATGAGCGTGCCGAGAAAGACAAGTCCTGCCAGGGGGATGAGGATGTGGTCGACCCACAGGCCACCGTGAAACGACCACCAAAGGCTCAACAAGGGCCAGTAGAACTCCGGGGGCTTGACGTATTTGTTGACGAAGAAGAGGTAGCGGTAATCGGGCATCAGGCCCAGGTGAGCCACGAGCGCCATCCACGAGCCGAAGGTGAGGGCAGCGGTTCCGGCGGCAACCAGGGCATAGCGGAAGAACAGCTTTTTGTTGTTCCAAAGGGGCAGCAGCATGGCCCAACCGAGCGCAGGCAGCAGAAAGACGGCGGTTGTCTTGGTGAGCAGCATCAGGGTGAAGAGGAGGCCAATTGCTGTGGCGGCAAGCAAGGGACGGCGCAGGCGGGGCAGGCGCACAGCAAGATTGAGCGAGGCCAGCGTGAAGGCGATGAGCATGGGCTCAAGAATGGCCAGGCGACTGAAGCAGTAAAGGAAAGGGCTGGTGACCAAGAAGGTCAAGGCCAGCATGGCCATCCAGCGGGTTCCGCGCGCCCTGAGCAGCATATAGCACAACAACAGGTTGGCAAAGAAGAAGCCGACGGCGAGGCCACGCGCGGCCTGGATGGTGACACCGGTAAAGAAGAAGAGAACCCATTCGAGAAATGGCCATACAGGGACGGCCACGGCGGGGTTGAAATCGCCGGGAAGGTACCATTTTCCAAAGAGATGGGCGCGGACAGCCGCGTTGCCGTACCAGCCCTCGTCGGTGTATTTGGCCCAGTCAGAGAACCACGGCGTGTGATTGGGAAAATCGGCACAAAGATTCACCGCGTGCAGCAGGGCGATGCCGCCAATGGCCGCCAGCCAGGCAGCGTAGTACCAGCGTTTGGATAAATTCATCGGTCGTAGTTTTCTCACCAGGAGGATTCCGATTCAGAACACAGCAGCAGGCCCATGCCCAGGCCCGCGTAAGCAATGAAAGAGTATGAAAGCGCGTTGAAGGATATGTTGCAAGTATACCTTGCGTGTCGGCAGGGAGAGATTTGCGGGCTCGGCAGGAAGGCTTTCAGAGGCCACGCTGGCCTTGCGGATGAGGATTTGAATGCATCTCGCGCCTGCGCTGCGGAGCGGGAAACTGCAAAGGCGACGACAGGACGGCGCAGCAGATTACTTCGAGAATCGCGAAGAGAAGCAATCTTAACCTGATATTCATCTGGGCTTTCCGAACTTTATATCTGGTTCATCAGCATTTTGTACGGTGGTGAAGTGGGGAGTCCTGCGTCTCCAGAAGCCTGCCGTCAATTTGCTGCGACGGTTATAGCCCAAGGCTACGAACGCGGCAAGTTCCCGATCCTGTGCGTGGTCCGCCGGTTGCGGACTGCAAACCGGAAGCACCGCTAACGACCACAAGCCACGCTGCACCGATATCAATTTTAGGAGAGCCATTATGATCCACATTCGAAAGCGCCGGGACATTATCTGCCTTGCGCTACTCATGCTTGCCCTGTTTCTGGGGCCATTGAGCCTGCACGCACAAACAACTACGGAGGGCGCGATTGCGGGAACCGTCGTCGATCCCTCCGGTGGCGCGATCCCAGGCGCTTCGATCATTCTTCACAACGACGGAACCAATGCCGAGATCAAGATGACCACGGACGCGGCCGGCTATTTCAAGGCCGCATTGGTGCCCCCTGGCACCTATACCGTCACCGCGACGGCAACCGGATTCGGCGTGTACACGGCCAAGACGGTTCCGGTTACCGTGGGTTCGCTGACCGAACTGAACCCGCTGCTGAAGGCCGGCAGAGTAGCAGATACGGTGGAAGTGTCAGCCGAAGTGCCGGTGCTGCAATTCGAGTCGCCGGAACTTTCGTCGACGCTGACGTCGAAGGAAATCGTCAACCTGCCCTTGAACGGCGGACGCTGGTCCGATCTGGCTCTGTTGACGCCAGCCGCCCTCTCAGACGCCAACGGCTTCGGGCTCATCGTCTTCCGCGGCATCAGCCCGCTGATGAACAATGTGGAAATCGATGGCGCCGACGATAACCAGGCCTTCTTCTCAGAAGAGCGCGGCCGCACCCGTGAAGGCTACTCGACCTCGCAGATCGGCATCGCGGAGTTCCAGGTGAACACCGGCGTTTATTCTGCCGAGTATGGCCGCGCCATCGGCGGCGTGATCAACTCGATCACCAAGAGCGGCACCAACGCCATCCATGGCCAGGCCTATTTCCTCGATCGCGACAACGAGTGGGGGGCCATCAACCCGTTCACCACGTTCACCAGCGTCAACGAACCGTCCACGGGCGGCGCGCCGACGGTGGTCTCCGGAGTGCCCTTCAAGCCCAAGGACTGGCGCAAGCGCTGGGGCTTCGGCGCGGGCGGCCCGCTGGTGAAGGACAAGCTGTTCTGGTTCTATGCCTACGACCAATACAAGCGCAACTTCCCCGGTGTGGCCAAACCGGCAACGCCGAGCGCGTTCTTCGGCTCCTCAACCAACGTGCAATGGGCCGATCTTGCGCTGCCTTCCGGCGCTTCCTGCACCGCATCGGCCACCGCGGCCAAGTTCACCACCTCAGGGACAGCAACGCCGGGAGACATCGGCGCCTGCGCGCTGGCCTACCGCGTCTACGGCGGCAACTATGCCACGGCCGCGGCTCACTACGACCAGTTGCTCTTCGGCTCGGCGGTTTCCGGCGTAACAGGGTTGACCAACCCCGGCCTGCTGGACGACCTTGGCACCACGCCCCGCACCGGCGACGAAGTGTTGAACACCCCGAAGCTGGACTGGCAGATCAACGACAAGGAAAAGGCTAGCTTCCTCTATCACCGCTTACGTTGGGATTCGCCCGGCGGCGTACAAACACAAACCTCGAACAACTACTCTGTGGATGCTTTCGGCACCGATTATGTCAAGCTCGATTACGGTCTGGCCAAGCTCGACAGCCTGATCAGCAGCACCTTCAGCAACGAACTCCGCTTCCAGTACGGTCGCGAACTCGACGATGAGGGCCAGCAGCCGTGGAGCAGCTTTACCAATGCCTACCTGAACAACAGCACGGGAACCCCGGTGCAACTGTCTATCTATGGGGACTCGGGAACCAGCACCTCCAATAACGGCTTCACGGCCGGCATGCCCTACTATTCGTTCCGCACCGCCTATCCGGAAGAGATCAAGACGCAGCTCGGGGATACCGCGAACTGGACTTACGGAGATCAGAACATCAAGTTCGGATTCGATTATGTTCGCAACCACGATCTGGTCAACAACCTCTATGAGAGCAACGGCGTTTACACCTACACCACCTACTCGGATTTCTTTGCCGACATCCTGAAGCCCGCCGGCACGTGCGACACCTCCGAGACGGTGTCGGGTCTTGGCACCGCTGCCTGCTACTATGGCTTCACGCAAGGACTGGGCACACCGAAGTTCGCTATCGGAACCCAGGACTACGGCGTGTTTATCCAGGACGACTGGAAGCTGACTCCGCGGTTGACGCTGAATGTCGGCCTGCGCTACGACTACGAACATGTTCCTCAGCCGTATCCGTCTCTGATCGCCACCTCGCTGTTGACCACCGTGGCAGCCGATGCCGACCCCACCGCAGCGATCACCAATCACCCCAACGACGTCAACAACTTCGGCCCCCGCGTGGGCGCGTCCTGGGATCCGTTCGGCAACGGCAAGACCGTGATTCGCGGCGGATATGGACTGTATTATGGCCGCAACCTCAACGGCGTGATCCTGAACGCCTACGAGGCTTCCGGAAGCCCCAACGGCCAGTACACCATTCCCAGCGTCTACGGCAAAACGCCGAATGGCACCACGGCGCCGCAATTTCCGCAGATCATTCCCAATAACGGGACCTACTCAACGCCCAGCGTCGACTTCTTCGCCAAGAAATTCCAGAATCCGGAAGTCAACGAATTCGATTTGAGCATCCAGCGTGAGGTTCTTCATGGAACCTACTTCTCGGCCAGCTACGTCGGGGCCCTGGGACGCGAGATGCCCAACTTCCTGAACCTCAACCTGAATCCAGCCACCATGAAGCAGGGCACCATGACCCTGGTTGCCGGCGCGGACGGCAGCTGCGGCCGTATGGCCTGCGGCACAGCCATCCCCACCAGCTATTACGTCAAGCCCTACGTCAACAGCAATTACGGCTCGGTCACCGAGATCATCAGCAACATCAACTCCAGCTATAACGGCGTGATTTTCGAAATCCAAAATCGCGGCAACCAATATGCGCAGTTCGACGTGAACTACACCTGGTCTCACGCTTTGGATTACGCTCAGAACCAGAGCACTTCGCCCAGCACCAACAACTGGTGGGATCCGAACGGCAACCCCAGAGCCAACTATGGCAACTCCGCCTACAACGTACCCAGCCGGTTGGTTGGTTGGGCAATGTTCACCTATCCCGGCAAGGCTGCCGACTGGAAGAAATACATCACCAACGGATGGCACTTCAATCCAGTGGTGCAATTCCAGAACGGCTTGCCTTATACGGCCGGCGTAAGCGGAACGATTACAGGGGCGGCCTCTTCGGGCATGGTCGGCTCTGGCAACTCCGGCTATCTGCTTCAAATCGGCCGCAATTCCGTGCAACAGCCGAACACACTGGTAGCGGATGCGCACCTGCAAAAGGATATTCGCATCAATGAGCGGTTCAACCTCGAGTTGGTTGGCGAGGGCTTCAATCTGCTGAACTACGTCAACGTTACCGGCGTCAACAGCACGGCCTACTCAATCGGCGGCTGCGCGGCGTCGGGAACGACCGAAGCCTGCAATCTAACCTATCAGTCGTTCAGCAACCCTACCGGCGGTTTGAGCACGCAATCCGGCTTCGGCTCAATCAGCAATGCCAATTCCACCTTCGTTTACAGCCAGCGGCAGATTCAGCTGGGAGTCAAGTTCGACTTCTAAGCTTTTTCGACCGCGGAAGAGATGCAAAGGGGGCAAGCCATTGGGGCTTGCCCCCTTTGCATTGAAGAAGACAACGCATGGGGCGCAAATCTGTTCGTTCTTGAATGCGGTATGTATGATAGGGGCCAGCACCTAAGATAAGGCGCAAGGAGACTGGAATCAAACGTCTTTTGTGTGTTTGTACCCTCTTGGCAGGATCCGCGATCGGCTTTACGCAAGACCAGATTCCCGATGCAGCATGGAGCATTCCCATCGGGACCGCGCCCAGCAAACCCGGGCACCCGCGAGCCGCCTACCCCGGCTTGATTGACGACGGATATTGGCAGGGAGCGCCGGTAGGCGGTTTCGGCGCGGGAACCTTCTCCCGCAGCGAACGCGGTCACTTCGAGCGCTGGCATGTGAAGGCCGGCATCCACAAATACCAGGACGTTCCCGCCAACCAGTTCGCGGTCTTCGCACAGCCCAAGGGCGAAGCGCCTATCTCAGTGGCGATGGCTGTAGGCAAGCCCAAGGACGACGCGCTGAGCAGTTGGAACTGGAACATGCCGGCCGGGGACGGGTTGTACTCGGCCCTCTATCCGAAGAGCTGGTTCAGCTATGGAACACAGGTGCTCCCGATCAAGATGAGCGTGGAGCAGTTCTCACCCATTCTGCCCGACAACTACAAGGAGACCAGCTATCCGGTAGCGGTGTACCGCTGGACGGCGGAGAACCCCTCCAACAAGCCGGTGACCGTTTCGATCCTATTTTCGTGGACCAACATGGTGGGCTGGTTCCGCGACACCTCGCGCACTTTCGATGGGGCGCGCAACGAGCAGAACGTGAACCGCTTTGTGAGCGAGGGAGCAGGCGCGGGCAAGGCGAGCGGCATCGTCTTCGACCGCCTGCGCCGCGGCCCGGTCGAGGAGGAGTGGGACGGACAGTTCGCCATTGCCACAGCTCCCGGAGACGACGCCGAGGTGACTTATCTCACCACCTACATTCCGACGGGAGACGGCTCGGATGTGTGGAAGCCTTTCTCGAGGGACGGGCGCCTGCCAAACCAGGCGTCGCCCATCGCCTCAAGCGGCAATCCGTTGGCTGGCGCCTTTGCCGTGCGGTTTACGCTTGCACCGCACTCCATCCGCATGATCCCCATGGCCTTGGGCTGGGACTTGCCGGTGGTGCAGTTCGGCGGCGGGCGCAAGTGGAACCGGCACTATACGCACTTCTTCGGCACCGAAGGAACCCATGCGTTTGAAATTGCCCGCACCGCCCTGGAGCATCAGCAGGAGTGGAGCGATGCGATCGATGCCTGGCAGCAGCCGATTGTGACCGACGTCCAGAAGCCCATCTGGTATCGGGGCGAGCTGTTCAACGAGCTGTATTTCCTGGCCGACGGCGGAACGCTCTGGGGTCATGAACGAGACGGCCTTGGCAACCCCGCTCATCCCTCTGCCAAGGGCAACGACAGCTTTACTTACATGGAGTGCTTCGACTATGCCTTTTACGGCAGTCTCGACGTTCGGTTCTATGGCTCGTTTCCGCTGATCCGGTTTTGGCCGGAACTGGACAAGCAGGAGATGCGCGCCATGACCGACACCATTCCGGAGTCCAATCCGCAGCGCTATATGTGGGACTGGATGAGCAAGCGCGAGGGACACCTGGTGGAGTACACGCGCAAGGTGCCGGGCGCGGCGCCGCACGATCTGGGCAGCCCGCTGGAAGACCCGATCGTGAACCCGAACCAGTACAACTTCCAGGATGTGTCGAACTGGCGCGATTTGAACTCGAAGTACGTGCTGATGATCTGGCGCGACTACGCCCTGACCGGCTCGACGGACGACGCTTTCTTGCGCTATAGCTGGAATGCCGTGAAGCAGGCCATGGAAACCCTGAAGCAGTACGACACCAACGGCGACGGGTTGATTGAAAACGGAGGCTTTCCCGACCAGACATACGATGAGTGGATCGCCGAGGGCGAGAGCGCCTATACCGGCAGCCTCTACCTGGCCGCGCTGAAAGCCACGGCGCGCATCGCCGAGAAGATGGGCGAATTGGATACGGCAAAGGAGTACACCGCCCTGGAGGAAAGAGCGTCGGCTGCTTATCAGAAGAAACTGTGGACCGGCAGCTACTTTCGCTATGCCGTGAAGGGCCAGGACACCGAAGCGGTGATGGCCGAGCAGTTGGCCGGGCAGTGGTACGCGGGCCTCACCGGACTCGGCGACCTGGTTCCCAAGCCCATGCGCATCTCCGCGCTGAACAAGGTCTATAACACCAACGTGCGCAAATTCGCACGGGGCCAAATGGGGGCGGTGAACGGCATCAGCCCCAAAGGCAAGCGTCTGCGGTCGAACAACCAGATTGAAGAGGTGTGGACGGGCGCAACTTTCGCGGTGGCCAGCCACATGATCGAAGAAGGTCTGACAGAGGAGGGCTATGCCACAGCGGAAGGCGTGAACCAAGTGGTGTGGCGCGACCGCGGCTACTTCTTCAGAACACCCGAGGCCTACGACATTCACGGCGCCTACCGGGCCTCGATGTACATGCGCCCCGGCTCCATCTGGGCCATGGAATATGCGCTGGACAAGAAGTAGCTTGCGCAAAGACCCCTTGCCCAGTCTTGGGAGTAAGATGTTTGCCAAGGAGGGAGCCATGGCAGCCGCAACATCTGGTGTCACCGTAGAGGAGTACCTGCGCAGTTCCTTCGAGCCCGACGCCGAGTACGTCGATGGCCAGATCGAGGAGCGCGCCGTGGGAGAGAACGACCATTCCGCCTGGCAGAAGGCAATTGTCTTCTGGTTTGAGAAACAGGCAAAGGCAAGCCAGATCCGCGTCCGGCCGGAGTTCCGTGTACAGGTTGCGCCGGAGTGTTTTCTAGTGCCCGATGTGACCCTTCTAGACCGCAACCGCCCCATCGAACGAATCGCAACCTTTCCGCCTGTTGCAGTCTTCGAGATTCTCTCCCCGGGCGATGCCCTCAAGCGGATGATGAAGAAATGCGAGCGCTACGAGCAGATGGGCATTCGCACCATTCTCGTGCTCGATCCCGACGGCCCCAAATATCGGTATTGTCAAGGCCGGTTGGAGCCGCTGGAAACCCGTGCGTTCGATCTGCCCGGCTGTACTGCACGCTTCGACCTCGACGAGATCGAGAAGCTCGTTGACTAGGCATCACGACATTCGGGACAGGTCAAGCCGGGCGATAAGATCCGCAAGGCTCAGCCGGATCGGCGTTCCCGGAATCTCGAAATCCAGCGTATCCCGCCATCCATCCGAGGTGGCCATCTGTCCGCTGCGCACGTTGGGATCGATCAGCCAGATGTTCTCAATGCCCATCTTGCGATAGTCCTGCGCCTTTTGCCATGTCCTGGAATAGGTGTCTTCGGGCGACACGATCTCGATGGCGCATAGAGGCGGCGCGGTCAAGACGTCTTCGGTCAAGGCGTCGGGCCTCACCAGCGTGACATCGGGAATCCGCACACGATCCGCCGATACCCTGATTCGCTGTTCTGTGGTCACGACTGCTTCCCATTCCTGTTCATGCATCACAAACCAGGCTGCCAAGAGCGCCTGGATTCGCGCGTGATCGGTCTTTCCCACGTTCCGCTCCTGCAGTTCCCCGTCGACAGACTCCCGGTCCGGTTCATAGGTAGTCTGGAGATATTCGCTCAGTGCGATCTGTGTTGTGGCTGCCATGCTTTGCTCCACGTTTCCCGTCGGCTTTCCGACACCCCAACATTAACCCATTTTCGGCGTGAGGTGCCGCTGGTTCCGGCTCAAATCCTCAAGATTGGCAGGCCCACTACCCAGCAAAAGAGGCGAACCGATGCCGGTTCGCCTCTTGTTCACTCTCGATTCCATGCTGGGAGCTGTTCCTATTCGTAAGCCAGGGCGTCGATGGGGTCTTTGCGTGCCGCCATCCAGGCAGGATAGAGGGAGCCGCACAAGGCCCCGGCAAAGGCGATCAATGCGCCCTTCACCAGCCATGCCGTGGTGATCTCGAAATGCTGTGTGGGAAACAGGTGCCCGAGCAGAACCTTGACGCCGAAGGTGCCGGCGATCCCCAGCAGCACACCCGCCACGGCCATGACCGCGGTCTCGCGCACCACCAGGCTCACGATGCTCGTCTTTGAAGCGCCCATCGACTTGAGGATGCCAATTTCGCGGGTCCGCTCCAGTACGGCCGTATACATAGACTGGAAGATCACCAGGAACCCGACGCATACCGCGATGAACGTGACCACCCTCAGCGCGATGTTGAAGCCTGGCAGCTTGTCCGGAGTCATCATGGAAAGCCACTCTTCCATGGTCTGCACCGGGTAGGATTCAAGCCCGCGGGTGTCGTGGATCTCCTTGATAACGGCCTGTTCGTTGGCCGGGTCGTCGGTCTTGATGTAGAACACCGACGCCTTGCCCGGGGAACCCATCATGTCCTGCATGGTTTCAATGGGCAACAGTTTGCGGCCGCCTCTGCCGTGCTCCACGATGCCGCAGATGTGAAACGGGCGATCCTTGATGGTGATGGTGTTGCCCACGAAAAGCCCGCCATCGGTGCGCGACAGCACATCGTCGATGATCACGTCGTCGGGGTGCTGGAAAGGTCCGCCTGCGACGAAGACAAACGGCCGCAGCGCGTTAAAGCTCTCGTAATCGATGCCGTAGAGCACCTCGACGGAGCCTGTTGTAGAGAGCAAGGTGATCACCGGAGACGCGACAGCAACATGGGGCAGTTTGCGGACGGCATCGAGGATCTTGACGGTCATTGGGGCACCGCTGACCCCAGTCATGATGCTGCTGCCGGATGGCCGCATCATCAGATCGGCGCCGATGCCGTTGGTGCGCGTTTTCTGGTCGTTCAGCATACCCATGAAGATGCCCACAATCGACAGAATCATGATGACTTCAATGGCCACCGCAAGGACGCTGATAATGGAACGCACAGGACGGTGCACCAGGTTGGCAAAAATGAGCTTATTCATGCTTGCGGATGGCTCCAGAGGGCGAAATGCCGCCAAAAACACTCGCTCTCAGGGTAACAGCCTGGACCCCAAAGAGCTGTCGCCGCTCGCCGAAACGGCTCCTGAACGCGACAGGGATTCTGACCCTCGAGAACCGACTCCGGCGGTTCCGGCGCCTTGAGATAGAAGAACTTGCCTGCCGCTTTGACGGAATGGGGCAGCCGGTTTATTGTGAGATTTGAATACCCCCGTGTGTTGACGTACTTTCTTTTTTGGTGGCGATGGGAAAATTTGGAGAAGACCTGCGCATGGAGCGGCTTGCCCGCGGCGTTGCGCTGGAAGAGATCACCGAGATTACCAAGATCAGCCAGCACCACCTGGTGGCCCTGGAGCAGGAGCGGTTTCGCCAGCTTCCGGGCGGCATTCTGAGCAAGGGCATCGTGCGCGGCTACGTCAATGCCTTGGGTCTCGACGAGCATCTCTGGACCGAGCGGTTCATGAAGGCCTATGTCGCCTCGGGCCAGATGATCGACGACGACCGCAGTTGGACGGCCTTCGCCGCGAATGTGGGAAAGGCCCGGATTCTGCGCCATGACGTGATTGAGCTGCGTCTCCGCTGGGCGGGTGCGATCCTGCTGGTGCTGGCGGTTGCCGCGGCTGCCTTCCTCACCGTGCGCTTTGTCGGAATCCGCATCGGATGGTGGTCGACCCTTTTGCCGCTGCACGTCGTTCAAGCCTTCAAAGACCATATCCACTCCTTGTTGGGTCATTGAGGGCGGGCCGTACGGCCGGTTCAGGGACTCTCCGCGCGCCAAGGTCCACTACCTCGCAAGTTCCTCCCGGACAGCTCACTTGCCCACAATTGCCTCTGGACTGCCATACCGCGCCATTCGCTGCCAGTCTTTGCCGCGGGCCGTCGGGGGCAATTACCATGTAGAGATGCATCCCAAGGCACAGGCCTGACGGTGCAGGTATGTCTTGCGCGAGAGTGGGTCCGATGCGGGAGAGAAGGTTCTTGCTCCAGCGACGGTGATCCAGCATGAACCGGTCCTCGTGACGGACTGCCCAAATTGAATTCCCTGCAATGGGAGGAGTTTTACATTGAGCGACCGTTTCTTGTTTACCTCTGAGTCAGTCACCGAAGGACACCCGGACAAAATAGCCGACCAGGTCTCCGACGCTATTCTGGACGCCTGCCTGGAGCAGGACCCGTACAGCCGGGTCGCCGCCGAGACCCTCACGGCCACCGGCCTGGTGGTTATCGCCGGCGAAATCACCACCAAGGCCTATGTGGACTTCCAGACCCTGGTGCGCGGTGTGGTGGCCTCGATCGGCTACGACAACGCCGTCTACGGCTTCGATTCCAACACCTGCGCCGTGATCTCCACGATCAACAAGCAGTCCGGCGATATTGCCCAGGGCGTTGACACCGGCGGCGCCGGCGATCAGGGCATGATGTTCGGATACGCCTCCAACGAGACCCCCGAGCTGATGCCTGCTCCCATCTCGCTGGCCCACAAGCTCACCCGGCGTCTGACCGAAGTGCGCAAGAACGGCAAGCTGCCCTACCTGCGCCCCGACGGCAAGAGCCAGGTCACGGTCGAGTACGACGAAAACGGCAAGCCCGCCCGCATCGACGCCGTGGTCATCAGCAGCCAGCACTCCGAGACCGTCAGCAACGAGGAATTGCACGCCGACATCCTGAAGTACGTGATTCAGGCCGTGCTGCCCGCCGAGTGGCTCGACGAGCACACCAAGTACCACATCAACCCCACCGGGCGCTTCGTTATCGGCGGACCCATGGGCGACACCGGGCTCACCGGGCGCAAGATCATCGTCGACACCTACGGCGGCGCGGGCCGTCACGGCGGCGGCGCTTTCTCAGGAAAAGATCCGACCAAGGTGGATCGCAGTGCGGCTTACATGGCGCGCTACATTGCCAAGAACATTGTGGCCGCGGGTCTGGCCGACCGCGCCGAAGTGCAGCTTGCCTACGCCATTGGCGTGGCCGATCCGGTCAGCGTGCGCGTGGACACCTTCGGCACCGGCAAGGTGAGCGAAACCAAGCTGACCGAACTGGTTCGGGCCAACTTCCAGCTCAAGCCGAAGGGCATCATCGAGAGCCTGAACCTGCGCCGGCCCATCTACCAGAAGACCGCGGCATACGGTCACTTTGGCCGCACCGAGCCCGAATTCACCTGGGAGGCCACCGACAAGGCAGCCGCCCTGGCCGAGCAGGCCGGACTCGTCACGGCTGCCAAGTAAGCGGAATTCACCAAGCACGCCCCATGGGACCCATCGCCAGGTGGGTCCCATTCTTTTTGGGCGCAGGAACGTCCATGACTTAGAATGCTCCGGGGCATACATCTATCCTAGGAAAGAGGAGTTACCCATGCGATTTTCAGCATTTGCCGTGTTAGTTCTCGGCATTGCCACCCTGGGAGCCGCGCAGGAGACGGCCCATTGGGATTACGAAGGCAAGACCGGCCCACTGGGCTGGGGCAAACTCGACCCCGCCTACAAGGCCTGCTCTCAGGGCCATGAGCAGTCGCCCATCGACATTCGCGGCGCCCATCTGAATACGGCTCTGCAGCCCATCGAGTTTCACTACATCGCGGGCACGGTGAAGCTGGTGAACAACGGCCACACAGTTCAGGTGGAAGTGAAACCCGGCAGCTACATCCTGGCCGGCGGAGTGCGCTACGACCTGATTCAATTCCATTTTCACCATCCCAGCGAAGAAGCGGTCAAGGGCAAGCTGTCGGACATGGTGATCCACCTGGTGCACAAGAGCGCCGACGGCAAGACGGCCGTGATCGCGGTGCGTCTGAATCAAGACCCCGGGTTCCCGAATGCCCAGCTCGCCACTCTTTGGGAGCATTTGCCGTTGAAGACAGGCGCCACGGAAACCACCACCGAGATGGTGAATCCCGGCGGCTTGTTGCCCGCGGATCGAGGTTATTGGACCTATATGGGGTCGCTCACCGTGCCGCCTTGCACCGAGGGAGTGCGCTGGTTTGTCTTTGAGCAGGAGGTGAGCATCAGCCGCGAGCAGTTGCGGCGTTTTGCCGCGCTCTTCCGCATCAATTCGCGGCCGTTGCAGGATGCACATGGGCGGCGCATCGAGGCCAACGAGTAGCCAACTACCTTGTGAGCGGCGTAAAGCGGAGCACCATCCCCTGATCGCCGCCGAGGACCCTGACTTCCACACCGGTCAAGTCGGGAATGAGGTAGTGGGCGGCGGCCAGCGACTCGACGGAGTGCGAGAACGTGGTGGCAACCACGGTGCAGCCGGCAGCCCGGGCAGATTTGGTTCCAGACGCTGCGTCCTCAAACACCACGCACTGCTCGGGCCGCAGGCCCAGCAACTCCGCACCCGCCAGGTAGGGCGCCGGGTGGGGCTTGCCCTGGGTCACGCTGTTGGCGTTTACGATGCGCTCCGGGACAGGAATGCCGCCGGCCGCCAGGCGGACTCGCGCCAGTGGATCGGTGGCGCTGGTGACCACCGTCCAGCGCTCCCGAGGCAGCGCCGCCAGCAGATTCAATACGCCGGGCAGCACCGTCACTTCCTCAATATCCTCGATCTCCATGTTCTCGACGATGAGGTTTTCCGCCTCGGCGTCCAGGTCGGGGCGCAGCAGGGCTACGGTCTCGATGCTGCGGCAGCCGTGGGCGACGCGGCAGGCATGGGCTGGGTCCACGCCGCGCATTTGAGCCCAGCGGGTCCAGCTCCGCTCCACCGAGCCCAGCGAGGAGATCAAAATGCCATCCATGTCAAAGAGAACGCCTTGGCAGGGAATCTCAACCGGCGAAGAAAGAATAGAAGAGGCCATCCTTCGATTTTATCGGGGCAGGGTGAGAGACGAAATCCGGATCCTGATTTGTGGCTAGAGTCAAGGTAGGCAACGGCGAGTCTGACGCAAATTGCAGCAAGTTAGCCTCCGCGTTGCGGAGTTTGCAAGTTAGCGAGTTAGCGATGCCGTGCGACGCTTCGACCGCCTCTGTTCACCCGCTGGGAGGGTGATGAGGTCGCCCGGATGCGTGAATCCCTAGTGGTTAGACCGCATGGATTGGTTATTCAGCATGAACAAGCGCGGACGAGGACGTCCGCGCGACAGCCGGCCAGGGGGCCGGCGCTACTCTCAGAGCCATTCCCTAACCCGGCGGTCACGATACTAGCGGATCGATTTGGAGGCGCTGACGGCCTCCAGGTAGACATCGAAATGCACGTCTTCATTGCTTCCGGCGGGCACGTTGCGTTTTGTGAGCCATAGGTCGAATTCCTGGCCGACGCTGCCGGATTTCTTCTTGAAGGTGGAGTGCATGAGCCAGGAGCGGTCCTGGTCGAGGTTCTGGGAATTATCCTTGAGGCTCTTCTGCCAGCGCTGCAAGATGTCGGTGGATTCCTTGTCGAGCATTTCGAAGGAATCGCGAGCCGCCAGGCCGTCCGGTCCGCTGTACATGAGGTAGCGGAAGCGTGGCAGGCCGCCTTCCCTGGCGGCAACATTCTGGGCAACGATGGTGCGGCCGCCATAGCCCAGGGCGATGGTGGCAGTATCTCTGTACTTGATGTACACGAATCCGCTGAGCGAGGCGTCAGCCAGCAAGGGCAGCGCATCCTCGAGCGTCATCCGACGGGCGGGCGGGCCGGTTTGCGCGATCGGCGCCGGCGGCGGCGTCCTCGGTTGGATTGGCTGGGCGCCGACCTCGTCCTCGATGCTGCTGCCCACGCCGGAATCCACCGGCCGCTGAAATCCCAGGTCCGGCGGGCGCTCAAGTTTGGCTTGTTGCATGGGTGGCTTTGGCAATGTACAGTCGGCGTTGCTGGTGGCGTAGCATCTTCGGATCCAGTCGGCGCGCTGGGGTCCGGGCATATAGGCCGGGAAGATGGTGGGGTCTTTCTGGATCTGGGTCGCCAGGGTGTCGACCTGCATCCGATTGATGTGCAGTTGATCGCGCAATAGGCGAATACCGATCTTGTCGGCGTTCTTCTCCCGCTCAAGATCTGCTTCTTTCAGAATATGGCCGGGAAACACATCGCCGGAAAGATGGTGGGCACACTCGTGGGCATAGAGAAAGAGTTGGACGATGCGCGCCATTTGCGCAGTGAGGGGGCGATCGATGACGATGAGGCGCTTGCCCGACGCCGCATCGATGCTGGGCATGGCCCACGCGGACAATTTGGTGGCATAGCGGGTATAGACAACTGCGCCGGTCGAGTCGGAACAGTGCACGCTCAATCCGCCCACCACCATGGTTGGAAGATCGGCGGCAGCCAGCCTCGTGGAGGCTAGCGCGAAGCTCGCGACAAGACAGCAAAACAGAATTATGGGACGAGAAGCGATGCGCATGGTGGGTGCCTCCACAGGTCTTTCACTCGATCCCGACCTCTTTTAAGGAGGAACCTGTGGTTGAACTCCTTAATGAACGTGATGCGTCAGGTACGAACGCCTTGGCCGCCAGTTGCTAGTGCCGCCCGATTTGGACTTCGATTCCAATTGAGAGGGGGCAGACAGGCTGGTGCTACCCGCCGACAGAATAGCCGGGAATGGCATTGCTTTCAAGCGATTTCGCGGAAACCCGGAAAACTTGCCCTGGGGAAGGCGATGCCCGGCTGTTCTTGTGTTGGGCGGCAGCTTGAACCTAGCGTTTCGCCTGAATCTCCTTGGGAACGGCCAGCTTGATCCGGGGTTTGTCAGCGATGGTGACGGCCCCTTCCATTGGCCGGCGGCGGGTACCCTGCTGGATTTCATTCTGGCCTAGAGAAATCGTGCCATTGGCGATCACCGCGTCGGCGGTCCAGCGGTCGAACCGGACCGTTCCTTCGGAAGAGGCGGCCTTGGGCTTCAGAGCCTGGGTCGCGGAGGCGCCAGTTTGTGCGTCCACAGCCCCGTGCCGGCACTCGAAGTGCAGCGTACCCTTTGCCGAGTTGGCCAGATCGGTGCCGGTAAAGCCGGTAAGTTCGATCTTGCCCTGTGCATCGAGAGGTTCGCCGGTCCAGCGTACCCCGAGCAACTGGCCCAGAGCGGCGGGACTGACCTTCTCGAATTGACCTTCCAGCGAATACGCGGGCTTGGTATCTTTGGGTCCGGCAGCGCCGAGTGTGCCCTTGCCGTGGAGCCTTCCGCCCAGCAATCCGGCATCGAGCGCCGTAATCTCCACACCGGCATCGACCATGCGCAGGGTCGCAGCCACATCGCGCAGGGTCACGGAACCTAGGATCAGAGAATCGGCTTTGACAGTACCCTGCAACTGCGGCCAGGCCGGGGCAGCGACTGGCCGCAGGCGCGCGATCAGAGTCGAGAGCATGGTCCCGGGCTCATGCGCACCGAGGATCGCGGCCTGCAGGGCGCCCGCGTCCAGCGAGCCAAACTGCACTTGAAACTTGGGCAGGCAGGGCTTCGGCGTGGCGCAATTGGCTTGCAGATCCAAGGTTGCCGTTCCTTTGATGGGGCCATAGGAAAAGGCGACTGAGTCCCAGCGTACCTGACCGTTGTCCACGTGCAGGGTCGCCTGGCTGATTTCCACATGATTGGCCAAGTAATCGGCTTTCCAGTTGGCGTTGTGCAGCACCACGGTTCCATCCAACCGGTCGGCGCCGGCGTCGGCCGCGACCGGGGCTCCGGTCCGCGCTTCTTCGCTAAAGGGAACCTTTTCGGCGGCCATCCAGGGGCCGGCGGCACGCAGATCCACAACCACCGGATCGGCCGCGACTGCATCCAGACCGGCGGAATCGGAGATTCCCGCCACATGGGCCAATTCCCGGGCTCGCACGAGACTGGCCTGTCCTCGCACGGCAATTTGATAGCCGGATAGAGCCAGCCGGGTGGTGACGGTCAGCGGGCCTGCCCCGCCTGCCGGAATTCCCACAGTTGCCAGAAGCGCCGCGGGGATAGCCTCCGCCTGGCCTTCAATGGCCGCTTGCGCCTGTACCGGAGTGAGAACAAGGCGAGGCGCGACGATGGGAGCGCTGAGCCCGCCGCCACTGAGCTGAAGGCCATCTACGGTCAAGCTTCCAGTGAGCGGCCCTGCCGGGGCTGCATTTTGCCTGGCGGCCGGCATCTTGGCCGATCTGTGAGCCGAGACCTTTGACGCGCCGGAGGGCTTCTCCGGAATCGGAGGTGCAGGCACCGCTTCGGCATAGGAGATCTTGCCGCCGATGACGCCTTTGGCCTCCAAACCGGGACCAAACCCGCTGCGCACGGTGCGCAAGGCGTCAAGGCCGGCTGCAACTGGAATCTTGTCCAATTCGACCGAGAGGTGAGGCAAGCCCCCTTCGCCCGGCAAGTCCCCTGCCAGCCGGATATGACCGTCGCCAAGCGGGGAGTCACAGGTGAGCTTTTCAACAGAGCGAGCGGAAAAATGATAGACAAAGCCACAGCGGGCATCGAAGTCCAGGGTCTCGGCCGGTGCAAATTCGGCGCGATGAACGCCTGTGGCGCGAAGCCGCGTCTTGATCTGAGCGGTTTCGGCGGTACCGTCCAGGTGGAGTTCGCCGGTCAAATCGCCGCGCCAGCCGGGATCGGAACCAATCACCAGCCGGGTCAATTGGCCCAGTTGCGCTTCCCGCCAGTCCATATCGAGATGGACCGGCATCTGGCGCAGCTCGGCACTATTGCGAAAAGTGGCCTCCAACCGAACCACGCCGGTATCGGCCAGATCCAGGCTCACATCGGTGCGAGCGGGCTGGCCGCGAAGACGCACTTTCCACTCGCCGGGATCTTCCTGGTTGAGGGAGAGCTCGCTGTCGAGCAGCGAAAAGGGCAGCTTTTCCGCTCCGTTCTTGATGTTGATGCGGGAGTGGGTCGCCTCCAGATAGGGCAACCTCGCGGCTTTGCGCTCGCCGCTGCCCGCAGACTGCGCCGCTGCCGTCCGGAAGAGGGAATCGAGATTCCATCGGCCGTTGGAGTTGCGCACCAGGTTGAGGCTGGCATCGTCGACGCTGATGCCGCTGATTTCAAGCCGGCCTCGCCACAACGAGAGGAGGCGGATGGATGCCGTCACGGAGGCGGCGTGGAGCACCGGTTCGGTGCCGAAGGCCGGATCTTCCTGGACTGTGAGGTCGGTCAGCAGAAAGCCGGGTCGGGGCAGGAGGCGCAATTCAACTGAGGAGAGCCGCACGGGACGGCCCAACGACTTGGCCATCAGTTGGGTAATTCGGCTCTTGTAACTGCCGATGCTCACCAGGGGCGGCACAATCAACACTGCCAGAATGGCTACGAGCAATGTCGCGGCCAGCCAGATCCTTCTCCGCATACGTTGCCGGCCTTCGCTGTTCTCGTTCATGGTTTTTTTCGAGGTGCAGTCTTCAGTATTCAGCATCCAGCGGCCCTTGCCTAGAGCGGCCTGTGAACAAGCTTGATTCCGGTGTGCGGGAGATGCCTATCGTGTCTTGTTTCCAAGCGTCGATTTCATAAAATCGAGAAGCACCCGCAGGTCTTTCGACCCGGCTGAAAAGCGCCGCGCGCAGGATGACGGTTGATTTTGTTACGCAGCCTGTTTTGAATGGCTTATGCGGTGTTTTATCCCCGACTGCCCCGCATCGAATCGTTCACCGCACCGGGTGCCCGATCCGCGTCCAGCGCGTTTCGGTAAAGAAGTGCAGCGCCACGTGGCCCATCCAGGCCAGAGTGTTGCCCATCCCAGCATTCTCATTTTGGTGATCCGGGGTCTCGAATGACCAGTAGTTGAACAGCGGACGGCCCACGATGTTCTCGCGGGGCACAAAGCCCCAATAGCGAGAATCGAGGCTCTTGTGCCTGTTGTCACCCATCACGAAATACTGGCCGGGAGGAACCACCAACTCCCCATTTTCAATTAGATGAGGAAATTGCACCGCCCAGGCCTCGGGTGTGCCTTCGTAAGCGTCCGCAGTCGCCTCCGGGGCGATTGCGGGAAACTCATCGAGGAAGTCCGCGTGGTTTTCCGGAGTCGTTGGCTCGGCATGGGGCTGGTCCTGGGCGACGCCGTTCAAGATGACGATTCCATTGCGCAAGTGGATGCGGTCGCCGGGGAGGCCGATGAGGCGCTTGACCAGGTGCTGGTAGGTGCCGCTGCCGTCTGGCACCGGCTTGTAAAACACGATAATGTCATTGCGCCGAGGCTCGCGGTAGTGAACCAGGGGCATCCATTTGGTGGCCGGCGCCAGGGTGATTTGATCCACCACCAGGTGATCGCCCACCAGCAGGGTCTTCTCCATCGATCCGGAAGGAATGACGAAGTTCTGGCCCAGGAAGGTGAGGATAAACAGGCCCACCACCAGCACCGAGCAGGTGCTGGCCAGCGCCTCGAAAGGCGTCTCAGCAACCCTGTTTTCCACGGGAGCGGTTTGGGCCTCGGACGGCGAATTCAGCGCCAGTGTATTCTTCTTCGTCATGCTGTCGCTCGTATCAGTGGTCAGGGAACAGGTTTCCGTTTTCAGCGCTTAGCGGATCGGGTGGCCTGTGCGCGTCCAGCGTGTATCGGTGAAAAAGTGCAGCGCTACATGGCCCATCCAGGCCACCGTATTGGCAATTCCAGTCTCGTTGTATTGGTTATCGGGCGTGCGGAACGACCAGTAGTTGAACAGCGGCCGGCCTACGATGTTCGCGCGGGGCACAAAGCCCCAGTAGCGTGAATCCAGACTGTTGTGGCGGTTGTCGCCCATCATGAAATACTGGCCGGGAGGAACCACCAACTCACCATTTTCAATGACATGGGGAAACAGCACCGCCCAAGCCTCGGGGGTGCCTTCATAGGCGTCCGCAGTCGCTTCCGGAGCGATGGCGGGGAACTCATCGAGGAAGTCCGAGTGGTTATCCAGGGTCGTTGGCTGGGCATGCGGCTGGTCCTGGGCGACGCCGTTGAGGATGACGATCCCGTTGCGCAGGTGGATCCGGTCGCCGGGAACGCCGATGAGGCGCTTCACCAGGTACTGGTAATTCCCGTTGCTGTCGGGCACCGGCTTGTAGAACACCACGACATCGTTGCGCCGGGGCTCGCGGTAGTGCACCAGGGGCATCCACTTTGTAGGCGGGGCCAGGGTGATGCGATCCACCACCAGGTGATCGCCCACCAGCAGGGTCTTCTCCATGGAGCCGGAGGGAATGACGAAATTCTGGCCCAGAAAGGTGAGGATGAACAGGCCCACCACCAGCACCGAACAGATGCTGGCGACTGCCTCGAAAGGCGTCTCTTCCACTCTGTTTTCTTGGGGAGCAGGTGCGGTCGGGGCCTCGGATGGCGGGTTGGGAGGCAGCGTCTTTTTCTTCGTCATCCTGTCGCTCTTTATCAGTGGTCAGTGAAGGGTGGTCAGACGGCGGGTCGATTCGCGATCGCTGCTTCTGTTTTTCCGATCACTGAGCACGGTCCGCTGTTCGCTGCGTTTAATGCACTACCAGGAAGATGCGCTTCCAGCGCGCAAAGCCGGTCAGTTTTCCAGAGATTTCCCTGTCGTGTCCGAGTCTATCATCCGCGGCCTGTTGCACATCGGTTGTGGAAGGCCGGGTGACCGAGAAGTAGATGACCAGGGGGCGGGCGACAATGGCCTGGCGCGGCACAAATCCCCAGTAGCGGGAGTCGTCGCTGTGATTGCGATTGTCGCCGAGGACGAAATACTGGCCTGCGGGAACCACCAATTCGCCGTTGTGGTTGAGACTGCGCATTTGACGCCACCAGCCGAGATCGATCAGCGGATCGTTGTAAACGTCGCCGGGAAATTCGTCGCGAAAGGGATTGTGCGCAGTGGGCTCGAAGGCCGCGTAGGGCTCGTCCAATGCCCTGCCGTTGACCGTGACCCGGCCGTCTTCAATGCGCAGCCTGTCGCCGGGTACGCCGACCACTCGCTTGACGAGGTAAGGATGCAAGGGGTGATGAAAGACCACGATGTCCCCGCGCTCCACATCGCGATAGGGCAGGAGCCAGCGGCTGAGCCGATCGGGGGGGGCATAGACCTGCTTGTTTACCAGCAAGAAATCGCCCACAAGCAGGGTGTGTTCCATGCTCTCCGAGGGGATTAAGTAGGGCTGCAGAACAAAGGTCAGCAGAAAAAGGGCGACGACAATCGTACCGAGCAGCGAAGCCAGAGCCTCGGGCACGGTGGGCAGATGCAAGGGCAACTTCGACGACCGTATCTCCCGCGGCCCGGCCACTTCTGCTGTTGAACTCATTGCTGCGATTACTCCTCATCCTGCGCAGCGAACGGCAGGAACTCCAACTCGGCATCCAATTCCGGCAGCAAGGCCGACTTGGCCGCCAGCCGCTCCAGTGCCATGCGCGCAGCGTCCTGCTCCGCGTGTTTCTTGGTGCTGCCTTTTCCACGGGCCAGCGGCGTTCCTGGTTCCCCTGCAGCCGGCTTCAGTCGTACTTCTACAATAAAACGTTTTCGATGGTCCGGTCCGCTTTCGCTTTTCACGCGGTACACCGGCGTACCGGCGCCGGTGGCCTGCAACTGCTCCTGGAGGGCCGATTTGTAGTTGCCCAGGGCCGCGCCCGAGCGCAATTCCTCGGCCAGATGTTCGGCCGCTTCGCCCATCACCCAACGGCAAACAAATTCCCTTACCGGCTCCAGGCCACCATCCCGAAACAGCGCGCCCATCACAGCTTCCATGCTATTGGAAAGCACTGTGCCCTTGTTGCGCAGTCCGCTGCGGTCTTCACCCTTGCTCAGCCTCAGATACCGGCCCAATCCCAAGGCTGTGGCAACTTCTGCCATGTGTTGCCGACTGACCAGTTGGGCGCGCACACGGGTGAGCGCGCCCTCATGCCACTCCGGATGCGCCTCGAACAGAGCCTCGGCCACCACCAGGCCCAAAACCGCGTCGCCCAAAAACTCCAAGCGCTCGTTGTCTCCGGTTTCTGCTGTCTCTTCGTGCTTTCCCGACGGGTTCTTTTCGTTGGCAAGCGATCGATGGGTGAGGGCGCGCACCAATAGCTCCCGACTGGCGAACTCATGCCCCAGCGCGGCTTCCAATTCCGCCAACTCTGCCTGTACGTGCTTCGCGATTAGATCGATCCCCTTGCCTCACTGCCGGAAATCGCCGCCAAAGAGCGCCACGCGACAATACCCACTTCCTCGATTAGACGCCTCGGGCGCGCCGTTGGATCTTCGATCTTCCAATTTACTTGGTTTTCTCAGCCCCATCCGGCTTGGCCGCGCCTGGGTCGTCCGCGTCCTCGTCGCAACTGTGACCATGCACGGCATAGGCTGTCTTAACCCCGCGTTCGGCTGCCAAACGGGTGTCTTGCTGCCCATCGCGCACCTGCAGGGCCTGCTGGTATTCGGTCACTGCCTGGTCTCGCTTGCAGTCCAGGTCCAGCATTCGGCCCAGGTAAATATGCGACCACGCCAGCAGGCGCGGCTCCTTGCTGGTGGCCAGCGTCTTCTGGAAATCGTTGAGGGCGTCCTCGGGATGGCCGGTCATCAGCGCTGCCCGGGCCAAAATAAAGTTGGCGCGCGCGCGGTCCGAGTCAGCTTCCTGCGCGCCGGAGTGCACCGTCAAAGCCTGCCGGGCCATAGCGCTTGCCGTAGCCGCGTCGCCGGAGGCCAGTCGCGCCTCAGCCACATCCAGCGGGGACATCACCCGCGGTTTGCTGCGCTGCAAGACATCGCCGTCCGCCACCTTGTCGAATTCGATCTGCCGCGCCTGGTGAACCTGCGCATCCACGTCCATGCTGTACACCATTTCGCCGATGGAGTCTTTCAGGCTGGCCGCATCTTTCTCAAACTGCACCAACTGCTGGTAAAAGTAGTAGGTCAGCACAAACCCCTGGGTCATGTCGTGGCGTACCGTCGCAATGCGGATCGCATCCACTTTTTGCTGGTAGATCTGACGCTCGTGCTCGTACTTGGGCAGGTCAAACCGCTCCACGCCCGCCGGGATCTTGTATTCCGGGATGCCGGTGTCCATGGTCCGCGCCTCGATGGCCTTGATCAGGCTCTCGATGGTGAGGGGCACCGAGTCGGAGCGGTAGCGGAACTCCAGGGGAGCGTCGCGCACTTCCTTGAGAATGGGCTGCATGCGGTCCACGGCCGAGGCGCGGGCGTAGAGCAGCGGCTCCAGGATGTAGTGCAGATAGGTATGGCGGACGTCGGCCATGCGAATCTGGCCATTCACGGGCGATACCACGACCACATAGTCGGTGCCGTAGACCCGGGCGTTGACCATGCTGGGCGCCAGCAGGGGTTCAATCACCACCACGAAGCGGCGGCCCTCGTAAGTTGAGGCCGGCATCTTGAGGTAGAGGTTGGTGCCGACAATCATGTTGGTCATGGGGTCGTGGAGGCGGTCGGCCTCCTGATCGTAGACGCGGTGCACGGCCAGCCAGATGCCGTGCAGGTCCACAGCGGCCACAAAGTCTTTGAGCAGGGGCACAATGTCGGCCACCTGGGTGGAGTCTGGCGGCATCTCGGACAGCTCAGCAGAAGTCTCCATCTCCGGCGGCGGAGTCAGATAGAGAGCCAGCGAGATGTACTGCGCAATGTCTTTCTCAGACCCCGTCATGCGGTGCTGGGCAATATAAAGACAGAGCTTGTCCCGCCTGGAGCGTGCTTCCTCGCTGCGGGCGAGCGCCTGGTTCATCTCTTCCCGGACGCGTTTGCGTACCGGAGCGCTGTCCTGCAAGCCTTCATCGTAGCCGCAGGCATTCAGGGCTGCAGCCATCACGAAGACAGGCTCGGAGCTCACCAACGAAATGGTTGGACCGGCCGGGTCCACCAGAGAGGGAGCTTTCTCCTGCCGGATTCCAGGCGACGAGGACGAGCTCTGGTTCTTGGAGGAACTGCTGTCGGAAGATTGGGCCTGAGCGGCCGAAAAGCCGGCGAAGAGGCACAAAAGCGCAATGGAAACAAAGGCGGTCGATCGAAAAGAGTGCGAAGTCATGAGAGAACCCTGCCTGCAAGTCTACAGTTAGACGCACCGGCAGGGTCAAACGAGAGGAATCCCTGCAAAATGCTCCGGCCGGTTCCGGAAGTCCTTTGTGGACTCCGCAAACCGGCCGATTTCATCTTTGACTCGAGCAGCGCTTGGCGGTCTTCAGGCAGCGCGCTTTCTGGTCATCTTGAAGCCGGATGCGACCCGTTCGTCGTCCACCTTGAACTTGTTGACCAACTTATGTAAATCGTTCGCGAGAGAGGAGAGGTTTACACACGCGTTGGCAGTTTCATCGGCATTGATCGACGCCTTCTGGGTCAGGTCTGAGATCTGCGAGACGCTGGAGTTGATCTGTTCGGTGGCGCCCTGTTGCTGCGAAGCCGCGGTAGCAATTTGTGCCACCATGTTGCCCACCTGTTCCGACATGCCGATGATTTGAGTCAGCGCCTCGCCGGACTCACCGGTTTTCTGCACGCCCAGCTCGACATCCCGGTTGCCCTTCTCGATAGCTTCGACGGCCACCTGGGTTTCGGATTGAATGGTCTGAATCATGCTGGCGATCTCCTGTGTTGCCGTGGCCGTGCGCTCGGCAAGGCGGCGCACCTCGCCCGCGACAACGGCAAAGCCTCGACCCTGTTCTCCGGCTCGTGCGGCTTCAATGGCCGCGTTCAAAGCAAGCAGGTTGGTTTGGCCGGCAATCTCGGTGATCACTGCCACAATGTTCCCGATCTTTTCTGAACTCTTGCCCAACTCCACGATGCAGGCCGCGGCGTGACTGGTGGAAGTGGCAATGCTGTTCATGGTAGCCAGGGTCTCCTCGGCCACTTTGCCCCCCTGGCGAGCCGCCTGGGCCGATTTCACCGAGGCGTCGGAGGCCGCCTGTGCGTGGCCGGCCACCTCATGCACTGTAGCCGACATCTCCTGCATGGCAGATGCGGCCTGGCAGGCTTGCTCGGCCTCGCTGTGCGCGCTGGCCGAAGACTGCCGGGCACCCTGGGCAATTTGTTCGGTGGCCGCCGCCAGCAGCTCGGCCGATTGCGTGATGCTGCGGACCATCGCGGTAAGATTGGCCTTCATGGCATTCAGCGCCTTGCCCGCCTCGCCCAACTCGTCCTGAGCCAGGATTTCCACGTCCGGCATAGACAGGTTGTGATTGGAAATCTCCTTCATTACCGCGACAATTGGTTGAATGGAGCCGATCAAGGATCGGACTATCGAAGCGGCAAGGACCGCGCCAAACAACAGGCCGAGCAACGAGAACCCAAGAATCATGAGCGAGGCTCGTTGCGTATCGGCAACTTCGGCCGCCTCCGCCTCGTCGGCTAGTTTCGAGTACCATGCCACCAGATCGGCCGTATGATTGCTCAACTCCTCGCGCGTCTGATGCGCGATGGGCCCATAAAACAGCTCCAAAGCCTTGGCGCTGTCTCCTGACTGTCTCAATTGAATCGCCTGGTCCACCAGCCGGTCGTAGGCAGCATTCGAATCCTGAATCTGCTGAAAGAGCTCGTGGCTAGTTGTCGAAGAAAGCAACGGCTGGAGCGTATCCATCTGCCGTTGCAGCTCGGCGCGCGCATTGTTCAGGTATGCGGTATCCCCATGGAGGAGCACATCGCGGCCGCCCACCTTCTGCTTTTCGACAGCAAGCTGGATCGCGGAGGTCAATTGCTGCTTTTGCACGTTAAACTGGACTGTGTGCACCAGTTTGGCAGTAGTGCGGGCCGACATGTATCCGATGCCCCCAACCAGGAGCAGCAGCGCGAGCAGGCTGCCACAAACTAACCAAAGCTTCTTCTGCAAACTGAAATGCTTCATGCTTTATCTCTCCGAAATGGAATTCTGCTGTGCGTTTTCCTCTTCGAGGAAAGAAAACACTGTCCTCATCGCAAACTCCAGGGGGCCCATGACAAAGTGAGTTACTCACACGAAGACACTAGCTGTATCGGCAGTGATGAGGGATACACGAGTCTGATCGCACGAGGCGTTTGCGTTGGCAAACAAACAAGGCAGCCTCTTTCATCCAGTGAAGGATTTCTCCCGATTTACCCAAGCCCTCTTAAATGAATGCGTTCCAACCTTGTGGGCATTTATCGAAAATATGTCCCGCGTGGCACAGAATGAAAGAAAGAAGGCACAAGGACCCATTGGGAAGGCGACAGATCCCAAACACCCCTGGGACTTGAATGGCTGAGACGTCGCTGACATCTTCGACCATCCATAAGCTTGGTGGTCGGTCCTCAGAAGAAAGACTGTGTCAGGGATGTGCTCGGTCCGTCCCCCGAGTTGCATGCCCCCTCCCCGGGCCTAATACTCCCTTTCTTCGCCTTTCTTTTTAGCAGGCAAAACCCTGAAACGAAATGGCTCGGCAGGTGTAATCTGATGCATTGTTGCGCTTCCTCACCGGCAGAAGGGGTTGCGAAGCTGTTTCCCCACCATTCCCGCTTTGAAGGATTTCCTCGATGAATCTACGCAGAATGCCGTCTGTTTTCGTGTTTGTGGCCCTGTTTGTCTTGGGACTGCCTCCGGCTTTTTCGGTTGCCCAATCCGCACCGGCCGTTTTCGGCTACGGCGATTTCGCGGCCCAAGGCAAGATCGAGGACAGGTTTCTTGCCGTACCCGACGCCAAACTTGCGGGAGAACACTTGAAGACGCTGACGGCGGAGCCGCACCTGGCTTCCACGCCCGAGGACCGGAAGACCGCGGAATACGTTGCCCGGAAGTTTCGCGAGGCGGGCCTGGACACCGAGATCGTGCCCTACCGGGTTCTGCTGAACCAGCCCAAAGTGGTGCATGTGGAAGCGTTTGACGCCGCCGGCCGGCAGTTGATGAGCGGCCCGACGCGGGAGCATGTCGAGGGAGATCCAGGGCAGGACGATCCGCGGGTGGTGATGCCCTTCAACGGCTCGTCGGGGTCGGGCGATGTAATCGGCGATGCGGTCTATGCCAACTACGGCCGTCTTGAGGACTTTGACCAGCTAGCCGCCCAGCACATCGATCTGCACGGCAAGATTGTGGTGGTTCGCTATGGCGTGAACTTTCGCGGGGTAAAGGTGTATCTGGCCGAGCAGCGCGGCGCGGCCGGGGTTCTAATCTATAGCGACCCTCAGGACGATGGCTACTACAAGGGCGACGCCTACCCGAACGGCCCATGGCGTCCTGAGACCGGCGTACAGCGCGGGTCGGTGCAGTTCCTGTTCAAGTATCCGGGCGATCCGGAGACGCCGGGGGTGGCCTCGACGCTCGATTTGCCGGATTCGGCCCGCGTGTCGCCCTACGGGGACCAGCCTCACATCGTCTCCATTCCTCTCAGCTACCACGATGCCGCGCCGATCCTGCAGGGGATGAAGGGCGCGGGGGTGCCGCAGGGTTGGCAGGGAGCGCTTCCCTTCCGCTATCACTTGGGGGGATCGGGCGTGAAAGTCCACCTGGTTTCGCAGCAGGACTATCAGCGCCGGGTTATCTGGGACGTAATCGGCAAGATCAAGGGAACGGACTATCCCGACGATTGGGTGGTGACCGGCAACCACCGAGACGCCTGGGTATACGGCGCAGTGGACCCTTCGAGCGGCACAGCGGCCATGCTGGAGGCGGTGCATGGCATGGGCGCTTTGCTCAAGCAGGGATGGCGGCCCAAGCGGACCATGGTCTTTTGCAGTTGGGACGCGGAGGAAGAGGGCCTGATCGGGTCAACCGAATGGGTTGAAGACCACGCCAAGGGGCTGGAGCGCGCGGTCGCCTACTTCAACGTGGACGTGGCCGTGGCGGGGCCGGACTTCTCTGCTGCCGCAGTTCCGTCGCTGAAGGGATTTGTGCGCGAGCTGACCCGCTCGGTGCCCAGCCCGCAGCGAGGCACGGTTTACCAGGCATGGCGCACGGCGCACAGCGGCGAACAGCATCGCCAGTCCAATGCTCCGCCGGCGCCCAACGAAGAGGTGCATCTCGGCGATCTGGGCTCCGGGTCGGACTTCACGCCCTTCCTACAGCACGCCGGAGTGCCTTCGACCGATATCGGCTCGGAAGGTCCCTACGGCGTTTACCACTCCACCTTCGACGACTACGCATGGTTTACGCAGAACGCCGATCCACACTTCTTCTACTTGCAGGAGATGGCCCGGATACTGGGTCTGGAAGCCCTGCGCATGGCCGACTGCGACGTGCTGCCGCTGGACTATGTGGCCTACTCCCGCGAGATTTCCGCTTATCTCGAATCGGCAAAAAAGAGGGCCTCGGATGCAGGGCTGGCCTCACTGGATTTTGGCTCCGCACAGGGTGCGGCGGCACGATTGGCTTCGAATGCGCGCACGGTGCATGACCGCCAGGTGGCTGAGACAGGCGACCTGGTCAAGCTGAACGGGGCCCTGCGCCGCACCGAAACCGCTCTTCTGACGGAAAACGGGCTGCCCAATCGTCCCTGGTATAAACACACGATCTACGCTCCGGGGGAGTACACCGGATATGCCGCAGTGGTGATTCCTGGCGTCAACGAGGCGATCGATGCTCGCGATGCGGCCCGCGCGGCCCAACAACTGACGGTTCTGACCGAGGCTCTGAACCGCGCTGCGGATACCTTGCAATCGGGACTGTGAGGGCAAGGAGCAGACGGCAAGGGGCCGGGATCGGCCTACTGCCGCGCACCCTTCGGGGCCACCAGCACCTGTTGCGGGGTGTCGACTTCCGTGCCCGGGGCGCTGAGCTTCAGCTTCAGCGTCTCCACCTCGGCCTTGCCCTTTAGACCGGTTGTGAACCCCAGCTCATATTGATTGTTGAGACGGCGGGTGAGGTCGTCGAAATAGGGCTGGAAGGAGACCGGATTGCCCGAGCCTTGCCAGAAGGTTTTGCCACCGGTGGCGTCGGCTACCAGCGACAACAGGTTCTGGCCGGTCACGTTGCCGCCTCCCATGGTGTCGCCGCGTCCCTGGGACATCCAGTAAATGGAATAAACCACCAGCCGGGCACGCACCGCATCGTGGATGGCAGTCTGGACATATGGATCGTCGGGATCGAAAGCTCTGTTGTAGTTGTCGACGCCATCGGTGACCATCACCACCTCGCGCCGAGCGGCCGCGTCCTTTGAAGGCCAGTTCTTGGCCAGGTCGGAAAGGCAGAAATAGGGGCTGGCCGAGACCCCGGCTCCGCCAATCGGCAAGTGGAGAGCCTTTAGAACCTGTGCGTGGTCGGCGCTGAGCGGACCGGCAAAGCTGGCGCGGCCGTTCTGCATGTAGGCGATGCCCGCCTTGGCATTGGGGGGCAGCGACTTGACGAACTGCTCGATATCGCCCATTTGGCGGCCCAAGCTGGTGCGCGAGCCGTCGTCGATCAGCAACACCAGTTCCACGGCATTGGCCGGGCTCTGAAAGGGCGCCCACTTGGTCACTTTGGCGTTCTTGCCGTCGACCTTCACCGACAGGTCCCGGTTAGCCACGCTGGCCGGCACTGGACCATCGTGCTTGGGCAGAACCGTTACCACCGCCTCCCCTTGCCCTTCCGGCCCTTCGTATTGCGCTGTTGCCGGCACCGTCGCCAGCAGGGCCGCGGCCACCATCCATAACGCCATCTTCGGATTTCTCATTGCTAGCTGCTCCTTTGGAGGCTGCTGCACGCGGGTCTGACCCGGCACGCATGCTCTCCATCCGTTAGTTAGATGGATTCCTGTGGGAATGGTCTCAGTCCGGCTCCTATTCGAGGCGATCCGGTGAAGATCCCGAAGATCCTCAAGGATCGGAAAACGGCGATGGCAAGGAGCGCACTTCAGGGGCGAAACAGGCTGCGGAAAAAGTGTTGTTCAGAATTCAAAAAGCCAGGCAAGCATCCCTCCGGGGGCTAAAGCCCCACTCATTCTATGGGTTTTATCGGCACGACTGAAGTCGTGCCCTGACGCACCGAGCCTTCCCGAAGAGTTTTTCCGCAGCCTGTAAAGCCCTTTGGGTTCTTGCCTCTGTGTCAGGACTGAAGCCCAGACCTACCACACATGCCTGCTGCTTATTTGCCCTTTTGCAGCACCTCTGCCGCGCGCAGCGCCAAACCGTGCGCCACCGAGGTGAATTCGTTTCCACCGCGAATGCGCTCCTCGCCAAAGCGCGTGGCAAAGATCTGCCGCACGGCCGGGACGAACGAACTGCCTCCGGTGAGAAAGACGCGGTCTACCTCCCGAGGCCCCACGCCTGCGGTCACAAGCAAACCGTCGATGCAGCGCTCGATGGCGCCCAGTTCTTCCTTGATCCATCCCTCGAACACTGCACGGGTCATGGGGATGCGCAAATCCATGCTGCCTTCGCGGAAGCGGAACTCCGCCGTCTGGCTGCGCGAGAGTTCGAACTTCACCGCCTGCACGGCCTGGTGGAGTTGATAGCCCAGGTCCTCATCGATCAGGTCGATCAGGGCCTGAATCTTCTCCGGCTCCAGCGCCCGGACCCGCGCTCCTTTCAGAATTTCGCGCACATTGTTGGTGCGCAGAAAGGACAGATAATGCCAGCGCTCGAGATTGGCGTAGATCCAGGCAGGCACCGCGGGCAAGAGCTTGTTGAACGAGCGGGCCTCGGAGTCGGACCCCAGCGCCGGCGACACCAGCTTGCGCACAATGCGCGCATCGAACGCATCGCCCGCCAGGCCCACGCCGCTGTTGCCCAACAGGTCGGCCGGAACGCGGCCTCGCCGCCGCACCTCAGGGCCCACACGCAGCAGCGAAAAGTCGCTGGTGCCGCCGCCGAAGTCGCCGATCAGAATCAGCTCGTCGTGATCGAGGGTGGATTCGTACGCGTAGGCCGCGGCCACCGGCTCCATCTCGAAGTCCACGCGCTCAAAGCCGGCCTGGGTAAAGGAGTCGCGGAGGCGCTCCACGGCAAAGTCTTCGTCTTCCTTGTTGTCGGCGCCCACAAAATGCACCGGCCGGCCCACCATGGCATAGGAGATCGGCCGCCCGAACTGCGTCTCGGCGCTCTTGCGCAGGTCGGCCAACATGCGGGCAATCAGGCCTTCCAGCTTGTAGCGGCGGCCAAATACCTCGCTGCCGGTCAACATGCGGCTGGGCAGGTGCGACTTGAGCGACTGAATCAGCCGCCCCTTTTCCTCCGCATCGAGATAGCGCTCAATGGCCTCCGGCCCGGTCAGCGAGTGGATGCGCTTGGCCCCGCCGGCTGCCTGCACCTGCTCGAAGTAGAGCACCGAGCGGAACGACTCCAGAGAGCCGCCGGCCAAGGGGAAGGTGACCAGTTGCACCTCGGCATCGGCCGCGGTCAGCGCCACGGAGCTGTTGGTGGTGCCAAAGTCGATGCCCACCGCATCAAGCTGTTTTCCTGTTTTCTGCACTCATCCCATTATTTCCTAGTTGGCGTCTTCAGGTACCAAAGCCGCGGCGGCGGTGAGGCACATGCCCAGGCGCCCAACCGTTCCAAAGTCGAGCGGAAGCAAGCCTCAGGCGTCTGTGGGTATAGAAGATTCCATGGCGGTGCACGGATGCACCATTCATTCAATGAACCCCATTGAGAGGTGAAACATGCGATTGAACCGCGACGCGAGTGGAAAGCCGAAGTTGAATCCTGCAACACTAACTGCCTTGTTGACGTTGGGCATTGCGCACTTTGCTTCATGCGCAAACGCACAGACCTCTGACTGCAAAGTGGCCGAGCCGAAGCCCGGCCCGGAGCCGTATCAGACCCTTTACCTCAACAACGTGACGCAGCAAAACGACCTGAACGATCTGCTGACCGACCTGCGCAACGTGCTGCCAAAATCCAGGCTCCTCGGTTTGCCCTCGCAAAACGCAATCTCGATTCGCGGCAGCGCGGAAGAGATTCAGCTCGCGCAGAAAATCCTCGCCGATTTGGACCGGCCCAAAAAGACCTACCGTCTCACATTCACCATTACCGATATCGAAGACGGCAAGCGCACCGGATCGAACCATTTCACGCTCATCGCAGTCGCGGGGCAAAGAACGGATTTCAAACTGGGCAGCCGGGTGCCGATCCTGGTTGGCACTCCCAGCAGCAAAAGCTCAACGCCGGACACCGAGGCGCCACCGCCTACCAACCAGGTGCAATACATGGATGTAGGGCTGAGCATCCTAGCGACCGTGGAGAGCGCCCCGGACGGCGTCAGCTTGCGCTCCAAGGTAGAGCAATCGAGCCTTGCCGAGGAGAAGTCTCCGTCTGTCGCACAAGACCCCGTCATTCGGCAAAGCACGCTGGATGAATCCTCGACCCTGGTGCTGGGCAAGCCGCTGGTGCTGGGATCGCTCGATGTCCCGGGAAACACGCGCAGACACGAGGTCGAGGTGGTTGCCGAGCTGGTCCGGTAGGTGATCCCGAGGCAGCTCGGAGCAGCTCCCGTTGTCTCCTCTCGCGTTGCAGCCCTCGATCAGGTTCTAACCTGCATTTCTCCCGGCCAGATCGGCGCCGCCGAGTAGCGTCGACCTCCCGGTCGGCTGTCCTGGCTGCGTCCTCGCCGCCAGAGCCTTGTTCATCCACATCGTTTGCGCACACTGTGGTGGAGCAAACGCTGCCAGGCGTGGGTCAGGAGACCCACGCTACAGCCGGCCAGGAGGCCGGGGCTACAAATTCGCTGACGCGCCTCGGGAGAAATGCGGGTTCAAGAAACTGGCCACTGACAACTGCCGTTAAAGCACCGGCTTCATGGGCAGGTCTTCATCCTCGTAGCTCATCACAATCTGCCCGAAGGGCAGAGCCACCGGCTCGGTGCCGGGCGTATAGGTCCAGATCGGCATGCCAGGCAGCGCTTTGGACTTGCCGTCCGTGGCCATGGCCCCGGTGAGCATGACTTTGCAGTCCACCTGGCGATGCAGGCGGAAGTTTTCCTTCGCCGGCGCCGCCGCGACCCACTTGGGGTTCTTGCCGCAAGGCAGGCTGAAGTCGATGCGAACGAATTTGTCGGGGATCGCCTGATCCGGTTCCAGGCGAACGATCATGGACCAGTAGCCGCTCTCGTTGACGCAGGCCTGTCCACCGGAATAAGCGACCACGTGCCCGGCAACCACGGTGATTTTACGGTGAGTCGCGGCCGTCTTGTGGTGCGGCGCGGAAAACGCAAGGCTGCCGGCAACCAGCAAGCACGCGACCAGCACCAACTTCCGTGCCGGTTTCAGTCTCTTTAATGAACGCACCTTCCAACCTCCATGGGTGGCAGCGGCAGTCGCCATGAGAACCGCCTGCGGTTCGAAAGCGACCGGCGAATCACTGCCGTTCTGCCTCGAAACCGAAATGGCCCCGAAACCTGTCAACAATCGCGCTTTTCAGCTAATTAGGATGATTCTACGCAAACAACGCCCGGTTTTCCGCACAGAGTGCACTCGTATTTGGGGAGTAACGGCAGCTTTCGAGCGTACGGTTCCGCGCCGTCGCAGGGACTGGATTCCAAAAACCGTTCCTTTCCGGCGCTACCGCTGGTCCCAGGCCCCTGTTCGCACAGTACCATCGAATGCAAGGAGCATTCTCGATGGCACCGTCCGCACCTCAGGTCTTCAACGGCATCACGCCCGCCCATTACGCCATTCTTACCGAGAAGGCCAAGGCCGCAGGCATCGAACTCAGCGGTCCCTCGGGCACCGCCAATTCATTTGGGGTCAAAGTGGCCTGGAACTATTCTGCCGAGTCCGAGACCCTTACTCTGCAGTGCATGAGCACTCCGTTCTTTATCCAGCCCGCCGACGTCGACGCCAAGATCCAGCATCTGGTGAAACAGGCGCTGGCTTGAACAGCTCCTGGGGCCAACCTCAAGGCCATCCCGGTCTCTCTTAAAATTCAAGACGTGGTCGAGACCTCACCCAATCCGGTTTACCGAACAGGCGCGCGCCGCCTTGACGCGCCGGCGCCGCTTCGCTTGTGGCATCTGGCCAGTTTCGACGCGCCCACCGTGGCCGTTGTCTGGACGCTGGCGTTTGGATGGGCGGCGGGAGTTCGCCTGCCAGGGTGGATTCCGGTGCTGATGGCGCTAGTGGCATGGGCCGTCTACCTTGGCGACCGCCTGCTGGATGCCCGGGCAGCTTTGCGCCGCGGCAATCTTGGCCTGCTGCGCGAGCGTCACCTTTTTCACTGGCGCCATCGCCGCATCTTCGTTCCTCTGGGCTTGGCCGCAACGGCGGCGGCCGCTTGCATCGTCGTGGCCCTCATGCCTGCGGTAGCCCGCGAAAGGGACTCGGTGCTGGGAGCAGCGGCCGTGGCTTACTTTGCAGGCGTCCATTCTCGCCGAAGCCTCGTACCTGCTTTCCTGGCCCCGCTCTTTTCGAAAGAACTGCTGGTGGGGGTGTTGTTCACCGCGGCCTGTGCACTGCCGGCGCTGGGGCGCACCGATACCCGGACGATTTGGCCATTGGCGGCGGCGTTGGTCTTCTTTGTCCTTTTGGCCTGGCTCAATTGCCACTCCATCGAGTTATGGGAATCGAGCAATCCAATTCGTCGTCCCTTCCCGGCCGCCATCTCCCTCGTTCTCCTCGGCCTCATCCTCTCGGCCGCGTTAGCCCACGCCCAACCCCGCCTCGCCGCCTTGGTCCTTGCCGGCTCGGTCAGTTCCCTGCTTCTTGCCCTGCTCGATCATCATCGCGACCGCCTCACCCCTGTCGCCCTCCGCGCCGCCGCCGACCTGGTCCTGCTGACTCCCGTCGCGGTCCTCTTCCGATGAAGCCACTACCGTCGAGCGCTCCCGACTTCAACCGCCTCGCTAATCTCTATCGCTGGATGGAGTACTTCAGCTTTGGCCCGTTTCTTTGCCTTGCCCGTTCCGCCTTTCTGCCCCGGCTTGGTGCCTGTCGTCGCGCACTGGTTTTGGGCGATGGCGACGGGCGCTTTACCGCGGGCCTGCTGCGCCTGAACCGCTGCATCGAGGTTGATGCCGTGGATGCCAGCGATGCCATGCTCCAGGCCCTGCTGCGCCGCGCCGGCATGCACGCGGCCCGCGTCCACGCACACCTGGCCGACGCCCGAGCCTGGGTGCCAACCGCGCCCTGCGACCTGATCGTGACCCACTTCTTTCTCGATTGCCTGACCACGGACGAAGTGGCCGCCCTCGCCCTGCGGCTGCGCCCCGCCGCTGCGCCCAACGCCCTTTGGGTGGTGTCGGAGTTCGCTGTCCCGGAGGGATGGTTTGGACGCCTGCTGGCCGGGCCATTGGTCGCGGCGCTTTACCTGGCCTTCGGCCTGCTGACCGGCCTCTCGGTGCGGCGGCTTCCCGACCACTCCACCGCGCTGCGCCAGGCCGGTTTCGTACTTGAAGAGCGCCACTGGCGGTTGGGCGGGCTGCTCCAAAGCGAACTTTGGCGCGCAGTGTCTTCCGATTCAGGAGCGAATCCCTGCCAAGCCTCCGAATCCCCTATTGAAATGTTACAAACGTGTTAATATCGATCTTCAAGGAGCAGCCGGACCCTACTATTCCCCTGCCTGATCGAATCCCATGAATCTCTATCTGATGCGCCATGCCAATGCCGGACTTCGCCGCGAGAACCCCGCCCTCGACACCAGACGCGCACTAATCAAGGAAGGCAAAGAGCAGTGCGTGCTGATGGCCAGGCTGTTGAGCGCCCTCAAGGTGCAGGTGGACGTCGTGGTCTCAAGCCCCCTGAAGCGCTCGCTGCAAACCGCCCAGTTTGTGGCCACCGAACTGGGTTTCGAAGGCAAGGTGGAGATCAGCCCGGCACTCGGCCCCGACGCCGATTACTCCGACTTTCAGGACATGCTGGCCCATTACGGGGGTTACGACGGCGTACTGGCTGTGGGACACAATCCCAACGTCTTCCAGTTTCTCGGCAAGCTCATCACCGGCAACGGCGGCGCCGCCATCCGCATGAGAAAAGGTTCCGTGGCTCGCGTCGATATGGACCGGCATCCGCCGTTGTTGCAGTGGGTCGTCGATCCCCGCATGGCGCGCGCGATCTACGCCAGCGTGGCAAAGAGCTCGCGGCCAAAGACTTCGCGGAAGTAGTCGGCTTCCTTGCGCAGGGACCACAATTCCAGTTCCGCGCCCGTGCGTCCCGGCTCCAGCTCCAGATAAACGCGCTTGGGATAGACCTTGGCCGCTACACGCAGCACGTCGGATGCGCGATCTTGATTGAGCGCCACGGCCAGCCGCAGCAGCACCACCGCCCGATGCACGTGCTTGTGCTCTTCTGCGGGAATGTTGCGCAGCGCACGATCTCCCGGCTGCGGGCGGCTCTTGCCCAGGTAGCGCGCAATGGCCGAAACCACGGTGCGGTGCAGTTGCGTATAGCCGTAAATCTCCGAGCTGGAAACAATGTATTGCGTATGCCGGTGGTGGCCCTGGTGGTTGATGAACTTGCCGGTGTCTTTGAGCATGGCCGCTGCCTGCAGCCAGCTCTCGTACTCGGCGGGCAGCTCGTGCAGCGACTTCAGAGCCCGGAAGAGCTGCACAGCGTGAGCCCGCACCGGCTCGGCCTGCTTGAGATCGACCCCGTAGCGGCGCGCCGTGGCCAGCACGCTCTCCCAGCGCTCATGTTCGAACTCCCGGTGCGCCGTGGCCCGTGCGTCCTGCTCGGCCAGCATCTGGGCCAGGATACCGTCGCGCAAACCCAGCGGCGAATAGTGGAATCCCTCCAGCCCGAAGCTTTCCAACAGCACCGCATAGACCTGGGTTCCGGCAACAATGATTTCCGCACGCCTCGGCCCAATGCCGGGCACCGCTTCGCGCTCCGGAAGCGCCAACTTGGCAATCTTGCTGGCCAGCTTGCGCACGCCGCGCGTGGTGGCCATCTCCGTCATCCAATCCATCGACGGAGCACCGGGGCTGCTTTGCTTCTTCGCTGACTTGCCGGCTCGCTGACTGGCTGACTTGCCGACTCGCTGACCTGCTGCTTTTCCGGCCGTCTTGTCTGCGGCGGCGCAAGCCTCTGCCAGCGCGGCGGCAGTGCCCGAAGTGGCCACCACCATCTGCACGTCTTCAGGCTGAATCTTGCGGTGCGCCCGGCGCAATTCGCGCGCAATCAACTGGTGCATACGAGCGAGGCCGTCGGGAGGCGCAGGATCGGTGGGCAGAAACTCCTCGGTGAGCCGCACCGCGCCCAGCGGCAGGCTGATGGTCTCCTTGATGCGCTTGTGTTCGGAGAGCGTGATCTCGCAGCTTCCTCCGCCCAGATCGATCAGCAGAACCCGGCCGCCCAAGCCGGCGCCTGCCGAGCCCTCCAGTCCGGAATCCATGACCCCGAGATGAATGAGACGCGCCTCTTCCAGGCCGGAGATGATCTCCATGTTCCAGCCGGTCTCGGCCTTGACCCAGGCCTGAAAGGCCAGCCCGTTGCGCGCATCCCGCATGGCCGCCGTGGCTACCACGCGGATCTGGTCCACCCCGTGCAACTGCACCGCCCGCTGAAACCGCTTGAGCGCCCGCAGGGTGGCAGTCATGGCCTCGGGCGAAACCAGGCCGCACTCAAAAACGCTGGCCCCCAGCCGGGTGACCTCGCGGTCCTCGGCCACCGTCTTCAACTGGTGGGCCACAACCTTTGCAATCTTCAACCTGCAGGAATTCGATCCGATATCGATAGCGGCAAAGGTGGGCATAGCGGTCCGGTGTTCTCCCCGTCGAGCTGGAATCTGTCTCTCGGGTCAAGATACACGAGTGAACCGGGCGGGCGCTGTGGATGCCTGAGCAAGATTCAAGGCAGTTTCATCTGAGAGGTTGTTCGACTTGTGTTGTCGAAGCGCCTAGAAGCTCTTCGGCTTCCCGCTTCTCGCTATCAAGTTCAGCGTGGTGCTGCAAGGAACATTCCTTGTTGCCCGACACGTTCCGAGTGTCCACTGCGAGATCCCAATTGGGCACCATTCCGCAACTTGAAAGTATGAGATAGTCAAGCGCCGCCCGTCCCTTCCGATCTTTCAGCGACGGATCAGCACCTTCCTGAAGAGCCTTGCGAATCTCAGAAGGAAGGTCTCGCCCATATGAATATCCTTGAGCACCGGCCAGCAGCATCAACGCAGTCTGCCCGTCTCGATTCTGCGCATTCACGTTGGCTCCGGCCTTTACTAGGTCTTCGTTCCATCCGAAGTCCAACGCGGCGGCCATCAGTGGCGTATCCCCGCGGAGTGAGCTCTGGTTCGGGTCCGCTCCAGCTCTCAGAAGCATGCGCACGGCCTCAAGGTCGTTGCTCCCCGCCGCATAAAGCAGGGCGCTCCACCCGCTTGCATCCACTTCTCTGACATTGCTGCCTGCACCGATCAGTGTCTTCAGCTCATAGCATCGACCCAGCGCCGCCGCCTTCATGAGCGGCGCCATTCCGGGCTTGGGCAACCATCTTGACTCATTGATCGTGAAAATGGTTTGCTTGGCCGGATCTCCCTGCCGCCATTGGTAGGAGTTGGCCGTTTCATCAATCGCAAGGCCCAAGTCACGTACGGCCTGCGGTGCAGAGTCCATGTAGTCGGAGATCGAGCGGACTCTTCTTCCGATTCGCACCTTGATCGTTATCGGCTCTCCGTCAGTGATGTTGGCACTGTAGTCGCCGCAAAAGGACCAGAAATCGGGAGTTCTAAACCGCTCCAGGAGACTCCGCGCCTTCTTGGCTTCGATATGTGTAGTTAACGTCTGATTGCGGGCGTTCTCGCCCTGTTCAAGTTGATTGAATTCAACGAGCCCGTCTGCGTAGACCCTGGCTGCATATCCGGTCAATTCCCCTGGTCTTGAAATCTCCGCGAAGTCTCCGGGCAAAACCCTGGACGGCACGTTCCTTTCAGCTAGCTTGGGACATTTTGTGATCTCTACGCCACCAGCGATTGCGGTGGCTTCAAAGTAGTGAAATGTGTTCGATCTGACAGTCGGTCTCGCGTCCTTCCCCGGATCGGGCTGACCAGAAATGAGCCTGTAGTCAATCGTTGTCCGGTACCTTCTCTCCGGATCTCGGGCTGTGACGCCCATTTCGAAACTCCAGGTTCTCACGAAGTCTTTTGCTTCGTTGCCAAATCCGGAATAATCGTTCATTAGGGAAACTGGGATCGCCCGTCCCTGGTCGTCGATAACAAATTCGACGGTGACCGTGCTTTCTACATGCATGGACCGCGCGCCGCGATCGTAAACAGGCGAACCATAGGACTTCAGTACCGGCTCGTCGCTGGCCTGCGCCACGACACCGAGTGCCGAAAAAGCCAGCAACGAGAAGAAGAAGATACGGAGCATTGGCACCGATTCTATGCCTGAGGCCCATGCTGTTCCAACAAGCTTGCGATTCAGGCCTATGTGGCCTGAAAAGAAATCCAGCCCTCGGGAACTTTCTGCCGACTCGCCGCATTACCCGTTGTGAAGGGCTCAGGCAGGCATCATGGAAGACGCATACCCGGCCTTCGTTCTACACTCGGAGGCAACTAAGCCCCCCATGGACGACATGCCCGGAAACACCGACGCGGCACAGTTCGGCGCAAGGTTCGGCGAGGACCGGACCGACGAACAGCTCATGGTGGCGTTCGCTCGGGGTCATGCAGACGCGTTCAGCGCGCTCTTCCTGCGCTACAAACAGCCCCTCTTCGGATTCTTCCGGCGGCGGGTGAGCGACCCGGCACTGGCCGAGGAGCTGACCCAGGAGACGTTTCTGGCCGTGCTGCGGGCCGGATCGCGCTACCAGGCTTGTGCCCTGTTCCGCACCTGGCTCTATGCCATTGCTTTCAAGATCCTGCGCGCCCACCGCCGCAAAGCCATCTTTCGGGACATGTTTCACGGCCAGGCGCCTGCCGGCCATGAGCCGGCTGTCGAGAGCGGCGTGGCCACGGAGGTGCTGATGCGCCAGGCCGTGGGCAAGCTGGAACCGCTGGACCGCGAGGTGCTGTTGCTGCGCGAATTTGAGCAGTTGAGTTATGCCGAGATCGCCGAGTTGCTGGGCCTACCGCTGAACACCGTGCGCTCAAGGCTTTTCAGGGCGCGCACGGCCCTGCACGATTTGCTTGCCGCCCCGGCGCCCATCGAGAATCTCGCAGAAACGGAGGAGCGCGCATGAGCTACCAAACCCACACCGTCGCTCCTGAAGACGTGATGGCCCTGCTCGACGGAGAGCTGTCGGCCGCCGAGGCCGCGGTCGTCTCCGCGCATCTGGAACAGTGCGCCGAGTGCGGGCGTCTGGCCGCGGAGTTGCGCTCGACGTCGCAGTCGCTGGCTCAATGGGCTGTCCCCGCCGCTCCGCCGGCATTGGACAACTCGGTCCTGGAGTCAGCCCGCAAGGCCGCAGGCAAGCATAAGGCCGCCCGGCCAATCCGCACGGTTTCTCTCAGCTTCTGGAACTGGCGGCTTTGGGCCATTGGCGGCGGAGGCGCGGCATTGGCTGCGCTGCTCTTTGCGGCAGTTGTGGCCTCTTCGATTTTCCGCGGGGATCGCCCTACGGCTCAACGCCTGGGGGTCATGGTGTATCCGCAGGTCGAGCAGAAGGAAGCCTTTGCTGTCTCGTCCAAGCTGCGGGAGCGCACGGCATCGGAGCCTGTCGCCCCACCGCCCTCCGCCGGGATCGTCGGCATCGCCGGAATGGAGCAGGATTCGCTGCAATCCGCCTCATCCGCCGCGGTGGGCAAGGCGCGGGTTGTGGCTCAGAGTACCGAAGAAAAATCTTCGTCGGCGGCCGGCGCTGCGCCGATGATTGCCCGCGGCGTCTCGCTCTCCATTCTGGTGAAGGACCTCGCTGCCGCCCGCCCTGTGGTCGATGCGATCCTGGCCAGGCACCTGGGCTATGCCGCGCAACTGACTATTTCCGACGATGGCTCTCCGCGCAACCTTCAGGCTTCTCTCCGCGTTCCTGCGCCCGAGCTGCCTGCGGCGCTCGCCGACTTGAAGACCCTGGGCCGGGTTACGCGGGAAACCCAATCCGGCGAGGAGGTCAGCCAGCAACATGCCGACCTGGTGGCACGGTTGCAGAATTCCCGGGAAACCGAGCAGCGCCTGCGCGCCATCCTCGAACAGCGCACGGGCAGGATCGACGATGTTTTGCAGGTCGAGGAGGAGATCGCCCGGGTTCGCGGCGAGATCGAAGGGATGGAGGCGGAGCAGAAGGCCCTCGAGCATCGCGTCGACTTCGCCAGAGTCGATTTGCAACTCTCCGAGGAAGACAAGGCCAGGACCAAAGTGCCGACAGCTTCGCTATCGACCCGGCTGGAAAGATCGTTCGACGCGGGAATCGATCACGCCACGGATTCCCTGCTGGGAATCGTCTTCCTGGTCGAAGAGTTCGGCCCCGTGCTGCTGATATGGCTGGCGATTCTGGGCCTTCCGGCGGTGCTCGTCTGGCGGCGCTACCGGCGCGTCAAGGCGCGCGGCTAGCCCGGAAGCAGGTCGGCTCCGGAAACCAGCCAGAGCCGTTCGCCGGGATCGGCGGCCATCTGGCGCAGTTCCGGAGCAAACTCGCCCACCGTGAACAGCAGATAGCTGGGCCGTTCGCGCCAGGCAGGTTCGGGCAAATTGGCCACCTTGGCCTGCAGGGCGGCCAGGTCTCCCAGGCGCATGGGCCGGTCAGGCCGCCATTTGCACTCGGCAAACAGAAACCCGCCATCCTGGAGCTCGGCCATCAGGTCGATCTCGGTGCGCCCGTCCCGGCTCCAGTACCGGGCCGTTTGCTTGAGTTGCAGCCCGAGCCGCTGCCCGACATGGCGTTCGAGCCATTGATCGCAAATGGACTCGAAGACCTGCCAGCCCATATAGTCGGCCAGCCGCGGAGCCACCTTGGCGGCATACACAGCCCGCGGGTCTGAGAACTGCAGGCTACTGGCCAGCGGAGCCACAAAGCGATACCAGAACGTCAAAAACGGGTCGGCGATGCGGTAGATGGAGCGGCGTTCGGAGCGCTCTCCGAAGGGATACTCGCGGCGGATCCAGCCCAGTTCCAGCAGGCTGCGCAGCGACGAAGACAGGGCGCCGCGCTCGACGCCGACCAGTTGCTGCATGCGATTGAACTTCGTCTCCCCACCGGCGATCACGCCCAGAATGGCGTTGTAAGGGGCCGGGTCGCGGATCTGCTCGCTGCCCAGCAGGAAGCGGACTTCGTTCTCCAGAATGGCGCGGGGCCGCATCAACAGCGTCACAATCTCCTCGTCCGGCGGGCGCGAGGTATCAACCAAAGCGTGATAGCGCGGCGTGCCTCCGAACACCCCGTACATCAGCAACTTGTCGATGACACCATACAGCGGACAGCCGGCGTAAAAGGCGGCGGCATCTTCGTAATGCAGCGGGTCGAGATGAAAGATGCCGGCATTGAACCGCCCGAACAGCGGAGCGCTCTCGACTCCCAGCGAAGCCATGGCCGAGAGCTGCGACCCGCACAGCACCACAAACAGCGGCGAATGCACCCCCTCGCGGTCCCACCAGGCTTGCAGGATCGAGGGCAGCTCTGGCGTCTGATCGACGAGGTATGGAAACTCATCCAGAATCAGGGCAAAGCGGCCGGAACCCTTTTTGCGCCGCAGGGCCAGTCCGGAGGCGAAGCGCAGCAGGGCATTCCAACTGACCCCGGCCTCCTCGACTGTCACTCCAGTCTCTCCCTGCTCTTCGATCAACTGGCGGGCCAGCGTCATGCGCTGCTGGGCGGCGGTGGACTGCTCGGCAAGATAGTAGCAGTGCGGCTTTCCCTCGTCTCCGTTCACCCCGGCAGTGAAATAGCGCTGCAGAAGATAGGTTTTGCCCAGCCGCCTGCGCCCATACACCAGCATCATTTGCCCGCCCGTACCGGGGCGTCTCCAGGCGCGCTCCAGGGCCTGGAGTTCCATGGTCCTGTCGTGAAACGGATCGGGTTTGAAGGTCATGGCAACACACCTCCATTGAGGTCAAATCCACATGTATCATATTATATTCTGCCCTTCTTCACATTCTCATTTTATAACCTGTCATTTCGTATTCATGCAATGTACGCACAAACATCAAACGAATGCTAATAGTTGACAACATACATCGCACAACATAGTATGTTGCTGTGAACACACCAGCGCCCCCACCCCCGGAAAATAGCGAAAAATGGGAGGTTCAGCTCCGCAAGGGCTCTCTCGAACTTGCCATCCTCGCCGCCCTCTGGAACGGCCGACTCTACGGTCTCGAGATCCTCCGCCATCTAGAGAGCAATTCCGCCCTCACCGTTGTCGAAGGCACAGCCTATCCCCTGCTGAACCGGCTGCGCAGCCTCGGGCTGGTTGAAACCGAATGGGTCGAATCCGACTCCGGCCACCCCAGGAAGTACTACCAGCTCACCGAGGCAGGGCGGCAGAGGGCCCTGGAGATGACTCGTATCTGGGGCCAGTTCTCCCAGAAAATGAATGACCTGCTCGCGCCTCTGAACGGGCAACCGAGAAAGGAAGAGCCATGACCACAGCGACCATTTCGCAGAAGACCATCGATGCCTACCTGGCCGCGCTGCGCAAGCAGTTACGCGATTTGCTGGATGAGGACGTGAAGGACATCGTCGAGGAGATTCGCGCCCACATCCTGGACAAGATTTCAGACCAGCTCACCGACGACTCCGTCGCCGCCACACTGGCTGCGCTCGGCACGCCGGAGGAACTTGCGGCACGCTATCGCACGGAGGAACTGTTGAAGCGCGCGCAAGCCTCCCGCTCACCCGCCTCGATGTTGCGCAGCCTGTTCCGCTGGGCGACTTTGACGCTTGTCGGGGTCGTCGTTTTCGTTGTTTCCGTCGTCGGCTACTGCCTCGGTGGGTTCCTGGTCATCCTGGCGGCGCTCAAGGCCATTTGGCCCTCTGGGACCGGGCTATGGCAGGACTCCCAACCGGACGGAACCATGAAGAGTCTCGGCCTGGGCTTCGGGAACCAGCCCGGCCAGGGCCACGAACTGCTTGGCTGGTGGCTCTTGCCCATTGGATTTCTGCTGGGCGCCGGGTTGCTCGTTCTCACTTTCCGCTTCGGCATCTGGAGCATCCGCAAATTCTGGCGACCGCTTGCTTGGCGATAGCATCAACTCCTCGCCTCGATCTACCGCTATTCGGCAGGCGCAATCAGGTATTGTTCCAGTTTGCCGTCGGGGTAGGTGTAGGTGGTCAGCGTGAGCCGCTTCTCCGGATACACAATCTGAAAGGCACGAAAGGTCATGCCCCCGCGGAGTTCCGAGGACGTCTGGCGAAAGCTGAGGGGCTCGCCGAGAGCGGCAAGGCTGGTTCGAAAATCGATCAAGGCATCCGTGGTGAAATAGTCGCTCAGGTTAGGGGCCAGCAGGGCCCGGTTGATGTGGCCGGCCAACAGGTCGTGATACAAATCGAGGGCCTGCTTTTCGGCGGGGGTCAGAGGAAAACCTGCCACGACAGGAGCTACCAACCGGGCAATGGTTGAGGCCGCGCCGACGGCATCCTGGTTGGTAAGCACCGCAACCGCGACGCCATCGTCGACCAGGACTTCGTTATCCGAGACGAAAC
>CAZLMY010000025.1:0-48167 GCA_964560845.1 uncultured Occallatibacter sp. | reverse complement strand
TCGACTTGAACGCTGCGGTTCCTGGGTACAGTCATTCTGGAATCGCTATAGCCCCTGATGCTTTGTGTTCTTTCATATGCAGTCGTTCCGCGGCTAAAGCCGCGACGATTTTCGGTTTCTTCCGGCACGACTGAAGTCATGCCCTGTTACAACGCAAAAGATGTTCTGCGCAAGATGTGAGGAATTGACGTGGAGAAGTTCCAAGGTGTCGCAGCAAAAAGCTGGAAGGGCGAATGGTGTAGCTTCCCGTTCAGACGCTGACCGCGACACCACCGATGAAAGGACTTGTTTTTTGGAACGCCAATTACCTTGAGGGACGTGAGAATCATTGCAACAGCTCTGACCTGCAATCCGTGTCCCAAGTTCCATAACCCGCCATGCAGCTAATTTCAGGTTGGTTGTCGTGGCCTAACAGAAAGACGAGGAAGTTTTATGAAGTTGTTTCGCTTTGCCCGTTGGGTGCTTCTCTCTCTGGCTTTTTCCATCGTACCAACGATCTCGTTCGCACAAGACGCGGTGTACGCGCCTGTTGCCCCCCCTGACCTTCCGCAATACGAGCAGCCAGTTTGTCCGGAGTCCAACTATATCTGGACCCCGGGATACTGGTCCTTTGGACAGGACGGTTACTTCTGGGTCCCTGGAGTGTGGGTGCCCGCGGCGTATCCAGGAGCCTTGTGGACTCCAGGATACTGGGCATTCGAACAGGGGCAGTATGCTTTCCATGACGGTTACTGGAGCGATCACGTTGGCTACTATGGCGGCGTGAACTACGGCTACGGTTACATGGGAATTGGTTTCGCGGGCGGCGAGTGGCGTGGCGGGACATTCTTCTACAACATAGCGGTAGCCCATGTTCACTTCTTGAACCTTCATGTGTATCGGGACATGGAAATCGTGAACCGGTTCACGCTATTCGGCGGTAGCCGCCTTGCCTTCACCGGGGGCCCAAGAGGCATTCGCTACGAGCCCAGCCGTGAAGAGCGCATGTACGAGCACGAAACGCATATGGGGCGGTCCGACTTCCAACATCAGCATGAGTTCAACGCAAGAGGGGACCACGATTCGTACTACAACAACAACGGCGGCCATCCTCACATCACCGCAGTCGACCGGATCGGGCGTCCGGAAGACCAGCATCCTCAAGCGGTGCAGCATGACGAAAGGGTTCGCCCAGAGGATCAGGGCAGGCCGCGTCAGGATGACCCTTACCGAAACACCAATGTGCGTCCAGGGACGGCGCCGAACACGCAACCGCCCAGCCGCCCCGCGCAGGCTCCTCAGAGTCAGCCACAGACTCCGCCACAATATGCCCGCCCGAATTCCGCGCCGCAGACCCCGGCTGCGCGACCTTCAGCGGCACCGACGGCCCAGCCGAAGGCTCAACCCGCAGCGCCGCCACAGCGCTCGGCCCCAAGCGCGACACCAGCGCCCCAGCCGAAGACCCAACCAGCAACTGCAAAGCCGCAAGCTGCGCCAAAGGCCAATCCAAAAGAGAAGAAGACGAATTGAGTTGAATGTTGGTTCCGGAAAGAAAATGCAGCAGGCCCGCGGATTCTCGCGGGCCTGCTGCATTTTGGGCCCCCACCCATTAGGGTGACCCGCAGGACATGAAACGGACATCGATTCTGTAGCAGATTGATTGGGCGGCGTCGGCGCGGATGCCGGAACGGCGTTGGTGGCAGCGGCCCGGTCATCGGGTCATCAAGAGCCAAGACAAACTTTGCCTATTTGAGAAGGACCGATCGCTCTTTTCGCCGACATTTCAACTCCCGTGCCGCTCCCAGAAAGCAGCGGGCGTCACTATGGGGTAGCGCCCGCTGAGCGCCAGCAGGTCTTTGTCGCCGGTAACCAGGTAGTCGGCCTGCGAGGCACGGAGCGTCCCCAGCACCGCCTGATCCTTCCGGTCGCGCAAGGCTTCGTCCAGCTCCCCATCCGGCTCAACAACCTCGGCGAGGAACAGAAAACTGTCGGCAAGGTCTCGAATCTCAGCCGGGCTCAGCGTGTTCCGCGAGAGCTTGGGCAACACCCGAACCATCTCCTCCAGAATGAATTTGGACAGCACCAGGCACAGCCCACCGCCCTGCCAGGCGGCCAGGATGCGCCCCGGCACGCTGGCAGGATAGGCCAATCCCGAAACCAGAACATTGGTATCCAAAACCACGCACAGCGCGGCCATCAGCTCTGCCGGGCGCGGGTTTGCCGTTCGAGCGCCACGGCCACATCGATCTCCGCCATGCCTTCATCGGCCGGTACAGCAACCCAGTCCTCGGCCACTTTGCCGCTCAGGGCATCGAACCGCTCCCTCATGCGGCGAATGCGGGCGAAGAGGTCCGCATCGACCAAGGCGGCCACCGGCTTGCCGTCTTTGTGAATCAGAATGCTGTCGTTCCGATACTGCACCTGGTTGAGCATCTCTCCCAGGTTTTGCCGGAAGTTCACGGCACTGACTTCATTAATCATCGGATCTCCGCAATCGTATCGACCATAATGGTCATTATGCTTCAAGATAGGCTCACTGTCCAATTGCAATGCTATTCGGCGCCCTGGCGTAGAATTCTCCCAATACCGCGAAGGGGATTGTTTGCTCCCCGTCCTCGCACCGGCACCCGCGCCCGTCACATGCAGCACCCAATGCTTTGCCCCAATGCGGAATCGAGGAAGGCCGGTCTTTCCCGATTCTTGAGATTCCAGAGGACACATTGCACGCAATGAGCACCCCCAGCCCTTGGCAATCGACTCCGCGCAAGTCCTCGGTCATCTTTCTGCTTGCCGTGTTCATCATCTTCGCCGGCTTTGGATTTGCCGGCGACAGCATCAACATGGGGCACCAATCGGTGCTGCATTTCGCGATTTCGGTGTTCCTCTCCGGTCTTTTCCCTGTCGCCTATGCCTCGACAGGCATCACTCTGCGATCCAAGTTCTGGATGGCGTGCATTCCGATTTTCCTGGTGCAGGGCGGTTCCATGGCGCTGCTCAATACCTTGCTCCCCGAGGCGCCGCGGTCCGTTCAGATGGATGCCGCGGAGATGACACGGCTGCAAGGCCGGCTTTTGTTCGACGGCGTGGCGGTGATGGCTTCGATCGGGCTGGGCTATGGGGGCTTTGTTTATGTCTCCATCAGCGAGGGCCGGCGCCACATTCGCTCGCAGTCGGAAAAGGCCATGCTGGAGGGCGAAATGTCGGCAGCCCGCGAGGTGCAGCGGCTGATGGTGCCCGAGGTAGTGCCGGCCATCGCCGGATATGGCATTGAAAGCGTGTACCTGCCTGCTTCCGAAGTAGGCGGCGATTTCTTTCAGGTGATTCCTCTCAAGAGCGGGCGCACGCTGGTGGTGATTGGCGACGTCAGCGGCAAGGGTTTGCGGGCTGCCATGATCGTGTCAATGATCGTGGGGACGCTGCGCACTGTGAGCGGCTACACGGAGGAGCCGGGCGAGATCCTGGGCGAGCTGAACCGGCATGTTTGCGGCCGATTCCACGACGGTTTCGCTACATGCCTGGCTGTTCGCCTGGAAGCAGACGGGAGGCTGACAGTCGCCAACGCCGGCCATTTGCCGCCTTATCTGAACGGGACCGAGGTCGGGTTCGCGGGATCGCTGCCGCTGGGTCTGGCGGAAGACGCAGTGTGCGAGCAGACGAGTCTGCAGATGGCAGCCGGCGACCGCATGGTGCTGCTGACCGACGGCATTGCGGAAGCCCACAACGAGCAAAAGGAGCTGCTTGGATTTGAGCGGGTCGAAGCCATGCTGCGCGCGGGTGCGTCGCCCAAGAAAGTCGCCGAGATGGCGTTGCAATATGGCCAGAACGACGACATTACCGTGCTGAGCGTCGCGCGGTTATAGCCGCAATGGAGCGCGTCGGGCACTCTTCCTGCGGAACTCGCTTGCCTGCGGTTTAAGTCATGATTTCGACTGTGATCTGAGCAAAAAACGGCCTTCGGGCGTTCGCCGACGTCGATTCCAGGGGTTGTTTCGGGGGTTCTTTAGACGTTACTATGAATTGAACCCGTGAAAAGAGCTTTATGACGCCTCTACAAGCAGAGCTGCCCACGCGTACCCAGGACCTTGTCGAACTCGAAGACCAATTCGGAGCACACAACTACCATCCGCTGGACGTAGTGATTGAGCGCGCCGAAGGCGTTTGGGTTTACGACGTCGACGGCAAGCGGTATCTGGATTGCCTGGCTGCGTATTCCGCAGTCAACCAGGGACATTGCCACCCCGCGATTCTTGCCACGCTTCAAGAGCAAGCCAGCAAGATCACTTTGAGCTCGCGCGCTTTTCGCAACGATCAGTTGCCTCTGTTCTGCAAGGAGCTGCATGAGCTGAGCGGCTACGACAAAGTGCTGCCGATGAACTCCGGCGCCGAAGCGGTCGAGACGGCCATCAAGGCTGCGCGCAAGTGGGGCTACAAGGTCAAGGGGATTCCCGAGGATCGGGCCGAGGTGATTGTCTGCGCCGGAAACTTCCACGGGCGCACGGTGACCGTGGTGAGCCTGTCGAGCAGCGAACAGTATCGCGACGGCTTTGGCCCCTTCACGCCCGGGTTCAAGATCATTCCCTTCGGCGACATCGAGGCCCTGCGCAACGCCATTACGCCGAACACCTGCGCGTTTCTGGTGGAACCGATTCAGGGCGAAGCCGGAATTGTGATTCCGCCCGCAGGTTATCTGAGCGAAGCGGCCCGGCTGTGCAAAGAGAACAATGCGCTGCTGATGCTGGACGAGATTCAATCAGGCCTGGGACGCACGGGCAAGCTGTTTGCCTACATGCATGAAGACATAAGGCCCGATGTGTTGATTGTGGGGAAGGCCCTGGCCGGCGGGTTCTATCCCGTCTCGGCTGTGCTTGCATCGGCCGAAGTCCTGGGCGTTTTTCAGCCCGGAGATCATGGCAGCACGTTCGGGGGAAATCCGCTGGGCTGTGCGGTGGCAAGAACCGCCTTGCGCGTGCTGCTGGACGAAAAGATGGTGGAACGGTCGGCAGAGCTGGGGGCCTATTTTCTGTCGCGTCTTCAAGCGTTGCACAGCCCGGTCATCAAGGAAGTGCGCGGCCGCGGCATGTGGATCGGGATCGAGCTCACCGGGATGGCTCGGCCCTATTGCGAAGCGCTGATGGAAGAAGGGATTCTCTGCAAAGAGACCCACGATCATGTGATCCGGATTGCGCCTCCGCTGGTGATTACCCGCGACGAGATCGACTGGGCCATGGAGCGCATCGCGAAGATCCTGGAAGCGTAATCACCCTCAAGCGGTCTGAGGTCTCCCAGGTCTGGTTTTTTGAGACTTGGGCAACCTCAGAAGCCATTGCGAGCGGGAAGCGAGCAGCTGGCCCCACCGCAGGTGGTGGCTATTGGGACGGGAGGCCGACATCTTCGGGCGCGGGGAGGGTGTGGGTATCCCACCAGTTCTGCACCACGTGGTGCCAGCGGTCGCTGCGGCCAACCCACAGTTGCGCTGCCAAATCGTAGCGGGCCAGGTTGTTCCCGAGCCAATAAGGACGGTTGTCGCGCAGCCAGATCTTCTGGTAGAGGTCGCGGGTCAGGGTGTAGCCGTCGCGCATGTCTTCGAGCTTGCCGTTGTTGTCGCCGATGGTGCCCAACATGGTGCTGACTTCGTTCCAGCGGGTCTTGTCGGCGGCCAGCAGGCGGGCCTGGGCGTAGAGCGCCACGGTCTCGTCGGTAGCCTGGAATTTGAGGCCCATGAAGTCGATGCGGCGGGCGCCGAGTTCGAGGGCTTCGAGGGCCTCGTCGTTCTGGAGTTTGCCGGCGGCGCGAGCCTCGGCCACCAGGGTGATGGCGCGCTCGGCGTGCAGGCGCACCTCGCTCAGCACGGGGCGAATCTTTGCGGCCACTGCCCTGCCCTCGGGCGTGTAGGGATCGATCCAGAAGAGGCTGTCTTCGGCGTCATAAAGCCCGGCCTTGCGCAGCACGGCATGGGCGGCCATGATCTCGCGGTGGGCCTGGCTGATCTTCCCTGTCTCATCGCCGTGGAAAGCCTGCCCGAAAGAGGCAGTGAAGTCGGATTCGGAGCTTTCGCCGGGCTGCCAGCCGGCCGCCGCGCCAAACAGCACGCCAAACCAGTTCTGGTCGAACAGGCCCTCGCCGTCGTCGTTCCAGACGGTGTTCAACATGCCTTTCGAGCCCAAGGCCTGGCCGTCGCGCACAAAGGCGCGGATATTGCCCAGGGCCTCGTTGTTGTTGGGGTACAGGCGGTTCCAGTTATTGACGCCGGGGGCCACCCAGGTCTCCAGGCCGGCCTTGGTAAAGGGCAGGATGATGGGCTTGAAGTCGGGCTTTGCGTCGTAGTCCCAGGGCACGGCGATCATGTCTTTGGGCAGGGTGCCGACCAGTTCGGGGGAGTTGACGGCCACATCGCCCCAGAAGAGCAGTTGCTTGTGGTTGGGCTCGAGCTGGGCGTGGATGCGGGAGAGGAAGTCGAGATAGACGGCCCCCAGGCCCTGCTTGGTGACGGCGTCGCGGGTGCGGCCGAGGCCCAGCTCGAAGGTTTCATCGGCGCCGACGTGCGCCCAGGGACCGGGAAACACCGTGGCAAGCTCGCTGAACCAACTGCCGATCAGGGGCAGCGTCGCCGGGTCGCCGGGGGCCAGGACGGAGCCGTGCGGGGTCTCGGCCAGCGGGGCGAACTCCTCGAACTTGAGCATGTGGTGCAGGTGGCCGAACGACTCCTGCTCGGGGATGATCGTGATGTGGTATTGGGCGGCGTAGTCGACCAGTTCGCGGCCCTCGGCCGGGGTCATGGAGCCGCCGGGAATGGCCGCGACGGGCGAGCTCGAGTAGGCGAAGGTGTGCTCGAAGTAGGGCGAGAAGATGTTGTATTTGTAGGCGGCGAGGGTGCGGATTTCGCGCTTGAGGAAGTCCATGTTGGGCATGGGGCCGCGCGACCAGTCGTCGGAGAGGCCGCGATGGGGCATGGCCGGCCAATCGCGGATGGTGGGAACGAGCAGGACGGTATCTTTGCCGGTGCCGCGGATGAGTTGCTTGATGGTTTGGGCGGCGTAGAAGAAGCCGGCGGGGGTCTCGGCGATGACGAATACAAGAGGGCCACGGTGGTAGATGATGTAGCCTTCATCGTGCATTACCGCGTCGAAGGAAAGCTTCCCGTTGCCTAAAAGACCTCCGGCCATAACGTCTTTTGGGTATACGAACGAGATCAATGATGCATGGGCGTTGGGATCCTCTTTTATCCCTGACGCAGCAAGGCTGTCCGAGAGATCTTTCAATGTGAAAGCATTCGCTTCGGCATCGACGCTGGAAACCTTCTCAGATCTCTCGATGTCCAGAAGGTTGCCGGGGGCGATGCCGCCCTTTTCCCAACCGATGGGGTGGTCAGGAAACTGAATTTCTACACCCGCGTTTAGCGGGATCGCTTTCACATTCGCGCATTCCCGCACCGCGGGCACCAGGTGCAGATCGGCGCAGGTGGGCGCGGCGGGTGGCGCGGTCTGACCAAACGCCGCAACGGCGGCGCACAACGATGCAAGCAAAACCAAGGACGAACGGAGACGCATGAACCCTCACAGGTACAACCCTAATCGGAAGACAGGCTAACGCATCGCCGGTAGGGCTGTACACCGGCGCCGGCCGAGCTTAAAAGCCACTGTCATCCTGAGCGAACAGGGCCCCAGACGCTTTTCAGTCTGGGGGTGGTGAGTCGAAGGATCTGCGGTTGCTTTTCGGCGGGCGGCCAACCCTTGGCCTGCCAATCAGAGCTTGGACCGGAAGGGTTTCGTACCCGCCCTGCATTCCTGTGACAGCACCAAAACAAAAGCAACCGCAGGTCCTTCGACTCCCTGAGCTTCGCTTCGGTCGCTCAGGATGACAGTTAGTTTGGAGGGCCGCATCGACTTCTTCCTGTTTGTCGTGCGGTTCTGAATATTGCCGGGGGCAACCGACGGCTTCAGACCGCCGGGACGACTACCCAGGCGCGGGTCTGGTGGCTGGCGAGTTCGGCGTCGAGGATGACTAGCTGGCGCAGGCCGTCGACAAATTGCGGGTACTCCGGGATGTCGGCTGAGGAGGCGACGGAGGCGTAAAAGCGCTTGAGGGTCTGCTTGCTGGTGTCGTCGTAGCCTTCGGCGTGGCCGCCGGGCAGGTCGGCATAGGTGCGGGCCTGGGGTTTGAGCAGCGAGGGGTCCTTGAGCATGACCTGGTTGGCCACGTCGCGGCTGCCGATCCAGAGCTCGTTGGGGCGCTCCTGATCCCACGCGGCCGAGGCCTTGGTGCCGTAAACCTCAATGCCGAGGCGGTTCTTGCGGCCGGCGCAAGCCTGGCTGGCTACCATGTTGCCGCGCACGCGGGGGCCCATGTGGAAGATCACCGCGCCGTAGTCCTCGGTATCGACGGGGCGCTCGATGTAGTCCTCGGGGCCGAGGAGCTTGTTGGCGAAGGTCTCGATGGCGTGCTTGGGTTCCTTGCGGATGGGATGAAAGGTCTGCAGGTCGGCGCAGAGCGAGCTCACGCGCAGGCCGGTGACGTGCTCGACCATGTCGAACCAGTGCGAGCCCACGTCGGCCAGGCAGCGGGAGCGGCCGCCGGTGTGGGAGTCGATGCGCCAGTTCCAGTCGGTCTCGTAAAGCAGCCAGTCTTGCGAGTAGCCGCCCTGGACGCTGAGGATGTCTCCCAGGTCGCCGGCCTCGCACATGCGGCGCAACTGCTGGACCATGGGATAGGAACGCAGGTTGTGGCAGACGGCGTTGCGCAGGCCTTTTTTCGCGGCCAAAGCGGCCAGTTCCCGGGCATCGGCCACCGAGGTAGCCAACGGCTTTTCGCAGACCACGTGCTTGCCGGCTTCCAGGGCCTCTTTGGCCATGGCGAAATGCTGGGTATTGGGCGTGCAAATATGGACGGCGTCGATCGTGGGGTCGGCCAGCACGGTGCGGTAGTCGGCGGTGACGGTGGGGATGCCGAAGCCGGCGGCCAGGCTGTGGGCGACATCGAGATTGGTGTCTGCCAGGGCTACGACGGAGACGGCCTCGAGCCGCCGCACCGCGTCCAGATGCACGCGTCCTATAAAGCCGGTACCGAAGATTGCGGTCTTGATCTGTTTCACGGGAGGCTCCGGAAAAGCAGGGATTAGGGGTTAGGGATTAGGGATTAGCTGCCGGTGGCCGTTCAGGATTGGTGGCTTCCCGACGGGGCTGGGAAGAAAAATGGTCTCGGGAAAGGATAACGCAGGGGAGCGGCAGGCGGCAGGTGAGAGAAACGACGGGGCCGGATGGGCTCCGGCGCGGCAATTGGGCCTGAGGTCTCCCACCCATTCGCCGGAAAGCGGGCGAATGGATGGGGCACGGAGGGATTGTGGCGGGTAGAGGCTGGCGTTTGCCTAGCGAAGGTCCATCAGGTGCGAAACGGTCTTGGAGAAGAAAGAGCCGCCACTGTGCGCGAGAGCCAATCCGTTGGGTGAAGGGGCGCGCTCGTTGGTGATTTGGATGTGCGACTGCCAGTTGAATGCCTGGCTTAGCGTCTTGGCGAAGAAGCCCGGCTTCCGGCTGGAAGCGGAGAAGGAACTCACGGTGGAGCTGTGCCGTTGAAACCAGGAGGTCAGGAAGGTCAGGTCGGGCGCCTTGCTGGGAACGTCGAGCGAGTCGTCGTCTTGTCTCGCCCATTGAAAGAAAGACGAGGCATAGAGATCGCGCTGGGAGCGGGCAAACGCGTCCAGCAAGTTCTGTTGGCAGGCGACGGGCTGGAATTTGAATGTCATCCGGCCCAGATGGACTTCCCGGCTCCAGGGCCCGCGGTTGACTCCCGGTTGCGCAGGCAGGTGGGACGGGTTGGCCAAGACCATCGGGGGCACATCGCGCTGCGGGATATCCGGTTCGATGGATGGGCTTTCTGCCAGGGCGGGGATGGCCAACAGAGCCAGCATGAGAGCTCCGGGGAGCGTGCTGTGTGCGATGGATGGGGGCATGCCGACCTCAGGAACGGTGAGAGGTGGCAAGAGGCCCGGCCTCGCACGGGATTAGCTTCTACTAATCCATCGGTTGTTTCCGAGACTTGACGAGGGACGATTCAGAAATTCTGCTGCGAGGGCTTTACCGAGGTAATGCCAAGAAAGTTGTAGGGGTGGGTGCGCGGGGTGTTGCGAGGGCTGGGTTTTGAGGATTCAACGGAGGCAGAGCGAATCCCCGGTCTCAGAATCGAGACCGGGGGCACCCAGCTGAGTGGGCGGGGTTTTTCCCAGCCCGTGCGTCTTACCGAAGGGACTTCAGGGCTGGGTAGAGCTTGCGCCACTGGGCGTATCCGGCCTGGTAGGCAACCAGATCGGCGGGATCGGGCTCGATGCGGGAGGCAACCTCAATGGCCTGGGCGCAGGCTTCATCGAGATTGGCCCAGTGACCGGCGCCGACGCCGGCCAGCAAAGCCGAGCCGAATGCGCCGCCTTCTTCGGCCGTCAGCACTTCAACGGCATGGCCGTAGATGCCGGCCTGGATCTTGCGCCAGAGCGGCCCCTTGGCGCCGCCTCCGCCCAGGCGGATGCCGTTGACGGGAATGCCCAGCTCGGCGAAGAGGCTGAAGGTGTCCTGCAGCGAATAGGCCACGCCTTCAAGCACGGCGCGGACAAAATGGGCGGCTGTGGTGGTGGTGGAGATGCCGACAAAGGCGGCACGGACCAGGGGATCGAGGTGCGGGGTACGCTCGCCCTGCAGGTAGGGCGCCCATTCCAGACCCTCGCAGCAGGGGGGGATCAGCGAAGCGGCTCCAGTAAGGCCGTCGTAGCTCTGGCCGCCGAAGAATGTCTCCTTGAGCCAGCTAAAGCTGAGGCCGGCGGACTGGGTTACGCCCATGACGTGCCAGAGGCCGGGAACGGCGTGGCAGAAGGTGTGGAGGCGGCCCTTGGGGTCGCGGGTAGGAGCGGCGGTGGCGGCAAAGACCACGCCGGAGGTGCCGATGGTAGCCGAGACCGAGCCGGGCTGCAGAATGCCCATGCCGATGGCGCCTGCGCCCTGGTCGCCGGCGCCGGCCACAACCGGAGTCCCCGCACCCAGGCCAGTCAGGCCGGCAGCGGCAGCGCTGATGCGGGCGCAGACTTCAGGCCCCTCATAGAGCTTGGGCAGCCAGCTCTCGGCAATGCCCGCGGCTTCCGCCACTTCCTTTGACCAGCGGCGGTGGGTCACGTCCAGCAACAGCGTGCCCGAGGCTTCCTGCACGTCGATGGCGAATTCGCCGGTGAGGCGATAGCGGACGTAGTCCTTGGGGCAAAGGATGTGGCGGATCTTGGCGAAGATCTCCGGCTCGTGCTCGCGCGTCCACAGCACCTTGGTGACGGTGAAGTTGGGCAGGGCGGGGTTGCAGGTGAGCTCGATCATGCGCTCGTAGCCGATTTGCTCATGGAGCCAGTCACACTGGGGCTGGGTGCGGGTGTCGCACCAGATCATGGCGGGGCGCAGCACCTGGCCGGCTTCGTCCAGCAGCACGGCGCCATGCATCTGGCCGGTCAGGCCAATGGCGGCAATGGGTTGGCGCGGCTCGGGGGCGTTGGCCAGGGCCAGGCGAATGGCCTCCTTGGCGGCGCGCCACCAGTCTTCGGGATCCTGCTCAGCCCAGCCGGGATGGGCGGACTTGAACGCCACATGCTCGCTCGAGGCGCCGGAAATCAGCTTGCCCACTCCATCGACTATAACGGCGCGCGTGCCGCCCGTGCCTACATCCATTCCAAGGAACCACATACCCGCATTCTCCTTTTGTAAATCGCTTTTCCCAGCGATTGGAGGATAGCAGGAGAGGGGTTTGGAGGGAAAGGGAAAAAGCAGGGATGAGGGAACAGGGACGGGGGTGCGTCCCGGCTATTCGATGCCCATGGCTTTGAAGTGGGAGACGTATTCCATGTCGGAGCCGAGGATGTGGTCGAAGAGCCAATCCTTGAGGTAGACCATGACATCGAGCGTGGGCGCGACCAGGGCGCCTTTGTTGAAACGGGTTTGCACATCCGCGGCCCAGGCGATCATCTCGTCATGCTCTTTTTTGTGCGCGGCGGCGGCCGGATAATGCGTTGCGGCAAAGAGCTTTTCCTCGCGGGCAAAGTGCACGCTCGTGTATTCCACCAGATGTTCGAGCATCTCGGTGAGGACTTCTTTGCCCTTTCCCTCCGAAATCCCGTCGAACAGCTTGTTGATCATGAGGACCATTTTCTTGTGATCGTTGTCGATCTCGGCGATGCCAACGGTCATTTTGTCGTTCCAGACAATGAAAGCCATGTTTGGTCGTTCCTCTTGCTTTCGCTTGTAACCGTGGATTGGCTGCGGCCGGTTGAACTTTGCGAGGCGCAGCCTGGGCGAATGGAGTCGGCGCAAGGTTCGAGACGCCGCCGTTGCGATAGTGAGATTATCGTCGCAAATCGTGGGAAGGATGAGCCCCAAAGGGACGGCTGGGATTTGTTGTTTGAAATGGGAATCGCCGGGCCGCATTTACCGCAATATGGGACAATAGGCCGGAGTGTGACCAATCGCACAGGCGCCGCCTGCGAGCGAGGCGAGAATAAATGGGTGAGGCCCGCCAGAGATATGCTGTGCCGGCCAGGAGAAAAAGTACCCATGAGCGATCTAGCCCCTCTGGCAGAAGCCGTAGCCGTTGACCCATTGGTTGGCCATCCTGCCGACTACCATGTCTTTCACAAGTTCATCGACCGTTGCAAGGAGCTTCCGGCACTGTCGACGGCGGTGGTGTGGCCGCTTTCCGACGTGGCGCTGCGCGGCACGGTAGAAGCCGCGGAAGAAGGGCTGATTGAGCCGACGCTGATTGGCGACGAAGCCGAGCTGAAGGCCCTGGCGGCCAAGATCGGCGTGGATATCGGCAAGTATCCGGTCCTGCAGGCCGACACCGAGCGGAAGGCAGCCGAAGCCGGCGTAGCGATGTGCCGCAGCGGCGCGGCGCAGGCCATGATGAAGGGCAGCCTGCACACCGACGAGCTGATGAAGGCGGCCATGAAGGCCGACACCGGACTGCGCACCAACAAGCGCATCTCGCATGTATTCATCATGGACACCCCGGCCTATGCCCGGACGCTGATGATCACCGACGCGGCCATCAACATCACGCCGGAGCTGGAAGACAAGGTTCACATCGTGCAGAACGCCATCGACCTGGCGCATGCCCTGGGGATTCCCGAGCCCAAGGTGGCGTTGTTGTCGGCCGTGGAGACGGTGAACCCCAAGATCAAGTCCACCCTGGACGCAGCGGCTCTGTGCAAGATGGCGGATCGCGGCCAGATCACGGGCGGCATCCTGGACGGTCCTCTGGCCTTCGATACGGCGGTGAGCACCAAGGCTGCCAAGATCAAGGGCCTGGTATCGCCGGTGACGGGACAGGCCGACATCCTGGTGGTTCCGGATCTGGAGAGCGGCAACATGCTGGCCAAGCAGCTTGAGTATCTGGGCGGCGCACAACTGGCCGGAATCGTGCTGGGCGCGCGCGTGCCGACGATTCTCACCAGCCGGGCCGACTCGGCGGAGACGCGGCTCACCAGCTGCGCCGTGGCTGTGCTTCTGCACTATGCCACCCATCCGCTGATCAAGGTGTAGATCGGTTCCCAGCATCTCTGGTTTGAAAACGGCTACCGGTTAACCCGGTGGCCGTTTTTCGTTTTCCACAAGAGCCCGATGGGTTACCGCCTTAGCCGCGCCCGCATCTTACCTCTTGCAGGGGAGGGCGGCCGCGAGGCTGACGCCGGTTCCCTGCCAAGGAGTTTTCCATGTCTACGCATACGCATGAGGAGTCGAAGGCGGCCAAGATCAACGTTTCCGACGGTTTTGCACCGGAGCAGGTAAAGAACATATCGAGCGTGCTGAACGCGCTGCTAGCCGACGTTTTCGTTCTGTATCTGAAAACCAAGAACTTCCACTGGCACATGAGCGGACCGCATTTCCGCGACTACCACCTGCTGCTCGACCAGCAGGGCGAGCAGATTTTCGCCATGACCGACGACATTGCCGAGCGCGTGCGCAAAGTAGGCGGGACCACCGTGCGGTCCATCGGTCACATCGCCAAGCTGCAACGCATCACCGATAACGACCAGGAATTCGTGCCGGCGCGCGACATGCTCCTCGAACTCCATGCCGATAACAAGGCGTTTGTGGAGAGCCTGCGGGCAGCCCACGAAATGACCAGCAAGGCCAACGAATACGCCACCACCAGCATGATTGAAGTGTGGATCGACGAGGCGGAGCGGAGAGCCTGGTTCCTGTTCGAGGCGACCCGATAGCGAGGCAGCGAGTCAGCGATAGTCAGCGAGCTTGCGAGTTGGGTTTTGTCGAATTCCTTCCCCGGCGCATCGCGAGCTGCACCGGGGAAGGAGCAGGTCGCGGTCTGATCCGGCGCTGAAATGCCGGTTGGGTCCTTATTTCCTCCCGATACAGCTAAGAATGTTCCCTGCCCCTGCCGATATAATCGTCAGCACACCAACCTTGTGCTGCTGAGCCTCGCTTGAAAGGTCCGAGAACCTCTTGTGCGCGAGGGAAGCGATTGTATAGGGCCCTGTTCACACTTTTTGAACGCTACCGACCCCCGTGTGAGCCGGCGCAGTAGAAAGGCCGGAATGCCCCATCCCGCTGAAGCCAGTCTCTCCGCACCGATCGAGAGCACGGACGACATCATATGGTCGGTGGACCCGGCGTATCGGCTAGTCACGTTCAATCGCGCGCTGCGCTTGCATCTGGAGCGATCTTTTGGCGTGCTGGCGGCGGAGGGGATGGGTCCCGCGGATCTGCTTCCCGAAGCCAACGCCGCGCTTTGGCCGCCGCTTTACGATCGGGCGCTGAGGGGGGAGGCGTTTCGCACCGAGTTTCCCATTTCCGGCGGGCGAACCCTGGAGATGGCATTCAACCCGATCGCCGTCGATGGCAACATCACGGGCGTTTCGGTTTTCGGCAAGGACATTACCGGGCGGAAGGCCATCGAATGCGCCCTGAAGACAGCGCAGGCTAATCTGTCCGCGTTGATCGAGAGCACGTCGGACCTGATCTGGTCGGTGGACCTGGATTTTCGCAAGGTGGTCTTCAACCGGTCGTTGAAACAAAACGTCGAGGGCAACTACGGCACCCGGGTTGAACCGGGCATGCGTGCCGAGGACGATCTGCCGCCCGAACGCGCTGCAATCTGGAAATCTCTCTATCAGCGAGCACTGGCCGAGGGGCCATTCCGGACCGAGTATTCGCTGGCCGACGGCCGCATTCTGGAACTGTCTTTCAATTCCATCGTGGTGGAGGGAAAAGCCGCCGGGGTTTCGGTATTTGGAAAAGACATTACCGAGCGAAGAACCAGCGAACGCATTCTTTTGGAAGCCGACCGGAAGTACCGTGAGATTTTTGACGGGGCGCTGGAGGGAATCTTCCAAACCAGCCCGGAGGGCCGGATATTGACGGCCAATCGCGCCATGGCGGAGATGGTTGGCTACGAATCGGCGGAAGAGCTGAAAGCTGCGGTTCGCGATGTGAAGGCGGATGTCTGGGCGGATTGGGAAGAGCATGAGCGGTTTGTCCAGCAAATTGCCGAGCAAGGGGCGGTGAAAGGCTTCGAGTGTCGCTTCAAGCGAAAGGACGGCGGAGTTTTCTGGGGTTCGCTGAGTTGCCGGAAGGTGCTCGCGGCCGATGGACAACTGCTGCGGCACGAAGGCTTCATCAAGGACATTTCGGATCAGAAGGCGGCCGAAACCGAGCTGAAAGAGGCGGAGGGGAAGTTCAGAAAGATCTTTGACGGAGCGCTGGAAGGGATCTTTCAGACGACTTTGGACGGGCGCATGCTGGCGACGAATCCGGCCATGGCGCGGATGCTGGGCTACGACTCGCCGGAAGAGATGCTCGCCACGGTCACCGACGCGGCGCACAGTCTGTGGATTGACCCCGAAGAGCGGTCGGTATTCCAGTGGCATCTGGGCGAGCGCCTTGCGATGCGGGGGTACGAGTGCCAGTTCCAGCGCAAGGACGGGACACGGATCTGGGTGTCGCTGAATTGCCGGAGGACGATCGCAGCCGATGGAACGGCCCCCATCAACGAGGGGTTCATTGAGGACATTACGGCGCGCAAGCGGGCCGAACAGGCGCTGCGCGAGAGCATGGAGTCGCTGAAGGAAACGCAGCGGGTCAGCGCCATGGGATCGTATGTGACCGATCTGACCTCGGGCATCTGGACCAGTTCGGAAGTCCTGGACGAGATCTTTGGAATCGACTCCGGGTTCGCGCGTACGGTAGACAGTTGGACGGCCCTGATCCATCCGGACGACCGGGCCATGATGGCCGCCTATCTGGCAGACCACGTACTGGGCCAGAGGATGCCGTTCGACAGGGAATATCGGGTTGTCCGGCGGAGCGACCTGGAGGTGCGATGGGTTCATGGACTGGGAAAGCTGGACTTCGACGGCGACGGCTGCCCGGTGAGAATGAGCGGCGTGATTCGGGACATTACGAAGCGCAAGGAGGCAGCGCTGGCGTTGGAGGAGAGCGAGGCGCGCTTCCGCAGATTCTTTGTCGACAACGGTTCGGTGATGGTCCTTGTTGACCCGGAGAGCGGCAACATTTTCGCCGCCAATCGGGCTGCCGTGGCCTTTTACGGCTATTCGCGGGAGCAACTGATCGGGATGTCCGCTGACCTGATCAATGCCGCGCCAAAAGAAGAGGTTGCCCGGGAGCGGCAGCGGGTATTGCGGGAAGGGGGCGCCTGCTGCGTGCTGCGGCACAGGCTGGTGAGCGGAGAAGAGCGAGACGTCGAGGTCTACGCCTCGCCCATTTCTGTGGATGGCAAGCAGTTGTTGGCCTCGATCGTCCACGACGTGACCGAGCGCAAACAGGTAGAAGCGCAACTGCACGACAGCGAGGAGCGGTTCCGGGCTACGTTCGAGCAGGCGGCGATCGGGATTGTTCACACTTCGTTCGAGGGCCGGTTTCTGCGCTGCAACCGGCGCTTTGCCGAGATTATCGGCTACCCCATCGAGGAAGTCCCAGGCCTGACCTTCGAGCAAGTCACGTTCGTAGAGGACCGGGCGGAGAACATTGAGGCGCATCGGCGCATGTGTAACCAGGAAGCCGGAACGGTCAGCTTTGAAAAGCGGTATCTGCGCAAGGATGGCGGCGTGACCTGGGCGATGTTGACGATCTCGCCTCAGTACGACGGCCAGGGGCGCATGGTGCACATGGTTGGGTTCGCGGAAGACATTACCCAGCGGAAGCTGGCGGAGATGCATCTGCGCGAAAGTGAGGAGCGTTACCGGACGACCTTTGAACAAGCCGCAGTGGGGATGGCTCATACAACCCTGGATGGCCGGATTCTGCGCTGCAACGCGAAGTTGGCCCAGATCCTCGGCTATGCCCAGGAAGAAGTGCCGGGCCTGACTATCGAAGCGATTACGGCTCCGCAAGACCTGTCCCAGAGCCTCAGCACCATACAGAGCCTGGGACTGGGCAAAGCGGACTCGGCCAGTTTTGAGAAGCGCTATGTGCGCAAGGACGGCAGTCTCACGTGGGTGAACTTGACGCTTTCGCTGCAGCGGGACGAACAAGGCTCCGCCCTGCACCTGATCGCGCTTGTGGAAGATATTGACGCGCGCAAGACGGCAGAGGAGCGGTTGATCGCCGCCGACCAGGAAAGGCAGGCCAGCGAGGCGCGCTATCGCGTCGTATTCGAGACCGGCGCGGACGCTGTGCAGATTTCCCGGATGAGTGATGGAGTCATTCTCGACGCCAATCAGGCGTTCCTGAATTCCTCGGGACGGACCCGCGAGGAAGTCCTCGGGCGCACGTCGCAGGAGCTGGGCCTTTGGGTCGATGACGCCGACCGGCTTGTTTTGCTGGAGTTGCTGCGCGAGAAGGGTGGGTGCAAGGACCTCGAGTTCCAGACCAGAAGAAAGAACGGGGAGACCTACTGGGTGCGGTTGTCCGCATCGTTGATCGAGATTGCGGGGGAGCTTTGCCGGGTTACCTTTGCCAAGGAAATCACCGATGTGAAAGCGGCCGAGGAACGCACAGCAGCAGCGCAGATCGCTCTCGAAGTCAGCGAAGCGCGGTACCGGACGGCGTTCCAGACCAGCCTGGATGTCATCAATATCACCCGCATCGATAACGGCACTTATGTGGACGTGAACCAGGCATTCCTCGACCTGACCGGATACCAACGCGATGAGGTAATCGGACGGACCTCGATAGAGCTTGGCATTTGGGCGGACGCCACCGATCGTGAACTACTGACCGCATTGCTCCGCTTCAACTCAAGTTGCCACGACCTGAAGGCACAATTCCGGAAGAAGAACGGCGAGCTGATCTGGGGCCTGATGTCGGCTTCAAAGCTCGAGCTGGACGGCGTTCCATGCCTCTTGACAGTAACCCGCGACGTGACCCTGGCCATGGCCGCCGAAGAGCGCCTGGCCCGCACCACGGCGGCGCTGCAATTGAGCGAGACCCGGTATCGCACGACATTTCAGACCAGTCTGGACGCCATGATGCTGTCGCGCGTCGACAATGGGTTTTATATCGATGTGAACCAGACATTCCTGGACTTCACCGGTTACCAGCTTGACGAGGTAATCGGAAAAAGCTCGGTGGAGCTGAATATCTGGGCGGATTTACGGGACCGCGAAAAGCTGTTCGAGGTCCTGCGCGCCGAGTCCATTTGCAGAAACATGGATTTCCCCTTCAGAAGAAAGAATGGGGAGATCTTCTGGGGCAGGATCACTGCGCAGATCGTGGATATCGACGGCGTGGTCTGTACCACCACCACGATGCGCGATATCACCGTGGCCAAGGCCGCCGAGGAGCACCTATCGGCAGCCGCCGAGGCGCTGCGATTGAGCGAAGCGCACTACCGCTCGGTGTTCCAGACCAGCGTGGACGGCATCTGCATCAGTCGCATGAGTGACGGGACCTACATCGATGCCAACATGACATTCCTGGAAACGATTGGATATCAACGCGAAGAGATTATCGGCCGTACCTCGCTGGAACTCGAGCTGTGGACTGACCCGACCGCACGCCAGAGAATAATCGACCTTCTAAACCTGGACGGGAGCGCACGGGATTTCCAGACCCAGTACAGACGGAAGGGCGGAGAGCCGATCTGGGTGCTGATCTCATCCTCGGTAATTGAAATCGAGGGGGTTCAGTGCCTGCTGAGCGTGATGCGCGACATCACCGCAACCAAGGCGACCGAAGATCGTCTGGCGGCGGCACAGCAAGCGCAGCGGGCCACCGAAGCCCGCTATCGGGTGGCCTTCGAAACCAGCCTGGACGCGGTGAACATCAACCGGCTGAGCGACGGAAAGCTCATCGACTGCAACCAGGCTTTCCTGGACATCATGGGCTTCAAGCGAGAGGAAGTGTTGGGCCGCACTTCGCAGGAATTGAGAAACTGGGCCGACCCGGCCGACCGCGAGCGCCTGGTAGAGATCTTGCGCCGCGATTCGAACTGCAAGAGCCTCGACGCACAGTTCCGCAAGAAGAACGGGGAGCTGCTGTGGGGACAGATGTCGGCCTCGATCATGGAGGTGGACGGGGTTCCGTGCATTCTCTCCATCACGCGCGATGTCTCGGCAGCCAAGGTGGCCGAGGAAGAGATCCGAAGCCTGGCTTTCTATGACACGCTGACCCAGTTACCGAACCGCCGGCTGGTTTCGGAACGTCTGCGGCAGACACTTGCCTCAAGCGCACGCACCAGACACAAAGCGGCGCTGTTGTTCATCGATCTGGACGACTTCAAGACGCTGAACGACACGCTGGGCCACAACACCGGCGACTTGATGCTGCAGGAAGTGGCGCGAAGGCTGAGCGCCTGCATGCGCGAAGTGGACACGGTGGCGCGGCTTGGCGGCGACGAGTTCGTGGTGATCCTGGAGGAACTGAGCACGGACGGCGAACATGCCGCGGCTCAGGCCAAGATGGTGGCCGAGAAGATCCTGTTGACCTTGGGACAGCCCTATCTGCTCGACGGGCGGGAGTGCCTCAGCACCTCGAGCGTGGGCATCACGATCTTCGAGGACTCCGACGAAAGCATCGACGGGTTATTGCAGCAGGCCGACATCGCCATGTATCAGGCGAAGGCCGCGGGGCGCGACACGCTGCACTTCTTTGCTCCGGCCTTGCAGCATGCCATCAATGCCCGGGCGGCGCTGGAAGGCGATCTGCGCAGGGCAATCCAGAAGCGTCAGTTCGTGCTCTTCTACCAGCCCCAGGTGGATTGCTGCCATTGGATCGGCGCCGAGGCTCTGATTCGCTGGAAGCATCCCACGCGCGGCTTGCTGGCTCCCGGGGAGTTCATCGCTCTAGCCGAGGAGTCGGGCCTGATTCTGCCGCTGGGTAACTGGGTGCTGGAAACAGCATGCGCGCAGATTGCCAAATGGGCAAAAAAAGAAGAGACAGCTCGTATCACGATTTCGGTGAACATCAGCGCGCGGCAGTTCCGGCAGCAGGATTTTGTGGAACAGGTGCTGAGGGCTATCAAGCATACCGGCGCCGATCCGCAGAATCTGGAACTGGAGCTGACCGAAAGCATGCTGGTGGACAACATTGAGGATGTGACCGCGAAGATGACGCAGTTGAGGGCGCATGGGCTGCGCTTCAGTCTGGACGACTTCGGGACCGGTTACTCTTCGCTTGCCTACCTGAAGCGGCTACCGCTGACGCAGTTGAAGATCGATCGATCGTTTGTGCGCGACATTCTGGCCGACGCCAGCAGCCGGGCGATTGCGCAGGCGGTGATCTCGCTGGGGCACGCGCTGGGTCTGGCGGTGATTGCCGAAGGCGTGGAAACCGAGGAACAGCGAGACCTGCTGGATAGCCTGGGGTGTCACGCATTCCAGGGCTTCCTGTTCAGCCGGCCGGTACCGCTGGATCAGTTTGAAGGGCTCCTGGCGGGCGAACCACCTTTGGCGACCGATTGCGAAAGTAGAGGCGAGGTCCAGTTCCTCATTCAGCGGGCTGTAACTGCAGGTGTGCCGGCTCGCGTAGGGCCACAAAAAGAACCGCGCAAATGACAAAGAAATACAGCGCCACATGGCCCAGAAGCAGAAAAAGGGGCATGCAGAAACACGCGCCGGCACAGAGCGCCAGGGATCGCTTGTTGGCCACCAAAAGAGCCACGATGGGAAGAATGAGGATGGCCAGATCGTGTGCATTCACATGAGGGCTGAGCAGCAACGCGAGCGCGACCAGCGGAGGAAAGAGCCGTTCAACCGATCGGCAGGTGCGGAGCCGCCACGCAACAGCAGCAAACAGCACCGCTGAAAGACCCAGTGCGACGACGAACGCGGCGTGGGGCGCCAGGCCCATGAGCCACAAGATGCCGCGCAGGTTCGGCATGGAAACGGCATTGACGCCGATCTGGCTGCCGGCGCCGGAGGCCGCATAGCGCCACAGTTCGAACATCCGCCGCCATCCGCCGAACCCGGTGATGGCCGTGCTGACCATGAGCACGGTGGCGCTGCCGGCGAGAAAGCCCAGCAGGAATCGCCAGCCGCGCTTCAAGACGAGCATGGCGGCCATGGGCAGAATCAGTTGCGGCTTGAACAGGGCCAGGGCCAGCAGACAGCCGGCAGAGCGGTCGCTGTCAGCGGCGAGCAGTTGGAGGGTGCCGGCGAGCAGCGAGAGCAGCAGGATGGAGTCCTGGCCCTGCACGATGGCCGCCACTACGGGAAAGAAGGCGACTGCAATCCACAAGGCATGCCAGCGGGCACAGCGATAGACGCCGGCCAGTGTGCGGGCAGAATAGGCCAGCATGGCAATCGAGAGGATGCGCCAAGCCCACAGTGCGACCTGAAAGGGGAGCAGGGCGAGCGGCGCAAAGAGGAGCGACTCGAAGGCAAGGTGATTGTAGGCCAGCAGGCCCTTCATGCCGAGGACACGGTGCTGAAACTCGATCTGCGTCTGGATATCGAACAGGAGTGCGCCGCGGCCGGCGACCACCAGGCTGCCGCCGGTGTACATGGACGAGAAATCGAGCAACTGGTGTTGCGATGCCAGGAACAAGGCGAAGCAGTTGAAGAGGCCGAGGCCCACAACGAGAACCAAAGCATCGAGCGAGAGAGCCCATTTCGGATTCGGATTGGATCGATCCACGACACCTGCCGGCCAGGTCTTGCTTAGCAAGTGCATGACCCTGCCCCAACACACCTATGATACGGTGTCGCCAACTCCGCGCAGGGTGGCAGTGGCCTAAACGGCTCTCGCACCTGGAGAGGAAGACTAGAGCCTGTGCAGGCTCTAGTCCATCGACATGCTGAGTTGATGGCGCACGTCGGCGCCGCGAATCCAGAAGATGACGTCTGTGGCGATATTGGAGGCGTGGTCGGCGATGCGCTCCAGGTTGCGCGCCACCAGGATGCCGTTCATGGCCTGTTGCGTAAAGCGGGGCTGGTCCTGGATAAGCTGCAGCAAGTCGATGTGGGCGCGGCGATTCATGCGGTCGATCTCGTCGTCCATCTCGCGGACGGAGGCGGCAAGACCGGCATCGCCTTCAAGCAGAGACTGCACGGCAGACCGGATCATGTGGCCGGCGAACTCGCCCATGGCGGCGAAATCCACGGGCAGATCGATGGGCTCGCCCTTGAGGATGTCCTTGGTGCGGCGAACAATCCCCATCGACTGGTCGCCGATGCGCTCCAGGTCGCCGTTGATCTTGATCACCGCAAGGATGAAGCGCAGGTCGATGGCCATGGGCTGCTCCTTGGCGAGCAGTTCGTAAGCCATTTCGTCCAGGGAGCGCTGCGCGCTGTTGATGGCGGTCTCGTTTTGCTTCACGTACTGGCACAGGCCCAGATCCCTTTGCAGGTAGGCGTCTACCGCGGACTCGACCGCCTGCTGCGCCAAGGCAGCCATGGCAAGGAGCTTGTCCTTGAGTTCGGCGAGTTGTTGCTGGAAATGAATTCGCGGCACGACAGTTTCTCCCTCATAAACGATTGTGCATCATCGAATGTTACGGTCGGACGAATTTCCGGCTGCGTATCAAAACTGTTACATCCTTCGTTTGAGACGGGTCCCGAAGTGGGTCGGCGGTTGCTTTTCGAGTTAGACGCCACGGCTGCAAGAAAGATGTTTTAGGCTTGTCTGATGGACTCCGCAAGCAATTCCGAAACTTCGATACTATCCCTGAATCCAGCAGAATGCGAAATAAAACAGATTTACAAGCTGATGACTGGAATTATTGTGCCTCGGCCAGTGGCCTGGGTATCGACAATGGACCGGGCCGGCGTGGCAAATCTGGCACCTTTCAGCTTTTTCACCGGTGTGGGGTCGAACCCGCCGACGGTGATGTTCTGCCCGGTTTTACGCGCGGCCAAGGCCAGGCCAGCCGATGCGGCGGCGGATTGGACGCCCGACAGGCGGAAGGACACCCTGCGGAACGTTGAGGAAACCGGAGAATTTGTTGTGAATGTGGTGAACGAGGCGCTGGCCGTCGCAGCCAACGCCACGGCAGCCGATGTAGATCCCAGTGTAGATGAATTCGAGCTCGCCGGCCTGAAGACGCTGGCCAGCGAAGTGGTGCGTCCGCCACGGGTGGCCGGCTCTCCCGCGCAGATGGAGTGCAAGCTGACCCAGGCGATCTACGTGGGTCGCGAACCGGGTAGCGGCGTCATCGTGCTGGGAGAAGTGGTTCGCTTTCATGTGCGCCGGGACCTGGTGGAGGATTTCCGCGTGGACCCCGGCGGCTTGGATGCGCTGGGGCGCATGGCCGGGCATACCTGGGTACGCACGCAGGACCGTATCGAGATTGTCAGGCCATAACAACGGCAGGATCGGGGCAAGCCGAAGCCTATCCGCGGTTCCAGCCCAGGTAGCGAATCAACGAGATCGGGTCGTTGAAGTCCAGCCGGCCGTCGTTGACCAACAGTGCCTCTTTGAGAGCGGCGAAGAAGCTGTGCAGGCGGGGCATTTGAGGATAGGCAAGCGGATCGGGGCGCCGAAACAGGTCATTGAAGGCTTGGGACAGGTTCAAGCTGAGGGTGGTGGTTTGGGAATAAACCGGGACCTCGGGCAGCGCGCCGGGGGTCTTCAGGCCATAGGCTTGCAGCAGCAAGCCTGGTTCGTCGTAACCCAGTTGAGTGGCCTTGCCGGTGGTCCCGCCGAGCCGGCAGTTGATCTCCAGGAAATAGAGTGTGCTGTCGGCCTCGCAGCCGAGCAGTTCGAAGTGGAAGGGGCCGACCAGGTTCTCGGCGTCGACAAAAGTGCGGGCTGCGGCCGCCAACTCCGCCGGCAGCGGAATGGAGCACATGGAAGTGGTAAAGCCCGCATACTTGCGATAGGCCAGGAAGAGGCGCAGAGCCAGAATTTCGCCTGTCTCGGAGCGAGTCCCGTGAAGCACGTAGTTGGGTCCCAGACAGAATCTCTGCACAATGGGCGGATGCGTCCAGCGGGTGGCTGCGTAGAAGTCGTGGAGCCCGTTGCGGGTGCGCAGAACGCGCGCCTTGAAGAAAGGGAGAGCGGAACTGGAAAGGACGGGCCGGATCACCACCGGAAAGGCATGGGCCGGGATGGCGTCGATGTCTTGTCTTGAGGCGATGGACCAGCCTGGCAGCAGATCGAAGCCCGACTGAGCCGCCCGGTCGACTTGATGGGCCTTGTTCCAAAGGGATTCAAGCGCGGCAGGTTCCGGCGCAGCGACCTTGCAGCGCGGTTCAAACCGGGCCCGGTTCCGTCCCAGCCAGGAAAGCAGCGAATCGTCGCTGGCGATGAGGGCTGAGGCGTCGACCGATTCGACAAAGCGCTGAATGGCCGCCAATCCCTGCTCTGTGTCGACCGCAGGCCAAAGCAGCACGAGGCCGCCGGCCTCGACGGCATTGGATGGCCGGACAAAGGCGCGCGGGCTGTGAACCATCTCAACCAGGTGAACGCGCACACCGGCACTGCGAACGCGCCGGGCAAAGTAGAGCATGGGAGGCGTAAACGCCACAATGACCAGGGAGCGCACGGTGCGCGCTTCGGTCTGAAGCAATGAATTTGCCGAGCATGAGTTCACGAACATTGGGCCCACCGCCGGGTTTATCGGTTCTTCTTTTTGTATTGCCCTCGCCAGGAAGGCAGAATGGCGACTTCGTCGAACGAATCGCGACGATCCCGGCGCGTGGCTGCGCTCTCCTTGGGCCCGCTCTTCGGGGTGGTTTCCTCAGGTGCGCGGGGAGGAAGGAACTCCGGCTGCGCCACCACTTGTCTTTGCGGAGCGCCGGTGGGAGCGGGTCTGGTTACGGGTGGCCGTTCCTGATCTGCGGGTGAGGATCGCGGATAGAAAATGCGTTCCTCTTCCCGCGGAGGTTCCGCATCCGCCATGGGGGCCTCGCTGCCGAAGTCGATGCCTCTCTGCAGATTCTTCTGGTGGAGCGCGGAGAGCAAATCTCTCAAGCCGCTCAGTCGCGAGGCCTGCTGGGCCGCTGCATCGTCGGCCTCCGGCTTGGAAAGCGCGACCTGGGCGGGACTGGGCGAATCCGCAACGGCGTTGGGGCGGGCGTGACTGTTCGAGAGGCTATCCCAGGATTGGGCGGGCGCCGGTTCGGGCTGGGGGATGGGTTGCACCCTCTCGGCTTCCACCTTGGGCAATTGAGGCTGAGGACTGGCTGCGACGGGGGCGGGCAGCGGAGCGGCTGGAGCGGGGGGCGGCGGCGCGGTCCGAAGCCTGGGCAGAGGCGTTGGCTCCAGCCTTGGCAACGGCGCCGGCTGCAAGGGACGGCCTCTCAAAGGCGCTTCCTGCTGCGGATCGAGCGCCCACTCCAGCACCTTCTCAGGGCCGGGAACAGCCGCCACGAGCTCCTCTTCGCGCATGGCGGGAGCGGGTTGCAAGACCTGCGTAGGCGCATGAGCTGGCGGGGGCGGCACGGAAACCGGGGGAGCCGGTCGAGGTACGGCCACAGGCTCGGCGACTGCCTGCTTCGCCTGCCGGTAAGCAGGCTCGGCAACCGGCTTGGGAGCGGGCGGCGCTGCAGGCGCACCGGCCGCAATCAGGTTCTCATGTTGTGTTGGCAGCGCAGGAGGCTCGACCGAGGCAGGCTCGACTACGGGCTGGGTTCTGGCCCCATGGCGGGCATAGACCCGGGTCTGAGCTTCGAGGTGAGTCTCCATGGCCCGGAGCGAGGCCCGGAAAGAGGGATCGGCTTTGGCCAGGCCCACGCGGTTCAACACAAATCCCACGGCGGCCACGTCGAGCCGCTGCAGAGAAGTGGCCACGTCGCGCAGTTGGGCTCGGGTGGTGACGCCGGAGTGAATCACGACAATGGCGCAATCCACAAAGCGCGCCAGGTATTCGGTTTCAGCCGAGACCAACAGGGGTGCGGCATCGGTAAGCACCAGGGATTCTTCTTCGCGCTGGGCTTCTTCGGCCACCTGCTGTTGCAGGGCCGCCGGTCGATTGCCGCGCTGCGCCACCAGGGCCTGGTTGCCGTTGGAACCGGCCAAGTCGGCGGAGTCGTGAAGAGGCGGAGCCGGGGTGCGCGATGCGTCGACAAGCACCGTCGCGCGGCCCATGGTCTCCAGCATCTCCCTGACCCGCGTGGCCACGGTGGTGGTGCCCGCGCCAGGCCCGGTCCCGGTAAAGAGCAGGTTCTTCAGATTCCCTTGCTGGCGGGCGTATTCGATGGCAGCCGCAAGGCGCAGGGTGTGTTCCTCTCCCACGCTGATTGAGACTTCGCTGAAGTTGGGCAGTTGGGCCATGGGAGCGTAGCCCAGCACATGCTGCACATCCGAGGCGATGTAGACGCGGGGATCCACCTTGTTGGCCAACACCGCGGCGAAGAGACCAAAGAACAGGCCGGCGATGGCCAACACCGCGGGCTTGCGCAGCACCTTGTACACCGGGGTGGAAGACGGAGTGGCTGCGGTAATAACATAGGCAGCGCCCGGCGCGCTGTCCTCAATCTTCAGGTTGTGCCACTGCTCGTCGACGATGCCGTAGCGGGCCTGCAGGCGCGCAATTTCAGTGGCCAGATCGCTTGACCGCTGCAGTTTGCCGGTGGCGCTGCCGGCCGCCCCGGTGAGTTGCCCCAGTTGCGCATACAACTGACTCTCGACCGCTGCGGTTCTCACCTCTTCGGTGCGGAGCTTCTGGCGGATGCGCGCCGCGGCCTTGCTGCGCAGCTCGCGGGTCATGGACTCCAGCGAGCCGTTGATCTGAGCCAGTTCCGCTTCATCCTGCTTGTATTGGGGATGATTGGGCGTCAGGTTGGACATCTGGGTGATGAGCGTCGCGCGGCGCTGGTTGAGCGAGGTCTTCATGCTCACCAGGCCGGCATCGCTGCCGGCCAGCTCATCGGCCTCGGCATCGAGCGCGCTGGAGGGGATGGAGGGGGACTTGCTACCGCCTCCAATGGCGTCAAGCTGGGCTTCGGCCAGATCGTGGTCGGTGCGCGCCTTCACCAGTTCGGTGCGGACCTTGCCGATGTCGTCGTCGTAGTGGTCGGGAGCGACGGTGGCGATGGAGGCCACGCCGAGTTGCTTGTTCAGGGCTTCCTGCTCGGTGCGGTCGGCAGTCAACTGCTGTTGCACGCGGTTGCGCTCGTTTTCAAGCACAGCCAGCCGCTGCGCATCGCCGCTCTTCTGCTCGCGGGCCGCGTTCTCGACAAAGCTGGCCGTGACGGCGTTGGCCAGGTCGGCAGCGCGGCCGGGGTCGTTGGCGCGGGCGGCAATCGAGAACTCGTAGCCGCCGCCTACGCGGGTCACTTCAATGGCACCGGCGAGACGACCGGCGGCTGCTTGATCCGACTCTCCGCCATGCTGCCAGACGAACGGGTCGAGTTTGTGCAGAGCGCTGGTGAGCACGTCCGTGCGGGTCACGCTCAGCATCTGCTGCTCGAAATAGGTCTCGTAGCTGGTTCCGTCGTAGGGCAACTGCTCGCCGCCGCCCTGCTCCAGCACCTTGTGCGGAGAGGGCTGCACGTAGACCAGGCTTTGAGAGATGTAGACCGGCCAGACGCGGTAGACATAAGCGGCCGCCAAGGCCACGAAGAGCAAAGCGACGCCAATGGCCAGGGTCCGGTGCAGTTGCAGGCTGCGCACGATATCGAGGCGGAAAAAGGCCTGGTCGGCGCCGGCGGCAGCGGGGCTGTGCGCAGCGGGAGGGTTCATTGCCCCGTCGGGTGTGCGGGGGGATTCCAATGCGGGTTGGCTGAAGAACGGTTTCATAGCGGCCCCATTCCTGCCAGCAAGGCAAAGGTTCCTGTGGTGATCAGCGGAGTAAGGCGCTCAATCACATAGGTGGCCTTGTAGAAGCCGGATTGCGGCACAAAGACGATTTCGCCGGGCTTCAGGGTGATTTCAAGCGTCTTGGCCGGATTGAGCACATCGTTGAAGGAGAGCACCCGCGAAGTGCCCGCAGCCGGATCGACGATCTGGATATGGGGTTTGTTGCCGGCCTTGCCGGTGAACCCGCCGGCCGAAGCCAGTACCGAAGCCAGCGTGGAGGTGTTGGATAGCTGCACGGGTCCGGGCTTCTGCACTTCGCCGAGCACGGAGACAAAACGCTCGGCCATGCTGGGCACAAAGACCACATCGTCGCGGCGCAGGCGCATGTCGGCCATAGTATTTCCCGATTCCAGCAGCTCTTTCAGTTCCACCCACACCACCTGTTCCTGCCCCCGGTAGATGGCGCAGCGCTCGGGAATCTGCGCCGTCTTGTTGGGGCCGGTATCCATACCGCCGCGGGTGAGGGCTTCGAGCAGGGTGGGGGTCCCGTCAAAGGTGAGCACACCCGGTTTATCGACCGCGCCCAGCAGCAGGATGCGATTTGCCGTGTACTTGGTCACCGAAACCTGTACAGCGAGGTTGGAGTAGTAGCCGGCCAGCGCGGCCTGCAGAGCCTGTGCTGCCTCGGCCCGGGTTTTGCCCGCGAGCATCACTTCGCCCGCCAGGGGCAGGGAGATGCGGCCGTCGGGGCCGATCACCAGCTTGGCTGCCAGCTCCGGCCGCCCGGCAAAGTCCACGCCGATTTCGTCGCCCCGGCCCAGGCGGTATTCCTCGTCGGCGGCCGGCTCAAAGCTGCGCAGAGCCTCCAGCGGGTTGGGCTTCAGCTGCGGGTCGGACTGGTAATTCGCCTGCGGCTGCGGGTAATTCGCTTGCGGCTGCGGATTATTCGAATCGGGCGCAGGGTTATTGGGGTCCGGAGGCGGGTTATTCGCAGGAATTCCGGGAGATTCCTGGGCGCACAGCGTCAGGCCAACCGACAGAAACAGCAGGGCGATCGTCTTGCTCAATCGATGCTTCATCCAACCATTCCTATCCCTGAAAAACGGCAAGAGCCCCGTTCAGCAGCGCGTAGCTCTTCTGTTTTTCGTCGCTTGTCAAGACCCACCGGTCCAGGATGGCCAGCAATCCAGCCATATAGACCAGCCCCACGACAACCAAAACGCCCATTCCCTGCCAGCGGTTGACCTGGGCCACGAAGCGTGCGGCAGGCCAGGCCAGCAATCCGGCAATCAAATATGGCGCCAGCCCCGGGACGATGACCACCCGAAGGAAGCGGCCCAAGGGCAAATCCAAAACCCAAAGCACTCTGCCCATCAAGACACATGCCGAGCCCACGGTGGCCAGGGAGACGGCGACTCCAATGCCAAACGGCGTCCAACCCTTTTCGATCCAGAACGATACCGGCAGGGCAATCGCCAGCAGGACGAGGTTGGGAATGGAGTATGTGAATTCCTCATACACTTTGCCGATCCCCCGCAGTACCGAAGTACCCGGTCCTGTGAGCATATGAAACTGCAAGGCAAAGCAAAATACCACAAATAGGGGAACAAGGGTGTCTTTCATGGGCAAGGCCGGGCCGAGCCAGACGCGGAGGATCGGAGCGGCCCAAAAGATCATGGCGGCCGAGAACGCCGAGGTGCAGAGGTTGGAATAGCGGGCGCCGGTCAGGTAAAACTGGCGCAGGTTGCGCAACCGGTCCTGGCCGTCGGAGGCGGCGTCTACGTGCGAGGCGGCCGGCAGCATGGCGCCAAAAAAAGCCATTGGCACGCTGGAGAAGGAAACCGGCCATTTCTTGGCCACATCCAGCAGGCCCGCGGCGGAGGCGTCGATGAGGCAAAGGGCGGCCACCCGGTCAACCGAGTTCAGAAAGATGGAGAGCATGCCCTGGAACTGCACCAGCCCGCCGAAGTGGACCACGTACTTGAGAGACTCGCGGCGCACCAGGCTGGGCGAGATGCGCAGCCACTTGATTTGCCGGCAAGCCCACCAGATGGAAAGCCCGTCGTTCAGGATGGTCCGGATCAGGTAAGCCTCGGCGAGTCCTCGAATGCCGCGGCCGGCCAGCACCAGCCAGACAATCGCAGCGCACTCGCCCAGAATGCCCAGCGTGAGAAAGAACTGGTTGACGGCGATCTGCTGCATCCCTGTCAGCAGGTCGGTGAACGCGCTGAGGGCAATGCTCGACAGGAAGACCGCCAGAACGATCAGCACCGCTTCCTTTCCTTCGGCGGCATGGGCGGGGGGCAGATGCAGCAAGGGGACAATCAGGTTCCAGCCCAGCCAGAAGGCGGCGAAGATTGCTCCGCACAGCGGAATGGTGACGGCCAGGCCGGTGGACAGCAGTGCGTTGGCCTTGTCGTATTCCTTGCGCGCGTGAAACTCCGCCACGTACTTGATGTAGACGTTGGAGATGCCCATGGTGGAGATGCCGACATAGGTGACCAGGATGAAAATCGTGGTCCAGATGCCGTAGGCCTCCAGGCCGATGTGGGCCAGCAGGAAGGGCACGATGCAGACACCGCGGGCCATGTTCACGAACCGGGCCAGGATGGTGGCGGCCACGTTGCGCCCGAACTTGCGATGGACATCGCGCAGCAGATGCTGCGTTTCGGCGCTGGGGGCGTCCAACTCGGCTGCGGTGTCTGGATCGAGGCTCCAGTCGACTTCGCGCTCGGCGGAATCCGGGATCATCTGAGGATTTGTCATGGAAGGGGCGCCTCGCGTCTGGTTCGTGTCCATTGCGCCCGCCTGCGCGAGTTGATCAGCACCAACGGGGTGAGTACAGCCTTGCGGGCCAGGTAAAGCGGGGCAGCCAGCAGCGCCAACAGGTCGCGCCTCGGTTCCGGGCCTAGCCAGGCCGCCTGCAACACATACACCAGGGCGATGACTCCGCACCCCAATGCATAAAGGTGGCTCCAGTCGCCCGGCAGCAAAGCGAGGACGCACAAGGCCAGAATGGCGCGTGCCAAGGGAAGTCCCCAGGCATCGGCGAGCGTTTCAACGGCGCGCCAGTCTCCGCGCAAGGCGTTCCGCAGCAAGGGCAGGGTGGTGTGGCGGGCCACGCCCATGCGTCCCCCTTCCCAGCGGGTTTCCTGGGTGGTTTGCGCCGCGCCGCGGGCTGCCAGCGGGGCATGGACAAACGCATCGCCGATCCAGTCCACCTGCAACCCATGGCGCACCAGGCTGATGTGATATTCCATGTCTTCCACAATGCTGTTGGCCTGAAACGGGACTCGCGCCAAGGTTTCCGCGGTCAAGGCAAAGCCGTTGCCAAATAGGCCTGCGGAGAAGCGCAGCCCGGAACGCCCGCGCGGCCTGACCACGTTCATGCCGCGAAAGGCGAGAGCGCGCAGGCGGGTAATGGGGTGCGGCCGGGTGGAGGCGGGCAACTCCAATTCGTAGCGGCACTGGGTGGCTTCGCTGCCTTCGACCAAGGCGGCCCGGGTGGCGGCGATCAGGTTGCAACTCACCGACGAATCGGCATCGACGACCAGGAATGCGTTGGCGCCCGCGGCGAGGGCGGCGGCAAATCCAAACCGGAGCGCAGAGCCCTTGCCGCCCTGGGCTGGATCGTTCAGTTCCAGCACCTTGGCGCCCGCCCGGGCGGCTATCGCCGCTGTGGCGTCCGTGCAGTTGTGCGCCACCACATAAAGCGCTGTTGCCGTCCGCCCCGAGCTTTCAGGCAGGGAGCTTTGCGCAATGGAATGCAGAGCCTGGCCGCCGGCCGTTGCGCAACTGACAGTAGCCGAGCCCATGGCTGCGCGGATCGAGGCCACCGTCCGCGCGATCATCACTTCCTCGTCGTGTGCCGGGACGATCACGGCCAGACGAATCGGCAACTTCTCCAGCGGATGTGCCTTGCGGACCCTGAACAGGTTGCCCACGATGCAAATCGCCAAATCGAAGAACAGCGGCGCCGTCAGCAAGACCAGCGAGCACGCCACCACGATCTGCAAGGCTTCGAGCATTCTTATCTACTTTCTCGGCTAAATCATCGGCAGCCTTAGCGGCAGGGCGGATGGTTCTTGCCACAATTCCATAACCTGCCGCAGGATTCGCTCCGCATGGCCGGTGCGACGCCGGAAAAACGCTGCTCATGCGCGGGCAAGATTATCGAGAACCCATATTCATTTTGCATGACGAATCGAGGAAACCAGGGCACTCTTCTCAAAACCCGGTCCTGGGCAACATTCTCTAGACCAGCACACGCCGGAACTTGAATGGGAGGGCTGCCTGCTCACCGACGACCACCGGATTCAGTCCATGAATCCATCCAACGATGAGGTAACAGAGAATCAAGGCCTGTTCGCCCAGAAAAACCGTAGTGATGGTGGCAGCCAGTCCCATGAGCACCGCCAGATGCGCGAAGACCAGCGCCCGGTCGTCGGGTGCCAGGGGGCGCGCGGCCATCCGGAACAGGCGTGCGGCGCTGCCTCCCAGAATGGCCAGAAACAGCCCCAGGCCAATCAATCCGTGAGTTACCGCCGTGAGGAGATATTCGTTGTCGATAGACATCTTGCCGTCGACGGCGGGATAAGCGACCACACCCCATCCCAGCATGGGGCGCGCCAGCACCACCGGAATGTAGTTGCCGAGCAGTTCCCGGCGATAGGCCGCGTTGCGCTGCTCTTCGTCTTTGGCCCCGGCCATGCCGCTATCCGTATAGGCCTTCCCGATCGCAAAGCCGGCCACGGAAAGGACAGCCACCAGCAGGAGAAACACCGCCGTCGCCCTGGGAAACGGCAGCATCCGCACCAGCACCGCGAACAGCAGCGCGAGTCCGACGCCGATCCAGGGACCGCGCGACTGGGTCATCAGCAGGCCCAGGACGATGGCGCCGAGCACCACTCCCCGGGGAGCCAATGGAATGCCGCCGAATACGCGGCGGCTGCCCCAGGCGGGGTCAGTGCGGCGCAGCCAGAGACAGTAGATCAACCCCATCAGGAAGACGATTCCCGCCAGAATGGCATGCGAATACGGCCCGGCGATGCGTCCGAACCCCCACCGCATCTGCATGGGCCACAACACGGGCTGGCTGGGGATGATTTTGGTAAACACCGCCTGCCAGCTGTTCTTTCCGGACAGGAAGTCGTAGATGCTCACGACGCCAACCGCTGCCAACAACACCACGAAGCGCCGCACCAACGCTGTTCTGAAAGGCTGTCCCTTCCCGTGGTCCTGCTCGATGAGCAGCTTTCCCGCCATGTAGGGCAGGACCATGTTGGTGATGCCGGCAAAAAGCGCCAGACCGCCGTTGGCGATTTGGGTATTGATTGCCTCGGAGGCTCCATAGACAAGGGCCAACAGCACCACCCACAGGTCCATCCACTGCAGCCGCCAGCGACCCATCTCGCTGCGAAACATGGCCAGCGCCAGGGGCAGGATGGCGGCGTCGGCAAAGGTGATTGGCGGCATGTGGGGAAAGCGCAGGCGGAAATACGCCGGCAAGAGCAACACGACGGGCAAATAGACGTTGATGAGGGCCTTGCGGGCGGAGTTTCTGCCCAGCGCGATCCAACACAGTACGGCCGGGATCAGGATGATTAGTTCCATTCTGACCCCAGCATAGACCTTGGCCGCGCTGGGTTATCCACGAAGACGTGTCTGGGCCGGGGCGACTTGCTGCTTTCCGCCGATTTCGATGTGGATCGGGGTTTCGGATTCGGGCGCCATGGAACGTCCGTGGGCCAGCGTGGGCTGCCACTCGTCGAACAGCGGCTGGGCGTGCCAGGCGTGGAAGAGGAAGCGCATGCCGAGGCTGAGCCCTGCCAAGGAGAGCGAGAGACCGGCTTCGAGCAGTTGGCGGCGAATCGCCATCAGGACGCCCAGTCCCTCCGCGGTGAGTTCGCGCACCGCCTGCATATGGACGACCAGGACAAGGCCTTGGGCGATGGCGGAATTGGTGGCTTCCTGCAGTTCCGGAGCGGTGACCAGGCCGAGTCTACCCTGCACGTAGACGTGCATTTCCTGTTGCGTCCCGGCGGTGGTCACGCTGGAAGCGCCGGAGTAGGGGCGCTGGCTCCAACTGGCCAGGAGAGTCAAAGGCAGACGGCGCACCAGGCCGACAAAATCGCGCCAATAACGGGGTCCCAGACGGGAGGGTTCTTGCAACATGCGCATGGCCCATTCCATGCCGCACTGCTGAATCCAACGGGGGGCGCGGCGCACGTCGCCGCACAGAATTTCAAAGCTTCCGCCCACGCCCATGGCCAGCGGCACACCCAGGCGCTTGCGATGCATCCAGATCCATTTTTCCTGCTTGGGATTACCCAAGGCGACCAGAAGGATGTCGGGCTTGGCGGCGTGAATACGGTTCAGAATCTCATTGTGATCCAGAAGCGCAAGGTTCTGCTCGAGCGGAGCGTAGGTTCCCACGATCTTGACGCCCGGGTAGTTCTGCTGCATGAGTTTTGCCGCGCGATCGGCAACGTCGCCTTTTCCGCCCAGCAGGAAGATTCCATAACCTTTGCGAGCGGAGAGCTCGGCCAGCCGGGGCACCGTGTCGACGCCCGTGACCCGCTCGGCCAAGGGGCAGCCGAGCAGCTTGCTGGCCCAGACCAGCGGCATGCCGTCAGGCAACACCAGGCTGCAACTGGCGATGATGCGATGCAGATGCGCATCTCCCAGCGAGTTCAGCCAGAAATCCAGGTTCGCGGTCGCCACCTGGTGGGTCCCGCCAGAGTTGATGAGTCCTTCCATGGCCTCGACGGCTTCGTCTGCCGTGAAGCTATCCAGAGGCAACCCCATCACTGCAATCGGATGCTGCAACTTCCTCTTCATCCTGAGCTTCCATTCTCTGCTTGCACAAGCGCACCCTGGAGACGCGCCGCAAGCCGCGGTGTCCGCCATACGATCCACGGCCATCCGTAATTTCAGTGACCCGACCCCGGATTCCCGTTCCACCAGATCCGGGGTACCTCCGACTGCTCCCGGGACGAACACTGGGGTTAGAACGACGCTTTCTCAAAACTGCGTTGCGGACCAAAGACTGCGGGGCAAATTCCATCGGTCCGGGGCAACTGATGGTTCTGAAGCTATCGCACGATTCTCTCAGAAACAATGGCGAAAAGGTGGAACAGGTCATCGCAACAAATGTGTCATCAGAGACTTACCCATTGGGGGCCTGGTAACCATTAACGGTTACCGGACACACTGAAAGCGTATCCCAAAATTAGACAAAGATGATCCACATTGCTTTTGGAATATTTTACTCCTGCCAGGCCAGCACGGCCATCGAACAGGGAGGAATTGTCAATTCTCCGCCTGCCCAGCGCTCTTGTTTTGCCTTGACCTGCACGGTGTCTTCGTTTCCGGCTCCCGGACCGGGACTGACGACGCGCCACAAATCGATGTTTTGATTGGACTTGATGCCCGGCCCGTCGACAACGACCCGACGCGCCTGGTGGAGGCCGTAGTTGAAGACGACCAATCCATGCGTCTTGCCGTCCTGAAAACCGTAGGCGTCCAGTTCGTGCACACCCTGCAGGCGCACCCCGTCGTTCCCTTCCGGCTGGTTGTGGGTGGGGTCCTCGCCGGTAACCTCCACGCGTACCATGTTTCCCCGGATTACCCGGTTGGCCAGTGCCTCATCCACCAGTTGGGGACGCATCCGGCCGTCGGAGCCCATCTGGACCACCCCGCCCCAGAGTCTTACTAAAGTACCGTCCGAGCGTTTGAAGCGGAATTGGGTGAGGGAAAACAGTGCCTGATCGCGAATTCCGTGGTCCCGCATCATGCGCAGCATATGCCCGGTCGTCGCCAATCCCGCCGCGGCGGAGGGTGTGAACCGGTCCAGCACCGACTGCGGCGCTGTGCCTTCGGTAGTGTGCAGGTTGACCTCGTAAACCGCCAGTTGCCGTCCGCCCGCGGAGTTGGCGGCGGCCTGCACGACGCCCTCGCGGGACATCTGCTCCGGCTCGGCCAGCAGGGGTCCGTAGAGTTCGTCGTCATTGGCCCAATGCGTAACGCTGTGCATCAGGTAAGGCGCAATGGCCAGCGAATTGGCCTGGGGCACGGCGGCCAGCAGCGCCCGGTTCCTCTCCGGGATGGCGATAAACGTGCCAACCACCAGGTCGAAGCGGCCGGCATCGGCACCGGCCGCGGCCCGAAGGGCTGTGAAAACGCGGTTGGCCTGGCGCCCGTAGGCCCCGGGGTCCTCCATCGATTCGCCCTGAAAGATGTCGTTCCAGGTTTCGTTGCCCAGTTCGATATGGATGGTCCGAAACGTCTGTGTCCAGGGCGCCGGGTGGCCGGCAGCCACGCGCATCGCCCCTCCGGCGGTCGCCGGACCTCCGGCCAGGTATTCGGCCAGCTTCCGCGCTTCTTCCCGGCTCATGGCTGTCGGCGCCACGATCCACGGCTCGGCGCCCACCGCCTGGCACAGATCCAGCAGTTCCGGAATGCCGTAGGGCACGTCTTCCATGGTGCTCTGCCAGAAGCTGTAACCGGGCCGGACCCGGGCCAACGGCGGCGCCAGCAGGTTGTCTACCGTGCTGCCCAGCCCGGCGTGGCTCTGCATCATGCGCAGCACGCCGGGGCGCAGTTCCTTGAGCGTGTCAACCACTTCGTCGCGGAAGGCGGTCTTGTTGGCCGGATCGCCGATGGCCTGGATCGCCACATCGTCCAACAGCACGGAACCGCCGGCCACATACAAGCCCATACCGATGGTGCCAATCGCGCCGGGGCTGTCGTTGGCGGTAAAGTCCACGTGGTAGTCCGCCCAGGCCGGGCTCAATTGCATGTCCTGGTTCACCCAGGCGGGATTGTTGCGGGAGAGAGAGACGTGCAACATGCGGGACCCGGTCAGCGCCTTGGCCCGGAAGCTGAGACGGAAGCGGCCCTTCATGCGCAGAAAGCTCATGTCTCCGGCGGAGTCGAAATAGGACTTGATCTCCGCGGACTGGCCCGGACCGGATGCCTCCATGCGCAAGGCTTGGTGTCCCTGCGTCTCCGGGGAGAGGTCGTTGCGCTCGGCGATCATGCGCGCGCCACCCTTCACGCTGGGCCACCACCCCGCGGCCGGATCGCCGGGAAAGTCCTTCTTCACCGCCATCCAGTCGCCGGCGCCGATCGCGGGCCCGCCATTGTCCAGGGCAAAGCCATAGCCTCCCGCGCTGGGGCTGCTGGCCTGAACGGTGCCGCGACGACCCACAGCGGCGCCGTCCAGAACTTCATAGTTGGCGCCATCCCAGAAGCCCACCGGCCACTGAAAACTGTGCCTTGGGTCGATGCAGCGGGCCGGGCCGCCAAGTTGGCAGTGGACAATGCTGCGGTAGCCCATCCCTTCAAACCCGGGATTGCGGAAGATCAGGTTTTTCAGAATCTGGCCGGAGTCGTAGTAGTTCTGATCGCCCAGGTTGACGCCCAGCCGGGTAACGCCGGGCAAGATCACCTGGTTGGCGATGCGCAGGCGAGTGACGCCCCCCTCCGCGGCATGAACGGGCCAGGGAATCCAACGCTTCGCGACCACAGCAGCGGTAACCGCCAACAGGGGAAGAACAAGCAGCAAAACGCGCGGTTGGATTCTCAACTCCAGGGCTCTCTTTCCGGCCCGCCGCACGCGTCTCCTTTCGGCGCATCCGGCAGCCCATGGCTATACTATCCTCCGCCGCCAGGGCGGCGGGGGGAAGTCGATTGTTTTCTGTGCGAGCGATTACTTTCGGGCCAGCGCGCGGAAGCTTCGTGCCAAACCGGCAAATTCGCGCACCAGGGGATAACGGTCCCAGGGGCGCGGCCTGACGTCGCTGCGGGAAGCCCCTTGCCAACCCAGCGACGCTGTAGCCGCAACGGTCAGCACCTCCGGGTGAAGGCGGCGAAACATGCTCAATGCCCCGTCGTAATCCATGGGGCTGCCCAGCGGATCGCCCGGTGGGCGGGTCAGCATGGAATCCAGATAGGCAATGAGCTTGGGGATCGCCTCACCCTGAATGGCATAGAAGTGGGAGCCGATCGGCTCTCCCCGGGTGAGGACAAATTGCGGAGGATTGAGAGGCGGCATGGGCAGGTTGTGCCCCAGATAGGCGATGCCCCAATCCGTATGATCCAGCTGGTCGAGAAGCTGCGCCGGCTCCAGAAGCAGAGCCTGGTCTATCTCCAGATCGTCTTCCATGACCAGCACGCGATGCAGTTTGTCGTGCATGGCCTTTACCAGGACTTCGCGGTGACTGAAGAAGCAGCCGCGCGCGCCGCTGCACGGAAAGCCGCCGGCCGTCTCGAACTTGAAGGCAGAGAAAACCTCCACTCGGCCAGGTTCCGGGCAAACTCCCACTTTGGCAAGCTGCGCAACGATCGAGCGGAGGCGATCGGTGCGCTCTTCCAGATGGATGACATGTGCCCGATCGAACCAGTCGGTGAAGCAGCACTTCGCCAGCGTCATGAATCTCCTTGTCCCAGGGCCGACATCCAGTTCTCTCTATCGAATCCTCAATGGGCAAGGATCCTCCGGAAACACTCAGGGTCGGGCACTGAGTCGCTGGCAAGGCAAGCGCGTGAACGCTCCCTGCCCCATCCGGGCGCCAGGCACCTTTCAGGGTGGTGGCGCGCATTTTTCCGGCGCAAGGGCGGGAGACCTCAACACCGGGAAACTTCGAAACTCTTGGAGGGCCGGATCGATCGTCGCTGCCATGCGATGCCGGAAGGAACCCGTCTCGCACTCGGATCTTGCCCAGGGGCGGGCCCGTAACACTGCAGCCATGTTACGCGAGCCCGCGATTCAGAGATAGGACTTTCTGAGAATCCCCGCCCGCCGGTGTCTATACTTGGATTACTTTGAGCACTCCATACCCAACCGCCGGGGCCCGGCCGTGAAACCGGACAGCCCTTATCCGTTCGACGCCTCGGTCATCGCGATCTCGTTCAACACGCGGGATCTGCTGCGGGAGTGCCTCAAGTCCATTCAGGACGAGTTCAGCCGGCTGCCCGCAGGTCTTTCGGCCGAGGTTCTGGTCGTCGACAATGCTTCCGGCGACGGCTCGGCCGAGATGGTGGAGAGCGAGTTCTGCGCTTCGGCGATTCCCGTCCGGCTGATTCGCAGCGCGGTGAACCTGGGCTTTGGCGCGGCCAACAACCTGGCCATCGCGGCAGCGCAGGGCCGCTACCCGGTGCTGCTCAACTCCGATGCCTTCCTTCATCCCGGGGCGCTGGCCCGGGCCATCGCTCACATGGACGCCGACCCCAGCGCAGGCATCGGCACCGCCCGCCAGGTCAGCCGCGACGGAGCGCCGCAGCCCTCGGCGCTCCGCTTCCACACCATCAAGCGCGACGCCATGATGCTCAGCGGGCTTTCCGCGCACTTTCCCCGTCTGCGCCTGTTCGCCGCACTCGACTGGCCTGCGGCGGGCTCGAGCCCAAGTGAGCCCGGCAAGACCAGAGAGGTGGATTGGAGCCCAGGCGCGTTTCTGATCCTGCGCCGCGAGGCGCTTCAGAAGACCGGCCTGTTCGATCCGGCGTTCTTTCTCTATTACGAGGAAGTGGACCTGTGCCGTCGCGTAAAGGCCGCCGGCTACCGGATCATGCACTGGCCGGATGTGGTGGTGACCCACATCGGCGGCGAATCGAGCCGGCAGGTGAAGTCGCTGCTCTTCTCAGAGAGCGCCTCGCAGGTGGTTCTTTGGCGGATGAGGTCGACTTTGCTCTACTACCGCAAGAACCACGGGGCCAAGGTCTGGCTGGCCCGCTGGCTCGAAGAAGGCTTGTACGCGCTGCGCTGGCTGCGCAATGTGCGCAGCCGGGTGGCCGCCCGGCGGCAGCGAGCCCAGGAAGCGCAAGTGCTAATCCGCCTGCTGCGCCAGGCGTGGCGGGAAACCAGCGGCGGCAGAGTCAGCCCACCGCGGCCGTGGTAGGGCAGTGACCCGTTGTGAGCGATCCGAGCCGTGATATCCCAGGTCCCCAAAAGCGAGGGACCTGGGGCACCCAGATTTCCGGTGGTTAAAGCAGGGCTTCGCGGAGGGGTTCTTCGATGCCGTTTTCGACCAAGTTTTCGCGTGTTTTGCTCAAGTTCAGGCGCAAGACTCTCTTGGCCGAAGAGCAGTCAAACTGGGCGCGCTGGGTGCGGCTTTCCCAGTCGCGATAGGAGGGCATGCGGCGCTCGGGATGGCGCACGGCCACCTTCACCACCCACTTGATCATGTCCAGCGCGTAGAAGCGCCAGACGGGCGTGGCCAGGCGCTGCACGCGGATGCCGCCGGCGCGATCGAGTTCGTCGAGATACTCCTGCGCGGTGAGGCAGGGGTCGGCCACCAGGTTGAACGACTGGCCTTCGATCTCCGGCACGTCCATGGCGGCGATCAGGCCACGGGCAACGTCTTCCACCAGCACCAGGGGCAGCTTGTTTTCACCCTTGCCCCAGATCTGGCAGACCGCGTCGTGCCACCACATGCCCACGCCCCAGTGGAACGGGCTTCCGCCGCGGCCGATCACTATCCCGGGTCTGACGATCACCAGGGGCAGTCCCCGTTCGCGGTGCATTTGAGTGAGCAATTCTTCCGACACCGCCTTGGCGCGGGCGTAGAGGTTTCTGTGCGCGATCTGCGGGTCGAGCGGGGTAGCTTCGGTGATAACTCCGGCCTTGGCGCCCGCGTAATAGGAGTCGATGGTGCCGGTGTAGACAAAGCGTTTCACGCCCGCTTCGAGAGCTGTCTCGGCCACCCGTTGCGTGGCGGCGATTTCGAACTGCCGGTAGTCTGCCCAGCTTTTGACGTTGGCGCGGGCCAGGTGCACCACGCATTTGACCCTGGCCATGGCCCGCTTCAGGTCCTCGGCGTTCGCCATGTCTCCGACGTGCACCTCGACTCCGGCCGAGCGCAGTTGCGGAGGCAAGTTGCCCATGCTGCGCACCAACAGGCGGACGGGCCTTCCCTTGGCGACCAACTGGCGCACCAGTTCCTTGCCGATGAAGCCGGTGGCGCCCAGGATCAGGATGCCGGGAGCCTTCTCCGCCGGAATCGCCGCGGGCCGCTCAAAGGGGCCAATCTCTTCGGCGGGCAGGTTGGCCAGCGCGCCCATTTGCCGGCAGAGGCGAATCACCGAGGCGGCAGTGCGGCCATCCACGCGCTCATCCATTCCTGCGGGGTTGTAGAAGGCGTCCATGGCCCGGGCGATGCTGGCGCCGTAGGGATTGCCGCGTTTGGTCAGGTGAAGCTTGGCCTTGAGATAGTTCAGCAGGGTTTGGCGGGCTTGCTTTTTCAGATCCCGGGCCTGGGTCACCAACATTCCATAGTTCTCGAAGTCGGGGTCGGCGGCGCGATGCTGGTGGAGCGTGTAGGTATTCCGTTCGAAGTCGACCGTGGCCGCGGCCAGGGAACCGCGCACGTGGATCGTGTATTCGCTGAAGCCGGCAGCGAAGTTGAAGCGCAGCTCGATAGCGGTTTGCCCCTTGAGGGCGTTCACCTGCCAGCGGCGATAGAAGCGGCGGCCGGTGGGCAGGTCGACGGGATTCGACGGCTCGACGCGCATCTGGTCCGGCGCGCCCACCAGGTCGAGCATGTGGGCCACCGAGTGCGAGCCGATTTCGATGAGGATATTGCGCGGATCGCGCAGCATCCAGATGTCGAACGGCCCATGCACGGCTTGGGGTAGCGGCCGGCGCCAGGTGATGGTGACTTCGTCGATGCGGCCCAGAACGCCAGTGCGCACGTCCTGGCGGAGCTTTTCATAGGGCTCGGCGAAGAGGAAATTGTGACCCACGCCAAGGCGCACGCGCCGATAGGCCGCCAACTGCACCAGTTCGTCGCAATGCTGCGCCTGGTCGCACATGGGCTTTTCAAGCAAGACGTCGGCGCGGGCCTCGATGACGGTGCAGGCGGCTTCGAAATGGCGATCGGGAGGCAACAGGATGTGGACCGCATCGAGGGTCTCGGCGGCCAGCATCTTCTCCAACGAGTCGTAGACCTGGGGGATCCCGAACTTGGCAGCCAGCGCTTGCGCCTTGGGCAGCACGCGGTCGCAGACGGCCACCAGATCCACGCCGGGCACCGAGGCCAGCGCCTGGGCATGCCAGTCGGCGATATAGCCTGAGCCGAGCAGCGCAACCCGCCGCCGCCGGGTGGTGCGAACGGCTGCTTGATTGGCCGTTCCGGTTAGCCCCAACCCGCTGTCCAACTTGCTTGCCTCTGTCATCTGTCCTCTTACCCTTGTTCCCTTCCCTTGTATTCGATAATGGCCGGTGCGCGCCCTTGGAGTTGCCCAAGCTGGTAGGAAAGCAGCCCCAGCAATGCGGGGAACTTGCCCAGCACGGTGAAGAAGGCATAGATTCGGGCGTCAGCGCCCGACCAGCCGCGGCGCCGCCCATACTGCGCGATGCGCAAGAACTGCACCGCATAAAGGGCCGCGGCGCCGGCCAGCGAGAGTCCCCAGGTGAACGGCGCCAGCCCCAGCGCTACCACCGGCACCAGCAGGCCCCAAAGGAGAACGCGCCGGCAATCGCGCACAAAATAGCGCTCTTCGCCCTTGCCGTGCATGGCCGACACCTGAGCATAGCCATGGCCCGACCGCCTGGCCCGGGCCCACCACTGGCTGAAGCGAGTCATGTGCGCGTCGTGACGCGCCATCTCTGCATCGATCAGAAGGATCTTCCAGCCCAGTTTGCGTACCCGGATGCAAAACTCGTCGTCTTCGGCGGCGATGACATCGGGACGGAATCCGCCCACGGCCGCGAAGATTTCCTTGCGCACAAGAAACCGTCCGCCGGAGGTGCGGATTTCGCCGGGGGTCTGCTGCCATTCCAGGTCGCAGAGCTTGTTGTAGACCGTTGCTTTGGGATGGATCTCGCGCACATGGCCGCAGACAATGCCGACATCGGGACGTTGCTGGAGGGCTTCGACGGCGCGATCCAACCAGCCGCCGGCCAGGTCGCAATCGCCATCGAGAAACAGGACGAAGGCCGCATCCGGATCGTGAAACTGGAGGCAGGCGAAGCCCTCGTTGCGCGCCCGGGCAGCGCTGAAAGGCCGCGCCGGATCGAGGTCCACCACCTGGCAGCCCGCCGCGCGCGCATAGTCCGCGCTGCCGTCCGCGGAGCCGGAATCGGCGTAGACCACGGTGGGCGCTTGCCCGGCGACGGAGCGGAGACAGCTCTTGAGGCGCTCGCCTTCGTTGCGGCCGATGGCGACGACGGCGACGCCTGGGGTGGGATCGGGGGGCATGGAAGTCTATTCTAACGGGCGGAGGCAGGAGTGGCCGATCCGGCGCAAAACCGAATCGACGATTGTATCGACGTACTTAAGGAACCTCTGAACAAGTCCCAATAGGAAAACACGAGCTTCCCTCCAGGGGCTAAACAGGCTGAGGAAAAGCCCTTGTTTTGACCCAGAAGTTCTGAAAAGCATCCCTCGGGGGCTAAAGCCCCACTCATTCTATGGGCCTTATCGGCACGCGACCCCGACCCTGAGGGTCCCCCGGTGCCCCGGTCGTGCCCTGACGCACCGAGCCTTCCCGAAGAGTTTTTCCGCAGCCTGTAAAGCCCGCTTGTCCTGCTCGCCTTATCGGCACGACTCAAGTCGTGCCCTTTCACACCTTTGATTGGGACTCGGCTGATTGCACATTTCGACGACTATTTGTCCCTGCTGGCTTGTGTCGCCGATTCTCGCAGACATGCTCATTCCCCTTTGTCAGAAGGGACCCGCCGAACGCAGCTTCTTTCTCAAGGCTTTCGGTCACAAGTGTACGGCAGCCTCTATCTCCTCGGCCTTCACGTCGAGGGACCTGTGGCACCCGGCTTTTCGGTTTTGGCTGAGAAACTCCTTAGCGCGAGGCGCCGATGGTGGGGCGCTGGTTGTCGGTTGAGAAAGCATCGGTGAGCGAGATGACTTTGAGCTGCGCCTTGAGTTGATCGAGCGGTGCGGTACTGGTGGCGACGATTTCGGTGCTCTCCCCGGGCATCAGGTCGAAGTAGTTGTCGGAGACTTTTACGTCGAGATTGCCGAAGGAGAGATAGACGCTGCGCGCCAATACAGGTGAAGAGACGCGGATCTTGAAGCTTCCGCTTGCGCCTGTGGCTTCTACCTTGAGCGCAGCGGGTTTGAGATGCACTTCCTTGACCGGTGCGAGATAGGTGAGGTTGCGGGAGATTTGCGTTGTGGTGTCGGTTAAATCGGCAACGACAAAGACGCGGGAAGTGTCGGAGCCGCCGGCGTCGGCGAGCTTCTTGAGCGGCCATTCGAGATAGACTTTGCTGGCGAGCGGCGCCGCGGTGACGGGGTGGGTTTCTTCGAGCAGCACCTTGCCGTCGAAGTCCATGAGGCGCACGCGCAGTGTGGCTGGAACCGGCTTGACCTTGTCGGAGACGATGTAAACCTTGACCGCGCCATTCTCGACATGCGGGGAGACCAGGATGGGCGCGTAGAAGCGGCGCGCGTAGTATTGCAGCGCCTTCCAGCGGCCGTAGTAGTCGATGGAGGACCAGGACGCCACCGGCCAGCAGTCGTTCAACTGCCAGAAGATGGAGCCCATGGTTTCAGGCCGCGAGCGGCGGAAATGCTCGGCGCCGATCTTGATGCCCTCGGCCTGCAACACCTGGCTCACGTAGAGGAAGCTGGCGAAGTCTTTGGGCTCGGAGTAGTCCTTGAGCAGATAGTTGTGGATGATGTCGTTGCCTTCGTTGTTCTTCTGATGGGCAAGCATGACCGGGGTAAAGATGTTGGCGCGATCGGCCGGCTCGGTGAAGGCTTCGACCGTCTTCATCTCCGGGAACGACTGAAAGCCGTATTCGGTGACAAAGCGCGCGTGGTGGGTCTCGTAGGTTGAGAAGGGTACGCGGCCGTGCCACACATCCCAGATGTGTGCATCGCCAGACTGGAAGTGGTCGTTGAGGGACTCGTAGTCGGCACTGGGCGAACTGGGCCAGTAGGGGGTTTCGGGCGCAAGGCGAGCCACGACGCGAGGCAGGATGCCGCTGAACTCGGTCAGGTAGTCCTGCCAGATGAACATCTTGATGTCGGGTGGGAGGGTTGGGCGCGGGCCCCAACTGAAGGCTGCCTCGGTCTCGTTGTTGCCGCACCAAAGGACGATACTGGGGTGGTTGCGCAGGCGGCGGACCTGGTCCTCGGCCTCGGCCTCGATGTTGAGCTTGAAGGCGTAAGTGCCGGGCTGCCAGTCGTTGCCGAACATGAAGTCCTGCCAGACCATGATGCCGAGTTCGTCGCAGATCTGGTAGAACTCCTCAGTCTCGTAGTAGCCGCCGCCCCAGTGGCGAATCATGTTCATGTTGGCGTCGCGGGCGGACTGCAAGATGCGGCGGTAGTCGGCGGTGGTGACGCGGTTGGGAAAGCTGTCGAAGGGAATCACGTCCGCGCCCTTGGCGAATACAGGAATGCCGTTGACGATGAACTGAAAGCTGCGGCCCCATTTGTCGAGGTGGCGATCGAGCACGATGGAGCGGAGACCAGCCTTGGCCTTGCGCTGCTCGCTGACCTGACCGGCGGTACCCACTTGCGCTGTGAATTCGTAGAGCGGCTGATCGCCGTAGCCCGCCGGATACCAGAGCTTGGGCTTGGCGATCTCCGCGGGCAAAACGATCACGTTGCGTCCGGCATGAACGTTGGCCACGGTGCTGAGTGTGACGGGCCTGCCGTTGTCGTTATATTGAACGCTCACCTTGGCCGCGCCCGTGGCGGCTGCTTCGACCTCGACCTCTGCGTCGAGATGGGCTACATCCTTGCTTACGTCGCGCTGGCGAATGGAGAAGTCGGCGATGCGTACCTTGTCCCAGGCCTCCAGGCGCGCGGGACGCCATATGCCGCTGGTGACAAAACGCGGTCCCCAGTCCCATCCATACTCATAGGCGGCCTTGCGGATGTAGGTCTTCTCTTCGGTGAGCGAATGCTGGCGGAACAGATCGCTGGCCGCGGCCTCTTTCGCAGCCTTGATGGGCGAGGGAAACACCACGCGCAGTTCGTTCTTGCCCACATGCAAGTGGCTCTTGGCAGGAACGCGCCAGACGCGGAAGCTGTTGTCGGCAGTGAGCACTTGCGCACCGTTGAGATAGACCTGCGCGGCGGCATCGAGGCCGTCGAAGACCAGGTCGACGTTAGAACGGGCCAACAGCGCGGCGGATACGTCGAAGTCGAGTCGATACTCCCAGCTCTCGTTCTCGATCCATTGCAGCTTGGCCTCGTTATCGCGCACGAAGGGGTCGGGGATCTTCTTGTTGGCCAGCAGATCCAGATGCACGTCGCCGGGAACCGTGGCCGGGAGCCAGCCGGCCTCGGCGGGTTGCGGCGTCGCGGAGAACTGGCGGAATTGCCAGCCACGATCCAGTGTCAGCACGGCATTCTGTGCGGCGTTGGACTGCGCCAATACGGTTCCGCTTCCCAAACCCATCGCTGCCACGACCAAGGCGCCGCACACCATTCCCCAAGTCACTGTTCCTTGCATTGCTTATCCTCCAAGGCCTTTTGAGGAACCGCCTGCGCGGCGCAAAAAAGGCCCGAAACAATCGATGATAAGGGTACCATTCAAAGGCAGGGAACAGAGATCAGGGATCAGAGATCAGGGAGCAGGTTTCCGATGGCGGGCTTTGTGGTTTCCCAGGTCCCAAATACGGGACCTGGGGCGCCCATGGTTTGTTGGTCACGCATTGCCTTGCAGAAGGACGTGGTAGAGAGATTCCCATTCGTCGGCTCTGGCTTCGATGCTGAACGTAGCCTGAATGCGTGCGCGACCAGAACTGCCCAGGGTCTGGCGATCTTCGCGCGATCGGCGCATGGTTTGAAGCATGGCGGCGGCGAGTGCGGCTGGATCGGAAGGAGGCACAAGAGCGCCGGTGTCGCCAAGGAGCTGCCGGACGCCGCCGACGCCGGTAGCGACCACGGGCTTCCCCATGGCCATGGCTTCACCGACGGCAAGGGGCATGCCTTCCCATGCACTGGACAAGACAAATGCATCGGCGGCATCGAGCAATGCGGGCATATCGCGGCGCAGACCCAGGCATTGCATGGCGCCATTGAGTCCGAGTCGATTCGAAAGTTGGGCCAATTCGGCTGTTTCGGGGGCAGCTCCTTCACCGGCAATCCAGAGACGTGCGTCGGGGCGGGCTGCATGGACAAGCGCGAAAGCGCGGAGAAGATTGGGATAGTCTTTGGCTGGCGCGATGCGCCCGGCTGCCAGCCAGATGAACTCGCTGCTCACCTCCATGGAGGCTCTGGCTTGGATGCGGCGCTCGGAGTTGGGCTCAAACTCGACGGTATCGATGGCGTTGGGGACGACGATGCACTTATGTTTTGGGATGGCCTTGAGTCGCACGAAACGAGTGGCCGCCGCGTCGCAGACGGTGGTGGTCGCGCAAGCCAGAGGGTCGGTGAGGCGATAAAGCAGCATCCGCAGCCATCCGCCTTCGTTCACGTTGTGCACGGTGCAAACCACCTGCGGTGGGGCCAACTGCACCTGCACCACCTGCGGTGGGGCCAAGTCCACCTGCGCCACCTGCGGTGGGGCCAACTGCACCTTTGGTGCGGCAATTCCGCGCAGCAGTCGTGCAATGAAATTCGCGTGGAAACTATGGCTGTGGACCACGTCGGGGCGGAACTTGCGGAGGTAACGGCGAGCCTTGAGGAATCCGGAAAGGACGCTGGCCGGGGCGCGGCGCACGTCGAGATGGACCCGATCGAGCGAGGTGGGCCACTCTTCGGCAAGGCGAGGGCGCAGGATAAGCAGCGAGACCGTGTGGCCGCGCTGAGCCATGCGCGCGGCCAGAGCCAGCACTTGCCGTTCCGCTCCGCCCATGCCGAGCGAAGTGAGCACGTAGACAATCCGCATTGCCGATTCCAGCCTGAGATTTCTGCGGCAATGATAGCGCGGGTCGGCGCGTCACGAGACGACAAGAGGCGATAGCGCGCACGGATCAGGAAGCACAGCGGCGAGTTGGTAGCGCCGGCCTCCTGGCCCGGCTGTAGCGTGAGTCTCCCGACTCGCGCTGGACCCCGTTTGCGCTGCCCCGACGTTTGCAAACGGTATCGATGGCCAAGCTGTTGCTCTGGCGGCGAGGACGCCGCCAGTACAGCCGACCGGGAGGTCGGCGCTACA
>CAZLMY010000024.1:0-49553 GCA_964560845.1 uncultured Occallatibacter sp. | reverse complement strand
CTCGCTTGGGGTGCGAGGGGTCGGGAGTTCAAATCTCCCCGTCCCGACCATTTAATCTCGTCGTTCTGGTTTCGTTGCTGCCTCCGCCTCTCATCGGCGGAGGCTTTTCATTTGGAAGATTGCGTGTCAGCTTTTCATTGCATGGGGCTCTGCGCTCGGGCGAATGGGGTTGGCAGCGGTTTCCCCGGCAACCGTGGTCCACTCCCGCACGTACCAGCGCTTGACGATGCCGCTGGTGACGTAGGGATCGACCCGAGCAAACTTCTCGGCGACTTCGGGTGACTCGCCCTTGAACAACACCACTGCGCCGTCCGCGGGGTTGGCCAGCGCGCCGCCCAACAGCATTTCTCCCCGGTCGCAGGCCTGCCAGGCGAGCTCCAGATGCGCGTTGCGGAACTCGCCTCGCCGGGCAAGATAGTCGTCGCCAACTTCGTAAAACAAGAGATAGTGCATCAGGTTTCTCCTTTCGCTCGCCCGATCCGGTGATGACAGCAGGTCTGAGGTTCGGCGTTTAGCGGTTCTGAAATGCAGCGGCCGGACGCGGATGGGTGGCCGTACCGCCTTCGGTGAGCCGCAACGCCCATTTGATCGACTCAAAGTACATCGTCCGCACATCCGGGTCGTCCCAGGACTCCTCGGTGTGGCCCAGCGTCGAGTAAAAGACGCGGCCCTTGCCGTACATCTTGCTCCAGGCTACGGGAAAGTCGTGGTCGGCGCGGTGGATGCGGGGGTTGTTGTCGTAGTCGAGCTTCGTCGGGTCGAGACTGAGCAGCACGTTGACGTTGTCGCGCGACCAGTTCTTGGGCTGGTAGATCTCGTCGTATTTCACAAAGGCGCCAGGGAGATGGCGCACGGCCGGGAAGCTCGGATCTTCGTTGACGATGGGTGCATTGAAGGTCATCCAGGGATGCTGGTCAAACCATCCGCCCAGCATCTCGCCATATTCCGGCCAGGTGTAGTTGGTGTCGAGCGCGGCGTGAATACCCACAAAGCCCTTGCCGTCTTCCTTGATGAAAGAGAGCATGTCCGCCTTCTGGCTGGCGTCCATGTCCAGTTCGCCGGTGGTGCTGCAGAAGACCAGCACGTCGAAGTAGTTGAGGTTCTTGGCGTTGGCCGGCAGGTCTTTCTTGGTCAGCAGCTTGGTGTCGGTGCGCAGGGTGGTATCCCACAGGCCGCTCTCTTTGCCCATGTTGTAAATGGTAACCATGGCGGCGGAGATGGAGTCGTGCTCCCAGCCCTTGGTCTGGCCAATCACCAGCACGTGCTTCAGGTGGATCTGCTTGGCGTGCGGAGGGAGCGGCATGGCGGCGGCGCCGGATTGAGCCTGAATGCTGGGCACCAAGGTTGCAAGGCCAATCAGGCCGGGAATCAAAAAGCGAAAAAACGTGCGCACGGGTTCTCCTTTGGGTGAAGCAACAACAAAATCGGTTCGGTGAAAATGTGTTCATCGGTCGTAAGGACGAGGCTGACGTGGATCCTGCTTGTGTGGCCGGTCGCGCCGGTGAGTTTCAGCCGGGTCATGAGCCGCTCAAGGACGCCGTCTCGCATGGAATTATTATGCGCCGGTGGGCTGAAGGGTGAGGTCTCCCAGGTCTCCGAATGCGAGGAACCTTCACCCCACGGACGAAGAACTTTCCTTGGGGACCCTGCAACATGGGGCAGCCCACTCGCGTCGCTTCATGAAACCAGCTATCGCGTCGCCTACCGCGTTGGCATCACGGGCTGGCTGGAAGTGGCTGGCGCCGCATCGTCGAGCTTGGTGAGATGAACGCTGGCTTCGGTCTCGGGAATCGTGCCGTCGTTGACCTGAACCTCAGTTGGCTTGCCCTGAATCGTGATGCGCTGCGTGGCCTTGCCGCGGGCCGGGACCATCAAGCGCTGGGTGACGGTGTTGGTGTCTGACCGTACGGTAACGGGAACCTCTGCGGCAGCGTATCCGCTGTTGGAGACGTTGACACTGACCACCCAGGAGTCATTCTTGGTTTCGCTTGGGAAAACGCCGTCAATGGCCAAGTCGGGTAGCCCTTTGTCCTTATCCACCCAGTCCGCGAAGAAAGCGGAGAGGTCGGGCCGGGTTCCGGCTTGTTCCAGGAGCTTCTCAAACGAACTGCGGCCGGTGTCGGTGGCGAAATCCACGGCCGGGTCGTAGGCGCGGAGCGCGGCGGAAAGCGTGGGGTCGCCGGCAACGTCCCGCAACATCCACAGAACATAGGTCGCCTTGGTGCGGAAGTAGACCGGCGAAATGGCGGAGGCGAGCGGTTGGCCGGGATTCTGGCCGGGGCTTTCCGGCTCAGCCAGCGCCAAGGCGGGGCGACCGGCCTCTAGAGAACCAATCGCCTGTTCGCGACCGCGCTGCTTCTCGACCCAAAGCGTGCCCATGAAGTGGGCAACCCCCTCGCTCAGCCACGCCCGCGGAGACTGCATCCACGAATGAGTCAGCGCATGGGCCATGATGCCTGTGAGTTGCTCGCGGTTGGCGGGGCGGATGGCGGTGACCAGCAACGCGCCGGTCTCATAGGGCGCATCCTGAGGGTCGGGCAAATCGAGCAGGGTGAGCTGGGCGCGTGGCCTGCGGCCCAGCCAGCCTTGCAGGAAGGGCGTGACCTCGGCGGTGGCGGCGGTCCATGCCGGGACGGCGCTTTCATCTTCCGGCAGCGTGAAAATGGTGGTGTTGGTAGCCAGGTGCGGGATGCGAATGGCCACGAAGAGGCTGGGCGCCTCAAATCCAAGGGTCGTGGTGCCGCTGTCGGCCGAGGCAACGCCGTCAACCTCCTGGCCGGGATCGGTGGCCTCCGTGGTGACCAGCGGGACGGCATGCCCGTTGACCAGGGCAATGGTGGGCGCCAGGCCGTGGGGGTATTCCGTCGTGAGGCGCAGGCGGAAGTGCGCGTTGGCCATGCGCAGCTTGTGTTCCCCAATCTCGTCGAAGAGCCGCGCGCCATCGCCCAGAATGACGGGAACGCTGGAAGCCGGGTACCAGACCACGTTGCCGAAGCCGCGCAAGCCGGTAAAGGGAATGGAGATGCTGTCCCAATCGGAGTGAGCGGCGACGTCGTCGGGGGTTCCGATCGTAAGCAGGCGCTGGGCGGAGGGCGCAATGGCGCCGGAATAAGTGACATCCAACTGAAGGGAGGCGCCGGGCGCCAGCGGCCTGGCCAAGGTGATGGCGGCCTCGTGGAGTTGGCCGGTATGGTCGGCGTCGGAGTTGAGCGTGGCCACGGGAAAAACCTGGTCCTTGCCGTTGAGGCGAATGCGCTCCCAGTTGAGGGATGAAGAAATCTGCAGCGGAATGTGGACAAGAGCAGTCTTGCCGTCGTTGCGCACTGCGATGAGGGCGCGGACGGCGATGTGCTGGTCTGCCGGACGGAGACGCAGGTCCATGTCGAAGTCGGTGAAGGTCAGCGCCTGCCGCTCGGCGTCTTCGGCAGTGGGAGCGTTGGCCATCTGGATCGAGGACTTTGTCGCGGTGGGACCGGACTGGGTGGTCGTCTGGCCGTTTTCATCCGTCGAACGAGACAGGATGACTCGGCCATTCGAGGGTTGAGTGGTGTTTTGAGCGGAGCAAAGCAGAGGAAAGACAAGAGCGGCTGCGATGGCAATAGCGATAGGCTTTGAGACAGTGGGAAGGCATTGCGCAGGGGCTAAAGCCCACGTCGATCCTTGCCGCTTGATGTCAGGGCTAAAGCCCTGGGATACCAGCCGGTGCCATCCTGCCCGAGCGCGTTTTCCCGGATGCGGCTCAAATCCTCTGAAAAAGAACGTCATGAACCCAAGCCTTTCTGCTTCTTCCGCTTACCACCTGCTGTGGGGTCTACTGCTGCTTGGACGTTTGCGATCGCGTTGCGGCGTTGGCGGAAGGCTTCGTAAAGCACCACGGCGCCGGCAGCCGAGACGTTGAGCGAACTGACGCCGCCGGCCATGGGAATGCGCAGCAGATGATCGCAGGTGCGGCGAACGAGATCGTGCAGCCCCGCGCCCTCGCGTCCCAGAACCAGAACGCAGTTGCCGGTCAGATCGAACTGATCGTAATCCGAGGTACCGCGCTCGTCCAGTCCGATAACCCACAGGTTCTGCTCCTTGAGCTCTTCCAGAGCGCGGACCAGATTCACGACGCGGGCAATCCGCAGGTGCTCGGCGGCGCCGGCGCTGGCTTTGACGGCCACCGGGCTGAGAGGCGCGGAACGGCGCTCGGTCAGAATGACCCCGTCCACGCCGGCCCCGTCGGCCACGCGCAGCAGGGCGCCAAGGTTCTGCGGATCTTCGACCCCGTCCAGGGCCAGCAGCAGGCGAGCCGCGCCCGGAAAGGCCGGGGCAGGCTTGAACAGGTCTTCGAGAGCCAGGTTCTCCTGGGGGCGCACCATAGCCACGACACCTTGGTGGGTCGGCGTCTGGGCTCGCAGTGTGAGCTCTTCACGCGACTCCTGGAGAACCCTGATCCCCGCCTGCCGGCAAAGAGCCACGATTTGCTCGATCCGGTCGTCCTTGCGTTCGCGGGCCACCAGCACGTGGTCGAACCGCCGTTTGCCCGCCTTGAGAGCTTCCTCGACCGGGTGTAGGCCATAGAGACATTCCATCTATCTAGTGTAGAAGAGACGGTGGTTGGGAGTCAGGGACTAGGGATTTGAGAACAGGGAACAAGGAACAGGGAACAGGGATCAAGGGTCAAGGTAGATTTTCGCCTGGGGTTGGGTTTTCGCTTGACGCCGGGATTGATACTTGTTTACTCTATGCCTGTTGTGAACAAGCCTATGACAGAGACTCGCGACCTATTCCCCGGAGCGCTCGAGATGATGATTCTGGAGTCGCTTCGCCGCCAGCCCGCGCATGGGTACGCGCTGGTGCAGCATATTCAGCAGCGATCGAACAATCTGTTGCAGGTGGAAGAGGGCTCGCTGTATCCGGCGCTTCAGCGGCTTTTGAAGGCAAAGCTGGTGAAGGCCGAGTGGGGCGTTTCCTCGACTAACCGCAAGGTCAGAACCTACCAGATCACTTCCGCGGGCCTTCGTCATTTGGAACAGCAAATCTCCAGCTTCGAGCGCATGTTTGAAGGCATTGCGCTGGTCCTCAATCCAGGTAAATCCCCCGCCACTTAGCAGGAGGCTTCCCCCATGAACTGGATCCCGGGCATTTTTCGTCGCAACAAGATTTACAACGATCTCTCTGAAGAAATCCGGCTGCACATTGAGGAACGCGCCGAGCAAATGATGGGCGAAGGCATGAGCCGCGAAGAGGCGGAAAGGGCCGCGCGCCGCGCCTTCGGCAACCGCACCCTGGTGGAAGAGCGCAGCCGTGAAGTGTGGCAGTGGCCCTCGCTGGAGTCGATCGGTAGCGATTTGCGTTTTGCCGTGCGCCAACTGCGGCGGTCTCCGGGATTTACCGTGGCCGCGGTGGTGACGCTGGCGCTGGCCATCGGCGCCAATGCCGTGGTCTTCAGCGTGATGAACGTATTCGTGTTGCGGCCGCTGAACGTGCCTCATGCCGAGAGCCTCTTTGCCGTGCAGCACGGTGTGGGGGTCCTGGCATATGAGTCTTATCCCGACTATGTGGATCTACGCGATCGCAACCACAGCTTCGAGTCGTTGATCGCATACAACGCCGTGCAGGCGGGGCTGGACGATGGACGGGAACCAACCCGTGTGTGGGTCGAGGAAGCCAGCGGGAACTACTTCGACGCCATGGGCTTGCATCCCTATCTGGGCCGCTTCTTTCACGCTGCCGACGAGCATGGGCCCAACAGCGCTCCCTATATTGTGCTGACCTACGGCTATTGGCACACGCATTTCCAGGACGACCGCGGGGTGGTTGGCCGGGTGGTCAGGCTGAACAAGCACCCTTACACCATTCTGGGTGTGGCGCCACGGGACTTCAGCGGCACACTGATCATTTTCATCCCCGATTTCTTTGTGCCGATCGTGAACCACCCGGAGTTGGGCGGAGATGACCTGACAACTCGGGGCAATCGATGGGTGTTCGAGACCATGGGCCATCTGAAGCCCGGAGTGACAACGTCGCAGGCAGTTGCCGACTTGAATTCGGTCGGGTCGTGGCTTGAAAAAGCCTATCCCAAGGACGAGGCAAAGATGACGTTCGTCCTGACTCGCCCCAATCTCTACGGCGATTACCTAGGCAAACCGATCAGGGCGTTCATGGCAGGGTTGATGCTGCTATCGGGTCTGATTCTGCTGGCGGCATGCGCCAACCTGGGCAGCCTGTTTGCGGCCCGGGCCGCGGATCGATCTCGGGAAGTAGCTTTGCGGCTGGCTCTGGGAGCGCGCCGCAAGCGCATCTTGCGCGGACTGTTTACCGAAGCACTTCTAGTTTCGCTTGCCGGGGGCGTGGCAGGACTTGCAGGCAGCGTTGTGCTTTTGCGCGCGCTGAGCGCATGGCAGCCCTTTCCACGGTGGCCTATTCATGTGGCCGTGAACCCCGATGCACGGGTGTATTGTGTGGCGTTGCTGATGGCTTTGCTGAGCAGCTTGCTGTTTGGAGCGGTCCCGGTAAGGCAAGTGCTGCGCACAAACCCATATGAGGTGGTGAAGGCCGGGTCGACCCGCAGACTCGGCAAACGGATGAGTGCCCGCGATGTACTGCTGGTGGTGCAGATTGCGATTTGCGGCGTGCTAGTGACGTCGTCGCTGGTGGCCGTGCGCGGATTGACGCGCTCGCTCCATGCCGATTTCGGCTTCGACGTGCAGAACACAATGCTGGCGGAAACGGATTTGAGCATGGCCGGCTACAGCCCGGATCGCGTGCCTGCGCTGCAGAAACGCATGATCGACGCATTGCAGGCGCTTCCTGGAGTGGAAGCTGTTGGGCTGACCGACGCCATGCCGATGGGGGATGGCGTCAGTGAGTCGTACGTCTTCACCGACAATACCTCGGATCTGAAGACCTCGAACGCGGTGGTCGACGCGCCGGTGTTCAACATTTCTCCGGAATACTTTCGCGCCGCCGGCACTGCGATTCTGGCCGGGAGGGTCTTTACCTGGCAAGACGACAAGAACGCTCCACGCGTGGCCGTGGTGAACCGGCAGTTTGCGCGCAAGCTGTTTGGATCGGAAACCGCGGCAATGGGCCATTTCTTCAAGATGAAGGACGGAACGCGCATCCAGGTGGTGGGAATCGCGGAAGACGGCAAGTATAACAGCCTCACCGAAGATCCGCGGTCGGTGATGTTTCTGCCCATCCTGCAGTCGCCCACAAGCTCGACGCAACTGGTGGTGCGCTCAACCCGCGATCCGCAGCTGCTGTCCTCGGCCATTCGAAGCGTCTTCCGTCAAATCGATGCGGGGCTGCCGGTCCTGATCGAGACCCGCGACAAGCCCATGGACGTGCAGATGTTTGGCCCGCGCATGGCGACGGCGGCGCTGGGAGTTCTGGGTGTGATGGGCGCGATCCTGTCCATCACCGGCATCTTCGGCATGGCGGCGTATTCAGTAAGCAAGCGTCTGCGGGAGTTGGGAATCCGCATGGCGCTGGGCGCTCAGCGCAGGGAGATTCTGCACGCCGCGCTGGGACGGGCAGTCAAGCTGCTGGCTATTGGATCGGCCGCCGGGCTGGTCCTGGGCCTGCTGGCTAGCCGGGTGCTGGCCTACATCGTTTACCAAGCCACTCCCCGCGACCCGCTGGTGTTGGCCGGGGTAATTCTGGTGATGTTGCTGCTGGGGCTCGTCGCAACGTGCATTCCCGCGCAACGCGCTTTGACGGTCAATCCGCTGGTTCTGCTACGCGAGGAGTAAGGGAACAGGCATCGCCGCCCATGTTTCAGAATCGAGATGATCGCCACCAGAATCCGAGCCGCCTCCCTCCTTTTTTCGAGCTATTGTATTGAAAGACGGCCGGCTCGGCGTAATACTGGGGCTGTCTGGAGGGCCATGGGCACAGCCGCAGCCAAGCCGTTCACTGCCGTGCTGGAACGGGCACAGACCCGGCTCCGCTGGGTGGTGGCGCGAATCCCATTCGATGTGCCCGAGACTTGGCCCGAGCGCCGGGGCCTGCGGGTGCGCGGAGAGATCAACGGGTTTGCCTTTCGAACCGCCTTGTTCCCCAATCCGGGAGGGGAAGGGAAAGTGCTGGTCGTCAACAAGCGGATGCAGGTGGGGGCCAAGGCAAAGCCTGGATCTGCGGTAGAGATTCGTTTGGAGCCGGACCTGGAGGAGCGCCTCGCGCAGGTGCCTTTGGAACTGGCCAGGGCTCTGAAGGAAGATCGGCGGCTGCGGCCCTGGTTCGACAAGCTGGGCTTCTCGATGCGCAAAGATATCGGCGCCTGGGTAGGGCAGCCGAAGAGTGCCGAATCCCGCAAGGAACGGGCCGAGCGAATGGCGGAGCGCCTACTGCTGACCCTGGAAGGCGAGAAGGAAACACCCCCCATTCTGCGCGCCGCCTTTTTGCGCCAACCGGAAGCACGAGAGGGTTGGGAGGCGATGACGCCCGTGCGGCGACGCAACCACCTGCTGGCCGTCTTCTATTACCAAACTGCGGAGGGCCGGGAGCGCCGTGTGGCTCAGTTGGTCGAAGAGGCTCTCCATGGAGCGAAACGGCTCCAGAATCCCAGCGATTGATCCACTTCCTTCAGATTGGCCCTATTGATCGGGACATGAAAAGCGGCTTGAGGTTTCCCACCCATGCCGAAATGAATCGCGTCATGGACAGGGCATCCATTCTCGCGCCCGATCTTGGGCTCCTGCTTTGGATTGAATCGATGAATTTGCCTCGTATCGGGAATAACCGCGGAAAAAGTCGCAATCAAGCCCGTTAAACCGCTTTTTTACGCGACTTGGCCCGAAGGTCCGTCGTCTAATGGAATACGATGAGTGCCATTGCGTCAGTTCGCCCCATGTTCGGCCAGGCCTCTGCCCAAGCAGATCAAGAGCTTGTGCGGCAAGAAAGCCTCGCTGTAGCCCAGGGTCTAAAACGCCAGGAAGCGGGTCTGATCGATGAATTGATCGTTCGGTACCAGCACCGTTTGCTGCGCTATCTGCTCTATTTGACCGGCAATCGCGAGTTGGCCGATGACTTGTTCCAGGAAGTCTGGATGCGGGTGCTGGTGCGCGGCTCGCAATTCAACGGACAAGCGCGGTTCGATACCTGGCTGTTTACCATCGCGCGCAATCTGCTCATCGACTACCGCCGCAAACGGACCATGTCGAGTCTCGATGAGATGTTCGAAGGCGGCAGCGAAGACGACCGCCCCATGACCTACGAGGTCGCCGACGACGATCCTACACCGTTCGACCGTTTCTCCAGCATCGAAGACCGGCAGCGCATTGCCACCGCTCTGCTGCAGTTGGACACCCTGCATCGCGAAGTCCTGGTGCTTCGGTTCCACGAAGACCTTTCGCTGGAAGAGATTGCAAAGGTGACCAGGGCGCCGCTTTCCACCGTAAAATCAAGGCTTTACCGAGGTATGGCTGCCATCAAGCCCAAACTGGAGCGCAGCCTGTTGGTGCGTCGCCCGGAGACGGTGTGAGCGCAAACGATCGGGCTCGGCCCGACACCGGCGATCCCCAAACCGGTGCTGACGCGGATTGCGACCTTCTTTCGGCCCTTTGCGGTAAACAGGCTAATCGGGATTGTGCAGTTGCCCACCGCACGCGACGAGTTGTGTCTACGTCGCTGGGAGTGATGCGGGAACAGAAAGCCGGACGCAAACGAATTCGCTCCGTGGCGCTGGCGGCGACACTGCTCGTAATTCTGGGACTGGGCCCTCTGGTTTGGCTGGTGGTCGACGACCTGATTGCCGGCGGGCACCTGGGCGACTTGACCGGCCAACTCACCTTGTGGGTTTGCATCCTTTGTCCCACTCTTCTGGCTGCGGCCTTGGTTGCAGGCTGGCTGCGGCACAAGCCCTGATCGACGATAAAGAAACAATTTGATTACATTTGAATGCGAAGGGCAACTTCCCCGTCTTGTGCCCCGTCCATCCAATAAGACTCGAGCTGTGCTTGAGTCTTCGAATGCCCCTCCGAGGGGAAGGACCAATATGCGCGAGCCACAATCGATTACCGTCAACGACGACGCACGGCTGATCCCCGTTTGGTCCATCGTTGTTGCCGCCTTGGCCTTTCTGTTGGTGGAGTATTACTTCTGGATCGTTCTGCCAACGCAGGCGCACCATACGCCGCCGCTGGGATTTCGGATCTATCTCAATGTTTCCTGGGGATTGCTCGCGGCCCTCTATTTTCTGATGGTGGGTTACGTCAGCAAGGACGCTCCCCGCCGGGCCATGAGTTCGCGGTTCTGGATGCTGCTGTGCTTTGTCATGCCTGGCGGAATCGGCGCCGTGCTTTACTTTCTGCTGCGGGCCCCTCTGGTTTCCGAGTGCCCGTCCTGTGGCACGCACGTGCAGAGCGATTTCCATTTCTGCCCGCAGTGCGATTACCAGCTTGCGGCAAGTTGCGGAAACTGCTTCCGCACCGTGCGCGCCTCGGATCAATTCTGCACCCGCTGCGGACATGAATTGGCCAATGACCATATGCCGGAGCGGCTCAGGGTTTTGAGCGACTAGAACCGGAAGAATTGCTCATCGGAAAATCTGCTGCTGCGCAATTGACCAGAATGGGCCCCCTCCCTACAATCGATCTTTCTGTCTGGCGAAACCCTATGCACATCTCCGCGCTCATTGTCGATGACGAACAACTCGCCCGCGAGGAGTTGAAGTATCTGCTGGACGAATTGGGCACGGTTGAGGTTGTGGCGCAGGGCAGCAACGGCATCGAAGCCGTGGACCTGATTGAGCAACACCACCCCGACGTGGTCTTCATGGACGTCCAAATGCCGGGCCTGGACGGATTCGCTGTAATCAAACGCCTCATGGAGCGGAACGGAGACGGAAACAACGGTCCGGCCGGTAATGGGGCGCTTCCTCAAATCGTCTTCGCGACCGCCTACGATCAATACGCGGTGCGGGCATTCGATGTGAATGCCGTCGACTACCTGCTGAAGCCGTTCGATCGCACCCGGGTCAAACAAGCTGTCGAACGTGTGCTGAATCGGATGAATGGAACGACACCTTCAGGGGTAGGAGTCGCGCCCGGTTCAGTTCCGGAGTTGCCGATCGAGTCTCAATTGGAGGCCTTACTGCGGCTGCTAAACCGTCCGCAGGGCGCGGTGCGCTCTCCGCAGCCGGCCAAGCTGATTGTGGAAGCACAGAGCCGGCTGATGCTGGTGGACCAGGCGGAGATCTGCTTCGCCGCGATCGAAGAAGGCGTGATTCGGGTGGTAACACAGGCATTTGAAGGTAACTCCAAGTGCCGCGCCCTGGAAGAACTGCTCGAACTGCTTGACCCGAGTCTGTTCTGGCGCGCGCACCGCGGCTTCGTGGTCAACATCAACCACATCCGCGAGGTGGTGCCCTGGTTCAAGTCGAGCTACCAACTGCGCATGGACGATAAGCGGCAGACGGAGATCCCTGTGAGCCGCACCCAGACACGGCGGCTCCGCGAACTGTTCAATCTGTAGAGTTCGCCACGGTCTGCGGCAGTCGCGCCCAGGCTAGGGCAACGAATCCACCCATTGCAAAGATGGAAACCAGGGCCGAGGCGGCAACGATGTCGGCGGCGCGCCATGCGTGGCCGGTGGGATCTTGCACGATGGCAGGAACCTGGCGGGGCAGCATCTGGAGCACGTTGCCCGCAGCGCACGCCGCGTAAAACAAAAGTGCCGGCCGCCACTGGGCGTCGGCTGCGGAGATCTCGGGAACTTGGCCGCGGCGCAGATAAAGCGCAAAAAGCAAATAAATCAAAAAGACATTGCCGTACCAGCCCAGATAGTTGGAGAGCGGCACCCCGAACCAGGGACCGCCATCGCGCCAGACCCAGCCATGCAACACCGTGGCCCAGACCGGGTCCTGTGCCAAATCCCACGCCACCATCGCAAAACTGGCAACCAGCGGCAGAGACACCACCTGGCCCCGTGTGAGCGCGGGATGCAGATTGCCCACCATGAGCCGCGCCAAAGTCCAGCAGACGTAAGCCATGCCGATATAGGCGAGGCCCAACAAGACCGGAACCTGGAACAGCTTGGGCCCCATCAACTCGACGAAGTAATAGTTCCCGAACGGAAAGCCGGTGGCGATGCTGAGGTTTTCAGTCACATTGCCCACCACCAGGCAAATCCCGGCGAAGACCAAAATGCCCCGCAGCCGATACTGGAGCGCGCCATGCACCAGCGCAAATGCCATGGCCGATAGGACATCCAGGGCCACGATGGCCGTACGCGGGATGGAAGTGGCGAAAATCTCCAGGAGCCTGGCTAGGGCATAGAGCGCTATAAAGCTGCCCAAAGTCGCGACGACCGCGTGGCGACGGAAAATTGAGGGCGATTCGCTCATAATTCGTAACGCGGAATACGCCGGCCTCAGCGGTCCGCCCCGGGCCGGCGAGCGCTCTAGTCGTAGCGCTCGAAGACGATCTGCTTGCGGTGCCATCCATAGCCGGCCAACCGCTCCCGGACGCTGGCCACCATATTGTTGAGGCCGCAAATGTAGGTGTAGATGTCGAAGTTCAGGTCGGCAGGCGGTATCGCCGGGTCCGGCGGCGGGGCAGGCAGCGGCAATCCAAGACGGGCTGCACGCTCTTCCACGATCTTGGCCATGTGGTCTTGAACATACCCGCGCAGCCCGCCCCAGCTCTCGGGGGCGCGGCTCAGCGTGCACAGGTAATGGAAATTGGGCTTGCGGCGGGCCAGCGCCTCGAATTCCTCGCGGTAGTAGATTTCGCTCTCGTAGCGTGTCCCGTAAACCAGCCAGATCTGCTTCCCCTCGCTGCGGTCCGGACCGTCTTCGGGAAAAAGCCACTGCACAAACCCCCGCATCGGCGCCACCCCCGTGCCGGTAGCCACCAGAATGGAATCGGTAACCGGCTGGTGCAGGATGAAGTGCCCGTGCGGCCCGTGCATCTGGATCGTTGCCCCAACGGACATGTCCGGCAGATCGGCCAGGTGATTGGAAAAGAAGCCGCCTTCGACCCGGTTCACGCACAGGTCAAAGCGCTTGCCGTTGGCCGCCGAGGCAATGGAATAGGCGCGGGTCTGCTGCTTTCCGTTCGGGTCTTCAGCCACCGCGGAAATAAACTGCCCGGCCGAAAAAGGAAAGCTCTCAAGTTGGTCGATGACGAACTCGAAGTGATAGCACTGAGACGATTCGGAGATGCAGTCTTTCCGTTCCAGACGTGCAGTATAAAGCTCACGCGCCAAGGCAATTCTCGCTGGGAAGCAGGATGAGGCCCGCAGAGCGAACCGTAGGCAGTATCACCAGTCAAGGCCCAAGGTGGCAAGTCGGCCGTCCCACTGCGCGACCCCAGCCGCTTGGGGCAGAGAAAAACAGGGTAGGCGTTCGCCCCCTATAATTGACGGGGAGCCGCAGGATATCCCGATGGGAATTCCGGCTTCTAATGCCCGCTCAAGAGGAATCCATGGCCGCCCTGCTCGAAGCCATTACCGTCAAGCGCAAGATGTATTTTGAGTTTGAAAACACCCCCTACTACTGCCTGGACGCGGAGGTTTCAACCCCCACTGCGCGCGGCGGCCAGACCCTGGTTCGCCTGAAGATGCGCAACCTCATCACCCGCGCGGTCTTTGACAAGACCTTCAAGGCCGGTGAACGCTTCAAGGAGCCCGATCTGGAAATGGTCGAGGCCTCCTATCTCTATAGCGACGGCCAAGGCTCCTACTTTCTTGACCAGGAGAGCTTCGACACCCACACCCTGACCGAATCGATGGTCGGCGATGCCCTGGACTTCCTCGTGGAAGGCGCCATCGTCCAGTTGCACAAGTTCAACGGCAACCCCATCGGCCTGAAGCTGCCGGACCAAGTCGAGTTGACCGTGGCCTATACCGAGCCGGGCGCGCGCGGAGACACATCCAGCGGCAACGTCACCAAGCTGGCCCGGCTGCAAACCGGCCTGGAAATCAAGGTGCCCCTGTTCATTCAAGAAGGCGAAAAGGTCCGGGTTTACACCGAGACGAAGGACTTCGCCGGCCGCGCCTGAGGGTGGCAGGAATCGGCCTTGTTTGGGTGGGATGATCCGAAGTACGCAATCCGCGGCGAAACAGCAGCGGAAACACTCGGCACAGCGGGAGGCGGGGGTTTGAACCCCCGCACACGGCCCATCGAATCAGCGTGGCTTTACAGGCTGCGGAAACACTCGAACTGGAGCCCAGTTTTGAAGGGTACGGGCTTCAGCCCGTACATAAAGCTAACAGAATCAATCGGGCTTTAGCCCCTGAGGGATGTTTTTCGGGCGACTTTGCACGGCATTCTCCCTTTTCCGCAGCCTGTTAAGAACCCCGTCCGGCAACAGATGTCTTCTCCGCACGGTGCAGGAGACCCCGCATGAAATCCAATTTCCAGCTTCTTGGCCCGGCGCACCTGTTCATTCTTGCTGCGGTTCCGTCGTTTGCGGCCCTGCTTGCGGTCTTCCAGCGCAAACTTGCACCCGGCGCGAAAGGTCTGCGCATTGGTTTGGGCGTCCTGTTGGCGCTGGATGCGGCGCTCTATTACGGCTACATGGCCTGGATCGGCCAGCTTACGTTCCCCGACCACATGCCCCTGGAAATGTGCGACGCCTCGCTGTTTCTGGTCATCGTTGCGCTCTTCACGCTCAATCGCACGGTCTTCGACGTGGCCTACTACGGCGCGCTGGCCGGGGCCTCGATGGCGCTGCTCACCCCCAATATCTGGGAGCCGTTTCCCTCGTTCTCGACGGTTCAGTTCTTCATCGACCACGGCCTGATCGTGGCTGGAGCCTTGTATCTACTCTGGTCGGGCCAGGCGCGGCCGCGGCCCGGCTCGATCTTGCGGGCGATGGTGGCGCTCAACATCTTTGCCGTGTCCGTGGGCCTCTTCGACTACTACTTCAAGACCGACTACATGTATCTGCGCGCCAAACCGCGGGCAACTTCGCTGCTCGATTTCCTTGGACCGTGGCCGTGGTACATCGTGGCCGGCGAGGCGGTGGCGCTTGCGGTATTCCTGCTGCTCTATCTGCCCTACCGGAAACCTGCGCTCACACCGCGTTGAAACCGTGCCGAGCCCCGTCGATCGGCGCCGCCGGTGTACACTTTTCCTTCGCGCATAAGCCGCAACCCACCCCGCGCGGATAGGAATTTCCATGTCCAGAAATACCCTCGTTCTCTCCCTTGCCTTGTTGGTGGCCCTTGCGCCTTCCGCTCCAATCCTCGCCCAGACCACCGCAACGCCGATCAAGCGGCCCATGACCTTCGAGGACATGATGAAGATGAAGCGCCTGGGCGAAACCGCCGTCTCCGCGGACGGCAAGTGGCTGGCTTACTCCGTCACGACCGTGAATCTGGAGCAGAACACCAAAACAGCGGAGCTATGGCTGCAGGCGATTGCCGGCGGAGAGCCGCAGAAACTGGCGGTGGCGCGGCCGGGCGATAGCGGCCCGCAGTTCGCCTCCGACGGGCGCTCCGTGCTGTTTCTCTCCGGGCGCGAGGGCGGGCAGCAGGTGTGGATCGCCCCCTTCGACCCGGCAACCGGGGCAACCAGCAACCCCAAGAAGCTGACGGCAATCGCGACCGAGGCCGACAACCCCCTCTGGTCGCCCGACGGGCACTCCGTGCTGTTCACTTCCGCCGTCTACCCCGACTGCCCCGCCATTACACCCGCAGACGGCGGTGCCGGCAACAGATGCAACGCGGACCGGGATGCCGCGCTGGCCGCCTCCAAGGTAAAAGCCCAGATCTTCACGCATCTCCTCTATCGCCACTGGAACCACTACACCGGCGACAAGCGCTCGCACCTCTTCGTCGCCTCGGTTGAGACCGGCGCCGTGCGCGACCTGACGCCCAACGATCCCCATGACGTTCCGCCCTTCTCGCTGGGCGGGGGCGGCGGATTCGCCATCTCGCCCGACTCGAAGGAACTGGCCTTTACCGAGAACCTGGACGAGGAGCCGGCCATCAGCGTCAGTGCCAAGATTTTCACTCTCGACCTGACCAACCCGGCGGCAAAGCCTGTGGCCGTGAGCAACTCGCTCGGCGGCAACTTCAACCCCGCCTATTCGCCGGATGGGAAATGGCTGGCGTGGCGGTCAGAGGCTCGGGCTGGCTATGAAGCCGACAAGTTCCGGTTGATGCTCTATGACCGGCAAGCCAAGGTAGTTGAGGACCTTCTTAGTTCAGCAATAGTTTTTTCACCTGGCCCGAAGCCCGCCAAGTTCGACCTTTGGGTCGATGAGTTTCATTGGGATGAAAACTCCAAGCTGATCTACTTCACCTCTGGTGACAGGGGCCAAAGTCCCATATATAGCATTTCGCTTGAACACAAGCAGCTTGATCGTTATGGAAAGATGCACGGAGAGTGGAGCGGAATCCAAGGCGTTTGGGTCAACAGAAGATTCCGACTGCTTGGTACCTTGGTGCGCGTTGATATGCCCAGCGAGGTTGTGCTTGCCGACCCGTTGGAGACTAACGATTCTTCGCGTACGATGATCGTCACCTTTGACAACTCAACGCCTACGAAAGAAATTACGCAGCAGGAATATGACCCTGTTGTGGTCACCCACCTCAACGATGCCCTTCTCGCCCAGCTCGACCTGCCCGCAATGGAGTCCTTCTGGTTCACCGCCGCCGACAAGACCAAGCTCGAAGGCTTCCTCATCCGCCCTCCCGGCTTTGACCCGGCGAAGAAATACCCGCTGAAGTTCCTGATCCACGGCGGCCCGCAAGGCGCTTGGGGCGACTCGTGGAGCTACCGCTGGAACGCCGAGCTGTTTGCCGCCAACGGCTACGTGGTGGTGATGATCAATCCGCGCGGCTCCACCGGCTACGGCCAAGCCATTGTGGACGGCGTCAACGGCGACTGGGGCGGCAAGCCTTTTACCGACCTCATGACCGGCCTGGACTACGCCGAGATGCATTACCCCTTCATCGACAAGACGCGGGAGTGCGCCCTGGGCGCCAGCTACGGCGGCTACATGGCCAACTGGGTACTGGGCCATACCGACCGCTTCAAGTGCATCGTGTCGCACGACGGCATGTTCAACCCCGAGTCGGCCTACGGCACCACCGAAGAGCTGTGGTTCAACGAGTGGGAGTTCAAGGGCAAGCCGTGGGACTACTACGGCAAGCCGGACGACGAAAACCCCTACCGCAAGTGGTCGCCGATGATGAGCGCCAAGAACTTCAAGACGCCCACGCTGGTGATTCACGGGCAGCTCGACTACCGGCTCGATGTGAGCGAGGGGTTCCAGTTGTTCGACACGCTGCAGCGGCTGAAGGTGCCGAGCAAGATGCTCTACTTCCCCGACGAGGGCCACTGGGTGCTGAAGCCGCAGAACTCCCAGCTCTGGTGGAAGACCGTGAACGACTGGGTTGATCAGTGGACGAAAAGCAGGGACTGAGGGACTAGGGACTAAGGGACTTGGGTGTAGTACGCAAGTCGAGTTTGTACTACAATCGAGATATGGGAGCGACTGTTCAAGTTCGGTTGGATAAGGAGTCGGAGGCGGCGCTGCTGCACTTGGTGCGCGCAAACGGCTGGACCGCTTCGCAGGCTGTTCGGGATTCGCTTCTGAAGGCAGCCGGCCAACAGAAGCCCAAGCAAGTCCCGCGGCTGGTTGGAATTGGCTGCGTAGATTTTGGCCCCGGTGATTTGGCAACGAACAAGGACCACGTGAAAGGTTTTGGCGTGAAGAGCATGGGGAAGGGCTGGCGCCCGCCGAAGAACAGCGCCAGTCGACCATGACCCTGGCGGATGCCAGTTTCTTTGTCGCGCTCTATAACAGGCGCGAAGCGGCCCATTCTGCTTGTGTTGCGACATACGAAGCGCTGGACAGTGAACTCGTGACTTGCGAAGCGTGCATTGCGGAGGCCCTTCATCTCCTTGGCCACGCTGCGGTCGCTGTGAGTGCGATCCTTGCTTCCATTGAGCAGGGTTCACTCGGCGTGCCGTTTCACATCGGCAACGAAGCCCGGGAAGTTGCGCGGATCATGCGCAAATACGCTGACACGCCGTGCGACTTTGCCGATGCCTGCCTGATCCACATGGCAAACCAACTCGATTGCGGCGACATCCTGACCCTCGACCGCGATTTCCGGCATTATCGTTGGAAGCGCAACCGCCCCTTTCACCTGCTGATTCCGCTGGAGTAACACCATGGCCTTCGGCCGCCCCAAGAAACAATCCGCGCCGCTGGACGAAGCCGGGCTCTACGACTACGCCGTGCGGTCGCTAGGCCGCGCCATGCGTTCCGAAGCCGAACTGCACCGGCTCATGAAGGCCCGCGTCGAACCGGGCGCTGCAGGCGAGGCCGTCATCCAGGCCGTCGTGGTCCGCCTCAAAGAGCAGCACTATCTCGACGATCAGTCCTTTGCCGAGACCTATGCCCGCCTGCGCCACGACAATCAGAAGCTGGGCCAGAGGCGTGTGGCCCAAGACCTGAAGCAAAAAGGCGTCGAGTCCGAACTGATTACCGAGACGCTGGAGGCCCGTTACGGGCAGACCGACGAGGAAACGCTGGCCCGGGAACACCTGGAGCGCAAGCGCATCCGCAAGCCGGAAAACGAGAAAGAGACGGCGCGGGTGATGCGGCGGCTGGTGACGGCGGGATTCTCGACCCGGGTGATCTACAAGATTCTGCGGCAGTGGGACGTGCCGGACGAGGCGCTTGCCGCGCTGGAAAATGTGGACGAGGACGGGAGCGGGGAGTAGGCGTTACGGCAGCGGGAAGAGCGCAAGGCCCTGAATCTGAAAGTGCTTTCGATTATCGGTAGCAAGCTCACAGCCCCTTTCAATGGCCGTTGCTGCCACAATCATGTCTGTAATGCTATGCGTGCGACCCAGGCGGCTGAATGCCGCTTTCATCAGCCCTGCCTGTTCGGCGATATTGGCAGAAACGGGCAGCCACTCCAGATTGGCCAATTGGGCTCTCGTACCTGCCTCTTCTCCGGGTCGAAGACCACTGTAAACCTCGGCAATGCTAATCGCGGAGGTGGCAAGCACTCTTCCAGAGACCACCAATTGCTCCAGCAAAGCCCGCCGCTGATTCCGGTTCCTTAGCAAATCGATGATCACGGATGTATCGAGCAGTAGCGTCGAACTCGAAGCGCCTTGCGTCATAGCGGATCCAGATGCTCATCCCGTCCTTCAAGCCGGGTGCTCGGTTCATTGCGCAGCGACTCTACCCAGGCGGCACTGCCCATCCGTGCGAGGTCGGGGTGATCCTCATCCTTCCACACGGGCTCGGAACTTCGCAAAAATGCCAGAAGCCGCCTCTTTTTCACCTCTGCGGAAGCAACTTCGGCAAGGAAGGCGCTGCGTTGCCTGGGACCGACGAGCAAATCGATCTCTCGAATCAAGTCGGCGGGAAGTGCGATATGTGCTCTTTGTGTGGCCATCACTAAACCCCACTCCGAATGGGCCTGAGGAGAGTATAACGCCGTTTTCTAGTTTTCCGGAGCTGGTGCCGGAACAGCGCGCTGCCCATTACACTAAAGAAGCCATGCAAAGCCGCACAGGAAACGAGATACGCGAAACATTTCTGCGCTTTTTCGAGTCGAAGGAGCACCGCAGGGTGCATTCTTCCTCACTGGTGCCCGCCAACGACCCGACACTGCTGTTTACCAATGCGGGTATGAACCAGTTCAAAGACCTGTTTCTTGGGGCCGAGCGCCGGGAGTACTCGCGCGCCACCACATCGCAGAAGTGCGTCCGCGCCGGCGGCAAGCACAACGACCTTGAAAACGTAGGCTTTACACGCCGCCACCACACCTTCTTCGAGATGCTGGGGAACTTTTCCTTTGGGGACTACTTCAAGAAGGATGCGATTGCCTTCGCCTGGGAGCTGGTGACCAGCGAGGAGTGGTTTGGCATTCCCAAGGACAAGCTCTATGTGACCGTGTTTGAGGGCGACCCTGCGAATGGCGTGCCGCGAGACACGGAGGCTGAGGAGTTCTGGATCGAGGCCGGCGTTCCCAAGGAGCGCATCAAGGCGTACGGGCTGAAGGACAACTTCTGGCAGATGGGCGAGACTGGGCCCTGCGGGCCGTGCTCGGAGATCTTCTACGACATGGGCCTCGGCGCGGCCGAGACTCCCGGCGTCGACAAGCCGTTTGGCCAGGACGACGCCCGCTACGTGGAGATCTGGAACCTGGTATTCATGCAGTTCGACCGGGCGGAGTCGCCCGTGACGTTGAACGGCAAGAAGCAGTACACACTGACCCCCCTTCCCAAGCCCTCCATCGATACCGGCATGGGCCTGGAGCGCCTTGCTGCCGTCCTGCAAGGCAAGGTCTCCAACTTCGAAACGGATTTGTTTACGCCGCTGATAGTCCGTGCCGCCGAACTCACCGGCCTTGCCAGGCCCGCCGAACCAAGGACAAGCGGCAGTGCGTCAGGGCACGACTTCAGTCGTGCCGATAAGACCCGAAAAGAAGATGTGGCTTTAGCCCCTGGCGGCGAAGCCAGCGATTTGAAGGGGCACGACTTTAGTCGTGCCGATGAGGCCCAATTAGAAGAGGGGGCTTTAGCCCCTGAGGGAATGCAGCATTTAATCGCCAATGCCAGCCTCCGCATCATCTCCGACCACGCCCGCGCCGCCACTTTCCTCATCAACGACGGCGTTTTACCCGCTAACGAGGGCCGCGGCTATGTCTTGCGCAAGATCCTCCGCCGCGGCATTCGCCACGGGCGGCTATTGGGCCAGGAACAACCCTTCCTCTACCAAATGGTTTATGCCGTCCGCGACCTGATGCAGGGCGCCTATCCCGAGCTGATCGACTCCGCCAGCCGCGTGGCCAAGGTCGTCGAGGCGGAAGAAAAGCAGTTTGACCGTGTGCTGAAGATTGGACTCACAAAGCTTGATGAGCTTATCCGAAACGCACATTCTGGGGCTGGATTTGGTGATGGAACTGGGTCAGGCCGGGGTTCTGGTGATGGTGCAGGAGAAGGAGGCGGCTCCGGTTTTGGAGACGGGTCGGGTAGCGGCGCTGGCTTTAGCGATGGCTCGGGCTACGGAGGTGGGCTCATTCCAGGCGAGGCAGCTTTCCATCTGTATGAAACCTTTGGCCTGCCGTTGGATTTCATGGTTGATGCTGCACGAGACGCGTCCCTAAAGTTCGACGAAGAAGGCTTTGATCGCGCAAAAGAATCTGAGCAGGCACGCGCCCGCGCCAGTTGGAAGGGCGGCAGCCAGAAATCGGCCAGTCCTGCTTTCCGCGAACTGCCCAAGACCGACTTCCTGGGCTATAAGCAACTTACCGCCCATGGCGCCGAAGTTCTGGCCATCGTCAAGGACGGCGCCGGCGTTCCCGCTGCCAAAGCCGGCGACCTGGTGGACGTGGTGCTGGACCAGACCAGCTTTTATGGCGACTCCGGCGGCCAGGCGGGCGATACCGGCGTCTTCCTCACCCCGGACGGAAACGCAACGGTCGCAGAGATTCAAGGCTGCGTCCTTCCCGTGCAAGGCGTCCGCGCCCACAAGGCGCTGCTCAAACAGAACCTTGCAGTGGGTGACACGGTGCAAACTGTCGTTGATCGGGAACGCCGCGATGCGGTCCGGAGAAACCACACCGGCACACACCTGCTGCACGCGGCTTTGCGCCAGGTCTTGGGCACGCACGTGAAGCAGGCCGGTTCGGCGGTCGATCCCACCCGGCTGCGCTTCGACTTCTCTCACTTTGCCCAGGTGCCCGACGAGGAACTGGAAGAGATCGAGAGCATCGTGAACCGCGAAGTACTGGCCAACGCCAAGGTCGAAACGCTGGAAGACGTCCCCATCGACGTGGCCGTGAACGAATACCACGCCATGGCGTTGTTCGGCGAGAAATACGGCGACAAGGTGCGGGTGGTCAAGCTGTCCGACGGCTTCTCGACCGAGCTTTGCGGCGGTACGCACACAGGCGCCACCGGCGAGATCGGCCTCATCAAGATTGTCAGCGAAGGCTCCGTCTCCTCCGGCGTGCGCCGCCTTGAGGCCATCAGCGGCCTGGGCTCGCTGGCCATCTTCCGCCAGGATTTTGCACTCTCGCGCTACGCAGGCCAACTGGTCCCGTCGACAGACAACCTGCTTGATGCTTTCCGCGGAAAGATGGCCGCGCAGGAAGACGAGATGAAGCGGCTCCGGCGCGAACTCGAAGAGCTGCGCATGAAGTCTGCGGCGGGTGCGTTGGATGAAGCGCTCGGTCGTGCCGTGGAAGTGAAGGGCATTCGCCTGGTTACGCTCCGCGCCGACTCGCTGGAGCGCGGCCAATTGCGGACGCTGGTCGACAACCTCAAGCAGAAGCTGGGCGAGGGCGTGGTGCTGCTGGCTTCGGCCCAACCGGAAGGCAAAGTAGCTCTGATTGCCGGGGTAACTCCTGGGCTCGCCAAGCGCATCCAGGCCGGCAAACTGGTAGGTGCGGTGGCCAAGCTGGTCGGCGGCTCCGGCGGCGGCAAGCCGGAAATCGCCGAAGCCGGCGGCAAAGACCAGGCGCTGATCGATAGCGCTCTTCAGGCCGCCCCGGGGTTGGTCGGAGAACTCCTGGGATAGCATTGCCTCGGTTCCAAGAGTCGCAGTAGACAGCAAGGGCCGCTCCCGGCAGGAACGGCCCTTGACGCATCGATCCGAAGACCTACCGGATGTGGAAGTTGTAGGCAACTCCAAATGAAAAGATCGGAAAGGTCTTGAGCGGATCCAGATCGTTCTTGTATTTGGCGATCTGGGCCTGCAGGTTCGCTTGAACATCCGGGTCGGTGGCTACGTTCACGCAGTTCTGCCCCTGCGCATTGCAAACCTGCCCGGAAGTGAGTGCCAGGTTGATGCTTGGATCGCCGATGAACGCCACACCCAATTCCACCGGGAACGAAAAATGCCCGCCCTTGCGGGGAATCATGTTACCCCACCCAGTAGTCAAAGTGAAGGCCGGCTTGGTCGTGTTCAAACCGAGGCTCGCATTCCCAAGTACCGGATTCGTGGTTGAAGTGTAGTAGGTCGTGTTATTGAGCGTGAAGCTGGCGCCGGGCTGAGAAGTGATTGCGCCGCTTCCATTGTTGTTGTTCAGGAAGAGCACCCCGGGGCTGAAGCGGAGAGCAACACTCTTCAGGGGGTAGAAGTCGAGCGCAACTCCAGCCGTGGCGAGGTCCACTTTTGCATCGATGTTGAACCCCTTGGCTCCGTCCGTGCCACCTGCCGAGATGTTGTTCGCCGTGTATTGAAAAACGTTGCCGACGAAGCGGATGTTTGTATAGCGATTCACGTTGGTGGCGGCCTGCAGGTTGATGCCCATGGTCGAGATGCCGGCGCCAAAGGCTAGCTGGGAAAACGCTTTGGGCGGGATAGGGGCGTTGGTGATCGAGGTAGCCGCCTGCCCGCCTCCGTCAATGATCGGATCGAGGGCAAACTGGCTGGAAGAGAAGCTTGGCGATTGGGCAGCCAGCACCGAGGGTGCGGCGAGCAGGGCCAGGGAAAGCAAAAGACCGGTTTGTTTCATCAGAGAATCTCCATGGGGTTTAAAGTGATCCGATAAGGCAACAGTGCAAATTCTCTCTTCCAGGAAGGTCGTCGTCGGGCCGCTGGGTCGCCGCCAGGTCACGGTTCAAGCGCAGCCTCTTGTTTGCGTATCAGTAACGTACCATGGCGTCTGAGTTGATATCTCTGCAACTTTTGATTTATGCGGTTTCCGAGCATGAAGATCCGATTCAGGATTCGCGTTCCCAAAACGGTCCGCAGCTTGTTTGCCCCTGAAAAGAAACCCTTCGCTCCCGGTTGACCAGCGCGCCCAACAATCACCGAAATGCCGTAATCTGACCCCATGGTCAAGGCTGATCGGGACGCGGAAAAAACGGCGCAGTTGAGGCGGCAGTTGCGGGAGTGGTATGGGCGCAACCGGCGCGACCTGCCTTGGCGCCGCAATCCCGACCCTTACGCCATCTGGGTTTCGGAAATCATGCTGCAGCAGACTCGGGTGGCCGTGGTGGTGGAGCGCTATCAGGCATTCCTGGCTCGGTTTCCAACGCTCCTGTCACTAGCTTTGGCCCCGGAGCAGGAAGTGCTGGCCCTGTGGAGCGGACTGGGCTACTATCGCCGCGCCCGCATGTTGCACAAGGCCGCGCAAGTCGTAGCCGATCAATATCATGGCAATCTGCCGGTGACATCGCACGAGTTGCGCTTGCTGCCCGGCATCGGCGTCTATACGGCCGCCGCCATTGCCAGCATCGCCCACGCCGAGGCGGTGGCCGTCGTAGACGGCAACGTCGAGCGCGTCCTCTGCCGGCTGGCCGGTTGGGACGCGGGCGGCCGAACGGGAGGGGCCGCCTTGAAGCGCAAGATCGCCACGCTGGCCTCGCAACTGGTTGACCCGGCACACCCCGGCGACTTCAACCAGGCGATGATGGAGTTGGGCGCCACCGTGTGCCTGCCGCGCAACCCCCAATGCCTGTTGTGCCCAATTGCCGGAGACTGCACCACGCAGGGGGAACACAAGACGCAGCCCCGGCCCCCGATGTTGAGCCGGGAAGTTGCCCACGCGCTCTCGGTCCGTATGGGCCGCCAACCCGGCGAGGTCCATCGCGAGGTTTTGCTTGAACAGCGGGCCGCGGCGCAGACGGTGATGCCTGGCCTGTGGGAGCTGCCCATCTTGCGCGACGCCATAGTGCCAGCTGAAGACCTGCGCATGACGGTGCGCCACGCCATCATGCAGGTGAACTACTACGTACGCGTTCGAACCGTGTTTGAAGACGATATTGAGGCGATGACCGTCGCGGGCGGTGTGCGGCGTTGGGTGCCGCTGGGGGAGGCGGCTGGGATGGCGCTCACCGGCCTGGCCCGCAAGGTGCTGAAACGTGCCCGCCTGCTGCCCATGGCGGCGCTTGATTCCATTGCCCCACCGGCAAGTAAACCCGTAGTCTGATCGGTCAACGGCTCGCCTTTTGGCGCTGCTTCTGAAATCACATCCCCAGGAGATCCCTATGCACCGCACCCGGACGTCTTCGCTTCTTGCTCTCGCTGTCCTCACGACCGCGGCCCCAATGGCTCAACCTGCTCCGCCGGTGCCGGAGATACAAGGACTCCCGGCCGAGGCTCGAGCTGCCGCCGCCTCCATTGACCCGGAGAGGATTCGCGCCCAGGTGCGTTTCTTGTCCTTGGACTTGCTCGAGGGCCGAGGCCCCGGCACGCGCGGCGCCGAATTGGCTGCCGAGTATATTGCTACCCAGTTTGCGCTTTCCGGCGTGGAACCGGCTGGCGACAACGGCACCTATTTCCAGAGCGTTCCATTGATGGCCGTTCACACCGTCGAGGACAAGACACAGTTTTCGTTCGTGGGCGCAGCCGGAAAGCAGATCGACCTCGCCTACGGGTCGGAGATCGTTTCCAAAGACCAGACCGGCGAGCCTTCAGCCGATTTCGATGCCCCCATCGTCTTCGTCGGCTACGGAATTCATGCGCCGGACTATCGCTGGGACGACTACGCGAGTCCTGATGGAAAGGAAATCGACCTCAAAGGCAAGATTGCCCTGATCGTCGTGAACGAGCCGCCTTCGGACGACGAGCGCTTTTTCAAGGGCAAGGCGCTCACCTACTATGGCCGCTGGACCTACAAATATGAAGAAGCGGCGCGGCGGGGAGCCGTGGGCGTGCTGCTGATTCACCGCACCGACCTCGCCAGTTATGGCTGGGAGGTGGTGCGCAACTCGCAGGCCGTCGAAAAAAGCTATCTGCAGGGCGATCCCGACGCCACTCTCAAGGCAGCAGCCTGGATTCAGCACGACGTGGCGCAGCGGCTGTTCACGCTGGCCGGACTTGGCAATCTGGATCAGGCCATCGATCGGGCGGGGAAGGTCTCTCATCCGGTTCAACTGAATGTCAGGCTGAGGGCGCACATCGAGAGCCGCGTCCGCCGCTACACCAGTTCCAACGTCGTCGGCCGGGTCCCCGGCGCCAACGCTGCAAATCAGGCAGTTCTCTTCACCGCCCACTACGACCACCTCGGCATCGACCCCAACGCCAAGGGAGACAACATCTACAACGGCGCGGCCGACAACGGCACCGGCTGCGGCATCCTGCTGGAGATGGCGCGGGCCTTTGCGCAATCTGCCGTGCGCCCCCCTCACGCCGTTTACTTTGCCGCCGTCACCGCCGAGGAGCAGGGGCTGCTGGGCTCGGAGTTCCTGGGCAAGCACCCGCCGGTTCCAGCCAGTCAGATCGCCCTCGATCTCAACTACGACATGCTGTTGCCCATCGGCATTCCCCGCTCGGTGAGCCTGGGAGGCGCCGAGCGCATCGACTTCTGGCCCACGATCGAGACGGTGGCCAAGGCCTTCGACCTGGCACTATTGCCCGATCCCACGCCAAGTGCGGGCCACTATTACCGCTCCGACCATTTTTCGCTGGCCCGGGTGGGGATCCCCGCCTTCTCCATCGACCAGGGCGAGCTCTTCGAGGGGCACACGCCGGAGTGGGGCAGCGAGCAATTCAACGATTATGTGGCCCACCACTACCACCAGCCCTCGGACGAGTACCGTGCCGACTGGGACTTCCGTGGCAATGCCAAACTGGCGCGTTTTGGGTTTGTACTGGGCTGGCTGGCGAGCGGGCAGCCCAGGACCGCCGAATGGCTTCCTGGCGATGAGTTTGAGGCGGCGCGCAAAGCGAGCCAAGCAACCGCGGCTCCGTGAACGGCTTCCGGTGGTCCCAGACAAAGCAAGGATCGGCCACGCCGAACGCGGGCGGTTTTTTGTTGAGGATAACTTTCCAGTGGCCGGCCACTCGAAAACGCACAAATGCGGCTGTCATCCTGAGCCGCAGGCGAAGGATCTGCGGTTGCCTTTCGCTATGTCCGAGTTGCCGGTGAGTCGGCCGGAATGCAATTCCTCCACCGGTTCAGCAGTCTGCTCCGAGCGCCCTCCATATACCTCCATATAATCGCTGTAAGGCCACCCCCAATGCCCGTTCTCTCAGCAAACATAGCTCATTGCGTCGTCAACGATTCGCTGCCGTGGAATCGCTCAATTCGGCCGCATATCGATATCTTCCTTCAGACGTACTCTCTTCATGACTCGTGCTGGATTGGCCTACATACTAAGCGGTTTCGACGACGCTGCCGTTGCCGTCGTCGCTCTTGACCCGGTGTGGAATCCCTCTGTGAGCATTCCAACCTCACTCGTTGCGGATTGGCCTTTTCTCTTTCTCCGATTCAACCGCGTGAATACAACTCGCATGATTGGGTTTAGGGACATTGGAGGGACACAGCGCGGAATCTCAGATGTTTCAATCGATCACCTGTCGGACGAAGAGGCCGTAACGACGATCCTTGACCACTATGGCGCCTCAGTCAGCCTTCAACACTTTCCGCTGATCGACGTCTTGGCAATATCCAATGATGGGAACGTTCTGGATTTGTCAATCCAATCTGCCTGACAAGCTGGGCGGAAGATGATCGCTCAGCGGAATGCATTCGCGAGGCTCCGGTCGGATCGCCGGCGGGTGACCCGGGTCCCAGGAGCCTGACACACGAATGGCACCTGGGAAACCGCGGACCTCAACGGGCCGGATGCAGACCACAATGACCGGTATCGTTCCTCTGACACCGCCCAAGGATCCGGAATCGCGTTGCGCCATTTTGATCGCCCATCCAGACACCATCCCGTTTCGAAAACCGGCATAGCGTCTGGAGGCATCAAGGACTCTCCCAGCCGGCAACGCCAATCTCCGCTCTGCACCCAGACCCCGATCGGAATTGCAGATAATTACGCCCGATTGGCGCATGATAGAGAAATCAACAGCACGGCCCCTTTCGAGGGATTTTGAGGACGAAAACGACCCAAGAAACAGCCGACCCCTATCCTCCCCCTCCCCGCTTTTCGCATTAACCTATAGAAAATAAATAGGTTACGTTGAAAATTGCCGTCTAGGCAGATTTTGATATGTTGAAAACAAATGACTTACACGCACTGAGGTTCCTCGGAACCGGCGCTGGAAACGCCAAGGAGAACCGAAAAATCCAGATTGCGCCTGGTTGGTCGCCCACTCGCCTCCGCTGCTTTGTAGACAAGCTTAAGGTAGCAAGATTGCTCAGTAGTAGTCCGCGCAGCTCATGTAGTAGCCGCATTCGAGACACACCATCTTGCAGTGATGTCCGGCGAGCCGTGCTCCGCAGTTGGGGCAAATCTGGGAGTGGTGGGTAACCGGAGGCTCCGGCAGTGCGCCGGCATCGGTCTCTCCACCATGTGAAATTTCGGGGCCATTTGCCGAGTCCAACGTTTTGGGCCGCTCCGGAAGCATGGTCGAGAGTTTAGCATAGGACTTGAAGCGGAAGGGGCTAACCACACCGGCCGCGATTTTGCGTATCAACCTGATTACACCGCGGTTCCACCTCCCCGGAGCCACGGTGTGCAACACAATCCCCACATCAACCTGGCAGGACCCCCAAGGAGGGACAATGGCAAGCAAGGCAAGTGCGGTTTGGACCGGTTCACTGAAGGAAGGCAAAGGCACCATCTCCACGGCAACAGGCGTTCTGAGCAACGCGAACTACTCCTTCGCCACCCGTTTTGAAGGCGCCGACAGCGGCACCACTCCCGAAGAGCTGATTGCGGCGGCTCATGCCAGCTGCTTCTCCATGGCCCTGGGCGCGCAGTTGGGCGGCGCCGGCTTCACGCCGGAGAAGATCGAGACCAGCGCGGCCGTTACCCTGGCCAAGGTCGAAGGCGGCTTCGCCATCACCAAGATCGCGCTGACCACGACCGCAGTCGTCCCGGGTGCCACGCAGGAGGCTTTCGACAAGGCCGCTGCCGATGCCAAGGGCGGCTGCCCCATCTCCAAGCTGTTCGCCAACAACACCGAAATCAGCCTCGACGCCAAGCTGGTCTAGTTAGCCAGGCTGACCGACGGCCGATTTCATCGGCGCATCCCACCCTGTCCCTGCCGCACCCGGAACCATTGGGTGATCGGCAGGGACGAGGCTTTCCATATTGGCCGCAGCGCCTGTCGGCTGAACGGTTTGATCGGTCTAGGTCACGGATGCAAGACCAAGGTTGTGTTTGGGTAATAGTGGGCCAAGATCTCGCGGAAGCCGGCTCCCGATGCTGCCATGCCACTGGCTCCGTGCTGGCACATGCCCACGCCATGACCGATGCTATGACCGGCCAACTGCCAACCTCGCCCGTCTTCGGCAACGGTAAAGTCGTTGCCGGGAATCGCGCTCCAACCGAACTGGCGAGCTTGCAGGATTCTCTGCGGCTCGTCGCCGGGCTTGGGTGCCTGGGCACTGCCGGCAACCTTGCTACGCCAGACCAGCGGATGATCGCGGCACCAGGCGCAAGGCACGCCATAGTAAGGATATTCCTCTCCGGGCTCCATGCCGGTTTCGCGCAGGTCCCGCGTGTGACCACCGCAGCGGCTGGAGTAAAGCGCAGCCAGCGGCGTGCCGCGATATTCGAGCACCAGCCCGCGCGTGGCCGCCACCGCGGCGAAAGCGCGGCTGGTTCCAGCGGGCGGAGACCTCAGAAACTGGCAGTGCGTCGAGTCGCAGAAATCGAAATCCTTGTGCCTTGGCCCGGCTGTCAGAAAGGAGCGGGTTGCGACCGCCTGCGCCTTCAGCGCTTCCAACGGGTCATTTTCGTCCATCTCCGCCGCAACAATGGAGGCCACCGCAGTCTCGCGATCCATGGCGGCCACTGCCACCAGTTCCCCATTACGAGCCAGAATCGTGAGCCGCCCAAAATAAATGCGGCGAATCTTCCCTGGCACAATCAGGCGGAAAGCGACAGGGCTGCCATCCCGGGCCGTCGCTGTCCAACTGCTGGCCGACGCGCTGCCTGCCGTTACATGCGAGCCCGCAACTCGTAGAACTATTTCGCGATGGCCCGATTCGCCATTGAGCACCTGTGCTGTTCCCGCCTCTCCGTTCGAGCGGATGGAAACGACTTGGCTGCTGCCTTGTTCCAGTACCATCTCGCGGGGATGGAAGAGGCCCAGAACGCCAAAGCGAATCTCTTGCTGCTGCAAGGCGGCGCATGGCAGGGAAACAACCAGGAACAGCAAGGGAAGACTGAAGCCATACAGATTCTTGCATACCGTCTCGATCATGGCGCGCTCGCTTGGAGGGAGCGCAGCATAGCACCGGCCGTCTTGGCGCTTTCTGCTCCGGTGATGCCATGAACCCGCACCAGCAGCACCAGGCGCGGTTGTCCTGCCGGGTACACGACAACAGTGAAACCGTCGGCCGCGCCCGCTGGCTTATGCGAACAAGCGGCAGTTCCGGTCTTGGCCAGGGCCGCATTCTTGCCCAGAATCGCGTCGACTGCGCGCGCCGTGCCACGCGATGCCGACCCCCGCATCCCTTCCAGAATCCTGCGCTGCGTCTCACGGTGCTGTTCCTTTGAAAGCTCCAGAAAAGCACGGGCTAGCGCCACCGGTGGCTCCTTCCAACCGGCTCCCAGGCCAACGAGACTCTCGTCCGCGGCTTGCTGATCTGGCCCCACGAGCCCGAAATGCGCAAAAGTCTGAGCCGCGCGGCTGCGATCGAGGCCGGAGGCAAGCTGAAGGAAGTAAGCGTTGCACGACTGGGTAATGGCCTCTTCCAGTCCGATGCTGCCGTGCCCCGCCGGACGCCAGCATCGGCTTTGCGTGCCCCGGCATCTCACTACTGGGAATACTCCGTGGTGCTGCTCGCCGTAAGCAATGGCGATGAAAGGCTTTACCAGCGAGCCTGGAGAGACTGCCTGTCGAGGATCGTTCTCCGGTCCCGCATCCGGCCATCGTTCCGCCACCACGTCTCCGAATTCATTCAGCAGCAGGTAAGAAATCGTCCGGCTGGGGAAGTTGCGGTCGAGATTCGCTTGAGCTGCCTGGGAAAACAGTTGCGCATCCGCCGCCTGTTGGGCGAAGGTTGGAGTGACGGAGGCCAGAAAGATCGTGCAGCCTAACGCTAACGTAATGCGCGTCGCCTGAATGGGGATTGCCTGCAGGTGCTGCCGCTTGTTCACTGCACCCATCGATAGGTAACCGTCTGCGTGACGCGGGCGCCCTGGTCTTTTTCCTCGACGCGCTCCGACTCCACTTTCCCGAAGACGCGGCTGAGGCTGGCCATGTTTCCTGAGAAAAATGTCGGCGATTGGCCGTTCGCTGCTTGCTGTTCCGTTCCGCCCCTGTGCCCGGTCAAGTCCAGTTGGGCCATTAACAGGCGGAAGTTGTTCTGCTCCTGCTTGTGCCGGAATAGCGCAGCATAGGTCACACCGTCTGTCCCTCCCGCCGGGCTGGCCTGACGCCGTGCCAGCAGATGCTCCAGCAGAATCGAATCGTTGGCCAGCAGCAGCCGGTTTCCCATTACAGCGGCATAAAGTGACACCACACCATCGAGCGCCTGGTAGTTTCCGCTCGCGCTCGTGCGGCTGGCCCATTGCACGCCGAGCTTGCCTGCACTCAGCCCGGAGGGGAGAGCGGAAGTCAGCGCTTCGCGTACGGCGTTTTCGTCCCACTCTCGCGGCGACGAAAGCACCATCGCGGTTTGAAGCGACAAAAAGACGCCATCCCTGGGCGCCCGCGCGGTGAACACTTCCAGCGAAGCATCGGGAGATTGCGAGCGAAGCAGCGATCGCAGCTGCTCGAAAGCGTCTGCCTGCTTGACCGCGACCGGTGCCTGGTCGATGCGCACATCCAACTGGTCGACGCTGCCGAAATTGGCTGCCACTACCTGGGCAGGTGCATCGATATCCCGCATCGCCGACTGCGCCGCCTTCACTTCTAGCAGATTGGCCCGCAGACGCTGCACAAGGGCTTCCGGGTCAGGCGCCGCCTCCGCAGCGTAGAAACCAGCATCCTCGGGGGCCATGGCCACCAGACGCTTGATGTCTCCTTGAGGAACGGCCGTCTGAGAACCCCGGCGCACCAGCACGCGCTCTTCGCGATAGCTTTCCCTGCTGCGGTAAAGATCGCTGATGGCCGAGGTGTACTGCTTCATCTCGGTGACGTTGGTTTGAACCCAGTAGCTGCGGAAATAGGGGGTGCGGACAATCTTGTCTAGATTCAACACCATGCGCAGGTCGCCGCGGTCGCCCGCGGCCTGTTTCACCGTTTCGGCAAACCAACCCTCGGTGGCCAGATTGTGCGAAGCCGTGCCCGCCAACCGGTCAAGGACCCCGGCCACGAGATCTTCCCGTGTGCCCAGGATCAGCCAGCCATCCTTGGCCGCAAAGGCTGCGGTCTTCGACGACTGCGCATCCTTGTGCACGTAAAATGCGGTACCGGCTTCGGTGCGCTGCTCGAACTTGCCGCGCGTCTGCCAAAGGGGCGTGCTTTCAATCCCTTGTTGGTCCAGGCGGGTGACATAGACAAGTTCGAGGTTGCCGATGTCGTAAAGTCCCAGGCAGCTCTCCTTGCCCGCGACCTTTGCCAGCAGATCGGAGTCTGCCGGCAATCCCGCAGCAGCCGAGAACTCATCCTGGGCCTGCGAAAGCCGGCCGAACAGGCGCGAGTTGCTGAAGGCCGCGTGGTTGTCGCTCACCAGCCACGCGCGCTTCTCTTCCGAGGTGTTCCAATCGCGGAGCAACGAGTTGAAATCGCGGGCTTCGATCGAGAGCAATGCGCCCTCGGGCAGCAAAGCCGGCAACTCCGGCTTGGGGTTCAGAGCCTGCTCCAACGCACCGACGGCGAAGACCACGGCGCACCCCAGCAGCAATCCGCCTGTTGCAATCCAGAGGTTTCGTTTCATTCCATATCCCCTTCGCTCGCCGCTGCCTTTTTGGGAACAAACGCCATGCCGGGCAGCAACCGCGGCCGGACCACCCGATCCTGGTCCAGTTCGACGTGAATCTTCGGTGCCCGCGCTTCGTTCTCCTGTTCGCGGGCTACCTCTGTCTCCAGTCGCTTGGCTTCCGCCTGGAAGACAATGCGCCGCCCCGGGTCCTGCTCCTGCACAGACGCGTCCTGTGCCAGTTTTTGCGCCTCGTCGTTTTCATGCCGTTTTTCTCGGGCATGAATGGCAAACCAGGTAAGTTTGGCCGCGTCTTCCGGCTTCATGACCGTCAGAACCGGAATCTTGTGCCGGCCATATGTTCCTGAATTCAGGAAGGCATCGTTTCCCTGGCTATAGCGCTCGCCGAAGAACGAGCCGCTCTCGAGAAGCGGCTCCGCAGCTAGCACCGCACGGGCATCCAAACCCGCCGGAAAGGATGCCCGGACATATTGAAGCCGCAACGCCAGATTCGCCGGCGCGGTGCCCATGGCCGGATGCAAGATCCGCTCCCGGGTCTTGTCGTCGGAGGCGCAAGCCGCGGCAGATTGGCTTGCTTCGACAAAATAAGGCCTGTTGACCTCATCTGCGCTCGGACAGCCGACTCGGACCAGCAAATCCAGCTCCGCGCTGCCGGATGCGAAATTGGCCGGACTGCGACCCTTCAAGACTTTGGCTGCTTCCACACGCTCAGCATATTTGGCCTTGGGGTCTGCGACTACCGTGGCCAGCATACTCAAAGACGGCTGATGGTTTTGACTTCCGGCCAGCGTAGCTTCTGCAAGCCGAATCCTGTAGGTCGCTTCCCACGGAAAAGCCGCCGCCAGCGGTTCAAGAAACTGGATTGCCTCCGCCGGGCGGTGCTTCGTCTCAAGCAGGCTGGCAGACGAATCCATGTCGGCGTAGGCGTTGCTGCTGATCAGCGTGAGGCGTTTCAGCAGCGCGACTGCCCCCGGCACATCGCCCTCGTCCAGGTCGATGCCGGCCAGGCCCAGGAAGTTGGGCGCGGTCAGTTCCCGAGCGTCGAGGGCGCGCTCGTAAATGAACCGCTCCACGATCCGCTGCGACGATGCGTTCAATGCGCCGGTAGCGCCGCGAAGGTTGGCAGACGTGGGAGCCGTTTCGGGGTGTTTTCTCCACTGCGTCACAGTCTGCGGCAGGCTGCCCTCCGCTTCGGCCAGCCGCAGCTCCGCACTCAGCCACTGCCCGGATTTGCGCTTTTCCTCGGGAATGCGCTGGAATTCGGCGCGCACTTCGGCGATCTTCTTTTCAGCCAGAAGCGCATCGATCAGGTCGGTTTCGTGGCTCTCCAGTGTCCAGGTGCCTTCTTCCGGTTTGGCCTGGAGGGCGCGGCGATCGAGCTCTACGATGTTGGCCAGAAGCCTGCCCGTCTGGTCTTTCGCGATCCAGCTGCTTCGCCAAATGGAACCCAGGACGTTGGCCTGGTCGCCGGCAGCGGCAGTGATCGAAAGCAGCCAATCCATGGAGTCGCCGTGGGCGTGATAGCCGGCTTCCAGCAGCGATTCCACCCGGTACGCGCCGTTGCGAGCGAGGTAGACGCGCAGCATGGCGTCCACCGGTTCGCCTATCGCCCCATATTGCCCATGGGCGGCGGCATCGCCCAGCACTTGTGTAAAGTCGCCCCAGAAGGTTTCCGGCACATGGCGCGCGTCCATCTCGGCGGCCAGTTGCTTGACGGCCAATTGCCAGGTAGCTTGCGCATCCGCCTGGCGTCCCTGCTTCAACTCCAGCACCGCAATGCTGTCCAGAACCGCCGGCTGGTCGCTCTTCAGGTCGAGCGAGTGGTGATAGTCGATCAATGCCGCATCGGCCCGACCGGCTTGGGCAGAGTATTCCGCCAAATCCAGATAGACCTGGGACTTCTCTGGCGTGTGCTCCAGTTCCGCTTCCAGGTAGCCTTCAGCCTGGGGATCCTTTTCCTCATCGAGATATTCGCCAAATCTTGACCCGTAGTAGTACCAGACTTCGCCCGCCAGTTGCTCGCTTCGGTCCACGGGATGCGCCAGCCGTTCGCCGATGGTCGCATCTCCAGCCAGCGCGCCTTCGAAGCCTTGCCGAATCTGTGGCGACTGTTCGCGCAGATAGAGGCCGGTCAGCCCCAAGTACGCTTTCTTCCAAACCGGCGGCAAGCCTGTTGACCGCGCAGCAATCCCCGCCAGAGCGAGATCGGGCTTGCCGTTGGCCACCAGAAATTGCGCCGCACTGTCTGAGGATGCCCGCTGCCCTGCGCCCCGCCCGGCCGACCTTTGCACCAGGTCCTGCGGGCGCGCGGCCAACAGCAATTGATAGTAGCGCGGGTTTTCTCCACCCCCGTTGTGCAATGCCGCCAGCTTATCCAAAGCACGCAGCTCCCCGGCGTTATCCCCAAGTGTGCGATAAACCTCGGCTGCATCCGACCATATCGAGGCCCTTTGCCGGGCCGGTACCGACTCGGCAAAAGCCTCGAGCTTCGGCCCCACGCCTTCCAGTTGCACCCGTTGACGCTGTAATTGGAGCCATGCGCCCAACTCGCCGCGCCCCGGATTGCTGCTCTTCTGGGCTAACTCCCAGAGCATGGCGGATTCCATCTCCACCAGCCCGGCTGCCTGAACCGCGGGCAGATAGACTTCGCGCAGCTCGCTGCCGTCGGCCGCCCCGGCGCGCTTGGTCTGAAGCCACGCCTCGAATTGCGTCTTTTCTTCCGGAGTGGAATATTCGCCAACCACGGCGGCCATCGACTGCAAAGCCTGCGCAAATCCACGCTTGGCCTGCGCCGTCCTCTCGGCAATCCGGCGGCTGCGCCAGTCTTCGCTGGTAATGGCGCTGAATCCCTGTTTCACAACCTGTTCGGCCACTGCGGTGAGGGGAACGGTTTCAGCCTGGTGGCGCGCAATGGCCAGACGCGTAAAGGCCGCGTCGCACTGCCGCTGCCGGGCCATGATTCGCGCATAGGTCGCGGCGCCCGATTGATTGCCGGAGTCCACCAGCAGATCGGCGCCAGCCGTATCGATGCCCCTCTCGGCATACCAGCGGGCCTCAGTCAGCAGGCCCCAGCCTTCCAGCCGTTTGGCCACCTGGAAGTAGTTCTCAGACGTGACAGGACGCCCCGTAATCCACGCCTCTTCGAGAGCCTTCACCGCATCGGCGTTGCGGCCCTGGCGCGCCCTGGCTTCGGCAGCCTTCTCCATCCACTGCGGATCGCGGTAGTTCAGCTTGTAGAGCTGCTCGTAGTCGCCGACCGCATCGTCGAGCCGGTGCAATCGTTCTTCCAGGTCGGCTTTCGCCTGAAATAGATCCTTTTGCTCCGGGCGCACATGAATGGCCTTGCCGTAGGCCTCGATGGCCGCCGGATAGTCTTCCAAGGCTGTATCGAGGCGGGCCAGCACGATGCTCCAGCGGGCATCCCGCGGCGATGCCTCCACGGTTTTGCGATAGAAGTCGAGAAGCTTCTGGCGCTGCCCATGAGCCCCGGCTACCAGTGCCGCCTCCTCGGCCAAGGCCGGGTCCTCGGGATAGGCATTGATCAACTCGATGTACTGGTCTGCCGCATCGCCCCAATTGCCCAGCAGCGATGCCGCGCCGATCATGCCTCTTCGCAACTGGCCCAGACGCATGCTCTTTTCGTTCCGAACCAGCGCAGAGGCTTTCACGCCGGCCAGTTCCGCGCGATCGAACGATTCCAGACCCGCCTGGTCGCCGCTTCGCGCATAATTGTCGGCCAGCGCCGCCTCGATTTGCGCATCCAGCGGCTTCTGCGCCAGCAACCGCTCCAGAATCTTCTTCGAGCGCGCATAGTCGCCCAGTTCCGTCAGCTTTCTGCCGGCTTCCAACTGGAATTGTTGTTTCAGCTCGGGATAGGCGACCTCAGCCGAATCCAGCAGAACGGTGACTGCCTGCGGCTTGCGCTCATGGTTCCAGTCGAAATCGACGGTGGCGCGGACCACGCCCAGCATCTTGCCCTGTTCGCGGTAGATCGAATCCACCTCTGCTGCCGCAGCGGAAGAATTGTGCTGCTGAAGCAGGCTCACAAGCTGGTAACGCAACTCAAGGCTGTGCACCGGGTCGGCGGTGAGGGCGATCTGGCGGCGGAGCGACTGTTGTTCCACCTCAGGCAAAGAGTGTGCACGGGCCGCTTCGCTTACGGCATCGAGCACATCGAACGACTCGGTTTGCGCGGCCGTCTGCTTCAGTTCCTGCGCCATGTCCTGGTTGCGATGCTGGGCATCGAGCACACCGACGCGCAGGCTGATGGCGGCGCTCGAAGGAGTTGCGGGCTTGAGCAACCCCGCGGTCTCGGCTTCAACCAAGGCTCGCGAGACCGGCCGCTTGGCCAAAGCCAGCAGGCGGTCGCGGCTCTCGTTCGAGGGCTTGTCTCCCAGCGCGCTGGCGACGTACTCCTTGATCGCACCCGGCTGGTTGCCCTGGCTTTCTTCGATGGCGCCGGCCTGGAAGCCGAAAGCTGTCGCATCGGCAAGGCGCTCGCGGCCCTTGCGCAGTTGAGCCAAGGCGGAAGGAAAGTCGAAGTAATCCCAGAACACCGTGGCCGACTGCAGGTAGCCGTTCTCGTCTCCGGGATGCGCCTCGGTGATGCGCGTCCAATAGGGCGCAGCTTCGGCCATGCGCCCGCGGTCGGCGTAGATGTCGCCGATGCGCGCCATAGTGTCCAAGTCGTCCGGCTTGGCGCTGAGCAGTCGCTTCTCAATCTCCACGGCCTTGTCCGTGTCTTCGGCCTGGAAATAGGCGAGGGAGCGATAGAGCGAGGATGCCTGGCGGCCCAGCGTTTCGTCAGCTGGATATTCGGCGGCCAACGCGTCTGCCGGGGCCGCGCTCTGTTCAAAGCGCGATTGCCACAGGCAGGACTCCATCCAGAAGCGCTCTGCGGCAGGGTTGGATTGCGCCAGAGCGGTCCAGGCACCTTTCTCGATCTCCGGAGCCTGCTGCTTGAGGGCGTCCAGTTGGGCGTCGAGAGCCCCGGTGCGGCTCAGCAGCTCGAACAGCTCGTCGCGCAGATCGGGCGACTCCGACCAGTGCTCCCAGAGCAGCTTTTCGGCGTCGGCATCCTGGCGGTGCCTGCGGTAGTAGGCCAGCAGATCGCGCACGAAACTCAGATCATGCGGGAAGCGGTCGTGGGCATAGCGATCCACCTCCAGCGCCAGCCGCTGATCGGGTGCCGGAGCTTCGCTCAGATAGCCCTCCAGTTCGGTTCCGGAAAAGGTCGAGGTCACCTTGCGGGTGAGGGCCGAGTAGTCCAGATTCCGTCTCTGGCGCAAATAGAACCGCGCCAGCTTGGCATACCAGGCGGTGCCGAAACCGCTTTGTTGAAATTGCTCGATGGCGCGCTGATAGACCTCTTCCTCATGGGCGTTCAGGCGGTTCTGTTCGAGAAAGCCAGCCAGCTTTTCATAGAGGCCTGGATCCTGCGGGTTGCTGTCGAGCTCCCCGCGCAAAACCGCCAGCGCATCGGGCAATTTGTCGGCGGCCACGAGCCGCGAAAGGTACCTGTCCAGGACCTGCGCGTATTGAGCCGACCGGACTCCGCCTGCCGAGACCGGCTCCCGCTTTTGCGGCGGGGGCTCATCGGCATCGCCATCGGTCGAGGCCTTTGCAACCGGTGGTGCACTCACTGGTTCCGGGCCAACCGGCTTGCTATACTCTGCGCCGGGCGCCCCCAGCGGGACCCCATCCGCCTTGGCCGCAAGCTCCTTCAGCAGGCTCTTGTAGAGGGCAAACTCCTTGTCGGCCTGGTTGGTCCGGCTGTAGACATCCCCGACGGCCAGAGCGATTTCGACCCGGCGCCCGTCAGCAGGGAACTGGGCCAGAAAACCGGTTCCTTCGCGGATCGCGGCATCGCTCTCGCCGTACGCTGCGTAGGCATCCATCAGTCGCGCATGAAGTTCCGCCCGTTCCGGGGCATTTGGAAAGCGCTTGTCGATGTCGGTGAGCAGCTCCGCCGCTTTGGCGCGGTGAAAGTAGGGCACAGCGAGCTGATCCTGGCTGGCATACTCCCCGGCTGGATCCTGCGAGTTCAAAAACAAAGACAAGATGCCGTTCAGATAGCCCGGCCCGCGATCCATCGTGGCAATGCTCTTGTACATTGACAGGTTGCCGGCGCCCACACGCACCGGCTGTTCCGGCGCGGTGAGCAGAACGCGCGTCAGCCCCGCCAGTCCCCGCTGCTCCGCGGCGGGTGTCTTCTTGTCGGCTGCCAGCGCGTAGTAGTAACGGGCCGCTTCAGGAAAATCCTGCACCGCCTCAAGCAAACGAGCCAGGGTGTAAAGCTCGTCCGCGGTCCAACCGGCTCCCCGGGCATCCTTACGCACCCGATACTGGGCCAGCACGGCCTTGGCCGCCTCCAGTTGCCCTTGCTGCTGAAAGATGTAGAACAGCTTTGCCGCATCTTTCAGCGCTTCGGCTCCGCCTTCCGGATGCGCTTCCAAACCGGCCCGCAGCGCATCGCGGGTCTTCAGGGTCTGGTGTCCGGTGACTAGCAGGTCGTAGTAGCTCTTGACCAACTCGGCCGGCCATAACGGCTCGAAACTGCGGTCGAAAACCGCAAGCCCCTCCTTGGCACCGCCGCGCGCTGCTTCAAGATCCGCCTCGGCTCGCACCGGGAACAGTGCATCGCCGGGAATGGCCTTGCGATAGCGGGCAATCAGAGCGGTGGCGGCAGGGAAATCCTTGCCCGCCAGATCGAAGGCGAATTCGCGCTCGTAGACGGCCCTTTCTGTGGGATAGCGTTGCTCCCAACCGGCATACTCCCGGACTGCCATGTTCCGTGGGAGGGCATACCGGTCCACGACGGCCAGGGCTCTGTCCCAGGCCTTCCAGGATCGCTGCTGATCGGCCGCCGTCCAGCGTTCCCTAGGGTTCGCCGAGGCCGCACCAACAGCTTCCAGCGCCGCGAGTTCCGGCTGCGGTTTCAATCGACGCTCGTAGAAATCCGCCAGATCGAGGCTGGCGGCGGACTTGTCGTCGGCCTTCTCGGCCCAGCTTTTCCAGTCGCGCTCGGCGGCTTCGAAATCCAAGGCCTGTTCGTCTTCCAACGCCCGCAGCGAGTAGAGAGCAGCGCGTTTTTGCCCGGCAGCCAGGAGCGCCGTCAGCTCCGGCCGCGTCTCGCGCGGAGAACGCCGATAAAGCGCCTCTCCGCCCGGGAGCTTCATCAACCGATAAAGAGCGTGCTCCACGCCCGAGCCAGACTCGGCATTCTCAAGCCAGAGGACAATTCCGTTGCCCGGCCCGAGCAAGAGTCCGGGGCTCTGCCAAACCAATAGCGAAGCCGACGCGGTAAGACCGGCCGCGCCCAAAGCCGTAACCGCCAACCCTGCTCCAAAACTGACCTTGCCTTCACGGAACCACTTCAATTCGCACCTCCGCGCTGCCCAGGTTGTGCGCCATATCTTCGGCCGTCACCGCAAGCGTGTATTCACCCGCAGGCAAGGCCGCCGGAAGACCGATCTGCCCCGTGCTTGCTCCCTGTTCGCGATCCCAGCGCAGGCTCACCGGGGCCAGGCCCTCGACACGCGCCGTCAGTGTGCGAGTGGTCTCGGAAGCACTGACCTTCAGCGGAATCGTTTCTCCCGCCCGGTAGCGCGTTCGCTCCATGTGCACCTTGACCGTCGGCGGCGTCGACGCGATCACAAAGCTCTTCGCCTCGCGATACACCTGTCCGTTGGCATCGCGCAAGACAAGTCGCACCGGGTAGGCGCCGTCCTTCATGTCTGTAGGCGCCAGAAAGCGCGTCTGCCACACGTCCTCGCCGGCCAGATAGCGCAGCGGCTTTTCCAGCCCGAACGGAAACAGCGCAATCACCGAGACAATTGCCTTGTCGGTATGCACGCGCAGCACCGGGTCGCCCGGCCGGATCACGCGGGGCCGCAACAATGCCCGGGGCGCGGCCAGAAACGAGGTGTAGGGCGTGACGAATTTATAGCGCCGCGCCAGCCGGATGATCTCGTTGATAGCCGCTTCGGTCTCTCCGTCGCGTTCAATCTGCTCCAGCAGCGCCTGGACCCGCGCCCCGGCCCACAAACGCGGCAGCTGATCGTGTTCCATCGCCTGAACGGGAAAATCTGCCTTGCCCTCCACCTTCAGTCCGCGCCCATCCTGCTGGCCGGCCACGCTGAAGGCCACATTCTTCTGCGGCTTCTGGTATTGGCCCACCCAGCGCGCTTCCCCGCCGTCGAACACCGCATCCTCAAGCGGATAAACCTTGTCGACGGCGGCCTGCGGGGCGACGGTCAGCCCCAAGTCGCCGATCGGGTTGCGCCCCACCTTACCCAGAAACGCGGCCAGTTTGTAGTCCACTGGTTCGGTTGAAAGCAACTGCTCCATCACACCGCCATTGCGACTCAACATGCGCAGCAGGGGCAGATTGGCATCGTCTCCCACCGCAAAGACATCGGTCTTGGGCCGGCGATCCGCGGGAATCTGCTTCCATTTGGCTGCGTACCAGTCGGCCAGCTTGCCGCTCTTGATAAGCCCGCGGGTGGCCTCGCCGTCAGTCAGCAGCACCAGCGCAGACCCTTCCGTTGTAGCGCCCGGCCCGTTGAACTGCCCCAACCCCTGTTCGAGCGCTTTCTGCAAATCCGTTCCGCCGCGCAAATGGCTCTGCCGCAGCCAATCCATGGCCGCCGTCACTTGGGCCAACTCAGCGGTCACCGGCGCCGGCTTGAAGCTGTCGACTTTGGTGTTAAACAGCAGCAGGTTGAACCTGTCTTGCGGCCCCAGGTTTTGCAACAGCTTGGCCGCCGCCGCATAGCTGCGTTCCAGCTTCTCCCACTGCATCGAGAGCGAGGTGTCCATCAGCACCACTACCGTGCGCCCACCGCTCCCGGCAGGGCTAGCCGCCTGCGGAGCAGACAGTTGCGCCAGCGTCTCAAAGAAGCCCGGCTCCTGCGATGCCTGCGGCTTTCCCTTTTGATTCGGAGCGGGTTGGGCCGTCGGCTGAGGGCCGCTCACATCGAGCAAAGGACTAGCAGGATTGGGATCGCGGAAGGTGATCACCTCAAGCGCATTGGCGGGCTCGTTGACCGACCAGACGGTGGCGAAATCCTCGGCCAGGTCCGCATTCGCCGCCTCCACCGTTGCCCGGATCGTGTGCTCATCCTGCTGGTCAATGTGAAAGGGAAGGCTCTTGCCCTGAAAGGCGAAGTCCTTCATGCGCGCGGCGGTATGCAATTCAAAGTGAATGGAGAGCTTCTGCACCGTCTGGCTGGCATAGGCATCGGGCTTTAGCGGCAGCAGGAAGTAGCTCTTCCGCGCCGACACCGGGATGTGCTCGTGATACTCGATCTCCAGGCGCTTGGTGCCGTAGGCCGGGATTGGAACAATGTGTGCGCTGAAGACCGAGTTGCGCCGGGCGTCGTCCTCGCTGCGCTCGCCCTGCTCCAAAAGGCCGGGATCGATGGCCTGGCTCTTCAGTTCCTGGTAAAGCGCCTTGGCCCGCTTCCGCTCCAGAATCACTGCGGGAATGCGTACAGGACCGTCCCAGACGGCAAAGTCCGAGACGGTTGTCCCGCCCGGAAGGGCAAACAGGTAGTTGCCTTCCTGCGGGGAACCTGTGTGGTTGGTGAAGATCTGGCGGACCCAGACCCGAGCGTCGCCATTATCAACGTGGATCTCTGCCTGCATCTCGGTCAGCGACAGGATCGAGGGGTCGGGAGCCTGCTTGTTGGTCGGAACCAGAACGCCGGTGTCCGCATGAGCCGCCGCGGCTGCCAGAAACAGCATCAATGCCCAACCTGTTCGCGTCTTTCCTGCCCGTCTCATCTCTTCCCTCAATTCACCACTTGCTCACGTATTCACTCGCTCGTCACAGCCGGTTCTCTGCGATCTTCACCAGCCCGTTTTCCGTACCCACATACACCACGCCATCGTGTATCGCCAGCGCTGTGACATTGAGCGAAGGTAGTCCGGCGGTGACCGTCCTCCATCGCGTTCCGGTGGCATCGCCCACCAACAATCCTTGGCCCAGCGTCCCCGCCAACACCATTCGGCCGTCCGCCGCCATGGCCGTGGGATTCACCACCACGCCCAAACGCGTCGCGTCGGTTGCAGAGATGCTGCCGTCGGGCGTGAGGCGCAGCACCCCCGCGCCATAGGTGCCGACCAGCCAGTCATTGCCGACAGCTGCCAGCGCGGTAATCCAATTGTGCTTTAAACCTGAATTCGCGGTTGTGAAGTTCCTGCGCACTTGATCGCCGGTCAACACCGAAATGCCGCCCAGGGTCCCGGCAACCAGCATGTCTCCGTTCACACCCAGGGCATACACGTGGTTATTCACCAATCCCTGAAACGCATACAGGCTGTGAGGACCGCTCTTGTCCAGGAATGTGATGCCCGCCGGAGTCGCCAGAGCCATGCCGTCGGCCTCAAGAGCCACATCGGTCACGTGATCGGCAATCAACCCTGCATCGCGCCCCAGAACCTGCTTCTGCCGGCCATCCCGGTCGAACAGAACCAGGCCATTCGCCGTGGCCACGGCGACCGCGCCGTCCCGGCCGTCTTCCACGATGCGGTTCACGCAGAAAACGTGGTCGTTCTCGACATGCTGCACCGCTCCGCCGGTCGCCGGCACAATGTCGAGTCCGCGGTCGAAGTAGCCTACCCAGAGCCGCCCATCGGACGCTACGAGTAACGCCGAGACATCCCGGTCGGTCAACTGCGAGGGTCCGCCGCCGAGCGCTTTGCGCCATGTTCCATCCGGCTCCAGTTGCAGCAGCCCGTCGGCCGCCAAAGCGTAGCGGCTGTCTCCCACTGCCAGAAACTGCTCCACCGGGCTTGAGGTCGCGAAGGCTGCAGGCTTGGAACCTTGCGCAGGCAGTTCGACAACCCGGACAACAATCGGCCTGCGCGCCCGGTCGTCGTTTCCCTGGCCTGCAAGCGAGACGCGCATGACGCCAGCGTCCATCTGACCCACCAACAGCGTGTCTCCATCCACCAGCAGAGAATGGGCATACCTGCCCTTGGCCAACACACGCTCGACCTTGCCTTCGCGTACCTCCGCCACGCCCATCGGCGTGCCAATGTAAGCTTTCCCGTTGGCCAGCGCAATCTGTTCCACTCGCTGGTCCGGGAGTCCCTGCTCGTCGCCGATCCCCTCGGTCTGGCCGCCACGCCAGTGGAGCAGCCCATCGTTGAGAGTGCCCACCCACAATTCGGCTTCAGTGCCGGCCAGGCAGTTCACATGAACATTGTCCGTGGTGAGGTGGAAGCGCTTCAGCGTCTTGCCGTCGTAGATCAGCAAACCCAGCTTGGCCGTGCCCACCAGCAGCCGCCCAGACGCCAGCGGCAAAAGGGCGGTGACCGTGCGCGCCTCGTACTGCCCGGCCCGAATTTGCCGGAATCGTTGCCCATCGAAAGCCAGGACGCCTTCGCCCAAAGTGGCAATCAGCAACTCGGGCTGGCGCGAATCGCTCAGCGTGCCAACCGCCATTTGCCCCAAAACAGCGGCTGGCAGGTCCATCCCTGTGCGATAGAAGTGTTCCAGGCTTCCATCCGGCGCATAGGCAAAGAGTCCAGCCGGACCGGAAAGATAAAGATGCCCTTGAAACTGCGCGGCGCTCTTGAATACGGCGGGCGCAGTGATGCCCTCGAAGCCTGGATTCGCCTGGATTCCAAGCAACCTGACCTCAACGGCGAGCTGGTCCCGTTCCGCGGCCTGACGCCTTGAGCTGCCCAAGGCGCCTTCCACGCGCCATACGACGACTCCGGCGATGGCCAGACACATCAAGGCCGCTGCGATTGCAACAACCGCCATCGTCCGCCGCTTGAGTTTCATCGTGGGTTCTCTATGCCTGGCAGGATCGAGTTGACAATAGCTCAGTTGTTGCTAGAACGCAAATGCGAACATGCGGATCGCGGTCCCCGGATCGTCGGCTGGGTTGAGAGGATCGCGCCGCCTGCCGGAGGGGACGGCGCGTTAAGGTGTAACCGTCATAACTGACATGGTTGGTTACCGTCCGGCCTGACTGCAAGCCTCTATGCTAGGGCGTGAAGAACCAGGAAGATCCCGCTCCAGCCGTAGCTGAAGCGGGGATCTGTCGGACCCACTAACTCTCTTTCTCAAAGCCGAAGAAGATGTCCAGTCGGCTGACTGCACCGGTACGCTCGAAGATCGCGGCACTGGTCTCAGCGCCGAGGCTGAGGCTTTCAACCGTTTCGCGGGACTGGCCGGCGCGGGTGACTTCTATCCTCTGTCGCCCCTCGCGATGGGCAACGACGGGCACTTGGCAAGTGGTGAACGCCATCGAGCCAGGGTCAAGATCGAGAGTGCATAGTCGGCCGTCGAGATTGTAGAAATGGAACTGTCTCGGGGACGTCAGGAACTCGTTGCGGTTCACCAGGTCACGCCGGAACAAGAGTTGGCCGCCTTCGACCACGACGCCCATTTCGCCGAGCCGCGAGATGAGATCCTCCTTCACCTGGCCGGTCATGCCGGGCTGTTGTGCTCCCGCAAAGCCCGGGGTGTGCGAGTAAGGATCGGTGGGAATGGCGCCGTAGAGCTCCGGGGATTTGTGGACGCCGATGCCTTCACGGATTTCCCGATAACGGCTCATAAGGCGCTGGATCAAGACGGGGGCCTCACCGGCAGAGCCGGCCCGTTCCAGCACTTCCTGGACTGCCAGAAGGAGCTTGGAAACCATGTGCCAGTAAATGCACCCAAGGCCTTCGTATTTGTAGAACGTCCCGGAGCGGCCTGTGAACGACTGGTGGTCGAACACCCGCTCATAGAGCGCCTGGATTGCCGCGTTTTCTTCATCCGCCAAGGCCAGGGGCAATATAGCCTGTTTCAACAGCGAGCTGTTCCGGCAAGCTGCATTGAAGTGGGCCACGCCATTGCAGTCCTGGACCACGATGCGTGTGTCGCCGCGCGCAATCATGTCCGCCAGCGGCTTTGAATTCTCAATGGCCGCTGCCGGAATGTTGTTCTTCTCGAAGAAGCCCGGCAATTTGCGGTCGGGATAAAGAATGTAGCTGTCCTGGTCGGCACGATAGAGGCTGCTGTTGCGCAGAGCGTCGAGCAGGGCAACCGACTCCTGCGCGGACAGCGCACCGGAGCTTAGCACAGCCACCTGGCCTTCTAGCATCTCGTAGAGACGGCGGATGACGACCTTTTCGCCGTCGACCTTCATGAGGTTGTAGGCGTGATACAGGCCATCTTCTCGGCGGTTGGCGCGGATGGAGTGGTCGATATAGTGAAGGGTCAAGTCGCAGAAGGCTACCAGCCTTGTGCTCTCGAGTTCCGTCTGCTTGCCGGAGAATCCGTCTTCATAGAGGCCTGCCCGATAGTTGCTTCCGGCTGTGCCCAAGGCATCGAGGAGTTGCTTGCGATCGAGGTCTGGGATGGGCCCCGCCAAGAGCCCGGCATGGCTTTCGAGCGCTTCGGTGACCTGCCGCAGGGCCTCGGCCACTTCACTTGAGACCTCGAGCGCCGACGTGGACGTTGTGAACAGATCCCGGCTGAAAAGCAGAAAGCGGCGCAGAAAGTAGAGGGTGACCATGGACACGCCGGAGCCCACCAGGGCGTTGTTGGCGTCGTTCCACTCCGGGCGCTGGGTGTTCATCCACAGGCCGGCTTCGGGGATGAAGTTGAACAGCCGAGCCAACACCAGGACCAGCAGCTTTTCCGTCAGGGTCACGCGGTACGGCTCACCATCCGGTCCGGGCAAGGCCTTGCCGTCCGCGCCCATGGAGGCTGCGCGCTTTTGAATCCGGCGATCGAGTTCCGCGTCGAAGTCGATGGTGCTGCGTGGATCTTGAAGAATCGCTCTGTGCGGCTTGATGCGATAGGGAACGTTGGCATAAGTAAAGACACGGCGACCCAGCAAACCGGCCAGCGCGCCCGGGTGGTAGCGTGCCGAGACTTCAAGCAGCTTGAGCAGATAGGCCACCTGGTGATCGCCCCAGTAGCCGATGAACGACCAGGCATCGTGGGGATCGACCACCTCCCAGTCGAAGCCGTCTCGCATCACGCGGTAAGGGTTGTAGCCGTCCGCCGTTGAAGAGTCGGCAAACTTGAAGATCATGCTCTCGACAAAGCCGGGGAAAGAGAGCGCGAGCGCCTCCCAGTTCTGAAAGATGTCGCGCCAGTTGCCCTGATAGTTGAGAACCCGCTTGCCCTGCTCGTCCTGCACCTCGATGGCAAAGATGTTCCAGGGCCGGCTGGGATCTCCGTGACGGCGGCTGAACGTCAACGGCAGGTATTCGTGGGCCAGGCGCTCCAGGTCGGGATCGTTCCGTTTCGAGGCCAGCGCCAGCAGTTCGCTGTGCGGCAAGGTTTCTGGAAGGCCGTCGAAGTAGGCGGCTTGGCGCTCGGCCACCGCACGGTTGGACTTGCCGATAAACATCATGAAGTCGGCTCGGGAAACCTGGTAGCCATTGTCGGGAATGCCGCCGCGCATGGTGTTGAACAGGGCGTTGGAGAAGTGCCGGTCGGCGCTGAGATCGTCGCCGGTGCATTGCAGGCCATCGGCCGCTGCGACGATGCGCACCAGGTTGGCGGTGCAGGTTGCCAGGTCTTCATCGAGCCGGTCGCGAAGATTGCCGCCAGACTTGAGGAGGCTCACCAGGCGAGCGACGCCGGCCGCGTCCTGATCGATTTCCGCAACGATGCTCCACTCTTTGGCTGCGCCAGGGGCAAGAGACAGGTGGGCATTCACGAAATAGGCCCCGCGGCGGCCGCGAATGAGGGTTTCTTCACGGAGCGAATGGCCATGCCGAAAGCGGTCGAGTTGCGCGGCGCACAGGAGCCGGCAGCCAGTATCGAGGCCTTCCGACCAGACCGTGGTGACGCGCAGCGCTTCGTTGGGCTCGGGCTTGTCGGCGGGAACGGAACTGAGCTTGAACAGCCCCAGCCCTGTCTCCGGTTCCAGCTCGTTCTCTTTGTAGCCGTCCACCAGGGTGCTGTATTCCATCTGGAAGCGCCGCGTCACGCCGTGCGGCAGCAGGTTCTGGATGCCATCCAGCAGATCGACTTCCACCGGCTCGGCGCCCAGGTTCTTCAGAGACGCCTGGCGCACGAAGCCGAATTTGTTGCTCATCGCCCATCCGCTGCTGAAGCAAAGCCCCAGGTCGTGGTTGACTTCCTCGAACACAACCTTGTTGCTGTAGATGCTCTTCGACAGGCTGCACGTGACCCGGTAGAGGCCCTCGTAGCGCGATGAAAAAGGCTCCCACAACGCGGTTCGACCGCCGCGGGTAACGCGCAAGATGGTTTTCCCGCCGGTCTGGTCCTGGCTGTCGTGGATGCGGTCGTCGGTGTAATAGGGGAATAGAGCACGGTCCGGGTCTCTGCGTCCAGCCGTCAGGGCGCCAGTCGATGAGACGAACATCCACTGATCCGTGTCGCTCACGATGCTCATCAGAAACGGCGGCATGGTGTCGTAATTGACGATGCGGTAGAAGCGCTCTCCGCCGATTTCGACGGGGCCGCCTTCCACTTTCGACGCAGTACTCCTGAGGAGTGTCTCTCCCACAAATGCCGTGCTCATTGAATCTCCTTTGATTCTGGTTCTGCCTCTCGCGCCTGCGGGCAAGGATTCTCAGCCACTTCCTTGCCCGATTGACCTATCTTGCGGCGGGAGCCGCAGGCGCGTCGTAACTCGGTGAGGTCGGCCCGGTTGGCATCAGGTCCGGATACAACACCTGCATCGCCAGCTTGGCCTTGCGGTCTACTGAGAACAGGCCCCAGTGCCCCTCGGTCCCCGTCCCCTTCCACGGCTCGTCGAATGCCTCAAAGTAGAAGGTGGTCACGTTATTGGCCTTGGACCACGCGTTGAGCCCTTCGTAATAGCGTTTCTGCTTGACTTCATCGCCGGCCCGCGGCACGTGCTGGTCACCCACCGAATAGCTCGCCCAGCCGGCTTCGCCGATCACGATGGTCTTGCCGGGATGCGCCTTGCGGACGCTCTCAAAGTCCTTGATGGTGGAGGCCATGGCCGTGTCGATGTCCTCGTGGCCCCACATCGGATAGGCGTGCATGATGATGAAATCGACGTGGTCGGCCAGCTTGGCTTCCGGCTGCCGCCAATAAAGGAAGTCGTCCGCCACCGTCACCGGGCATTTCACCGCCTTGCGCACCTGCTCGACGTATTCGATAGCCTTGTCTTCGGTCAGTTTGTGATCGGACCAGGTGACCAGGATCTCGTTGCCGACATTCACCGCCAAAACAATCTTCGGGTATCGATTGGCCAATTCGATTGCCGTCGCAACCTGCTCGGCGTTCTCAGCTTCAAAGCCCGGGTGGCCGTCGAGCCAGAGCCCGACCACCACCTTGATCCCCAGCTTGTTCTTCTGGATCACCTCAAGCACATCGCGGGAGTGCTGGTCCCCTCCATAGAGCAGAATGAGCTTCCAGTTCCTCTTCAGAATCTTGAGGTCTTCCAGAATCTGCGCCTGGGTAGGGAACTTCTTCAACTTCGGGGTCTGGCCCTCGCGGTACCCGGAGTAGTCGATCGCATTGCCATACCACTTCTGCACGGTCAGATCGGGACTTGTCTTGGGTACATGGGCACCCTCCGCCAAAGCGGGGAAGCCCAAGACCATTGCGCAAAGCAAGGCAGCTTTCAGGAAGGAAGGCTTCACGCTTCGATCTCTCCTCGACGCTGCTTCAAGTCCGCCTCGATCTTGATCATCATGGCTTCGGTGAGCGGATAGAACTGCATCAGAGCGGCCGCCGCCACCATCATCGCGCAAGGGATCCAACTGGTAGAGAGAACGATCCCCAAGATCGAGCTGCTGGTTTGTTCCACATTGGCCGCATACCCGAAGAAGCTCAGCACCAGGCCGAAGACCCACGAGCCGATCGCCCAGCCGACTTTGGTTGCGAAAATAGCCGAGGCGAATACAAGGCCGGTATTGCGGCGGCCAAGGCGCCACTCGGC
>CAZLMY010000023.1:0-50273 GCA_964560845.1 uncultured Occallatibacter sp. | reverse complement strand
TCCAGGCCCAGCGCGTGCGCGACTCCCGCGGCGTGCCCGAGTTCGTCTTCAACCCGCGCCTCGGCGAAACCTACCAGGAAGCCCTCGACCTCAAGGGCAACCCGTCCATCGATTTGGATTGGTACGAGACCAAGGACAAGGTCAGCGGCGACATTCGCCGTTACACCGTGGCCCACTGGTGCACCACGGAAGCCCGCTTCCGCAACCACCTGAAGAAGCTCAAGCCCGAGGCCGCGGCCAAGCTCATTCCGCTGGATAACATGCTGGTTCGGATCACGCAGCAGGATGTGGTCTACCGCCGCTATCTCGACCCCAAACACCGAGCCTTCATCCCCGACTTCGGCGTCTACATCACCGTCGAGGATGCCGGCAAGAAGACTTACTACGCCCTCAGCCGCCAGTTAGTCATGTTCTGCACCGAGCGCCGCAAGTCCTGGCGCATGTTGCAGTCCAAAGCCGGCATCGTCAACAAGGAGTACGTGGCGCAGAAGGCGATTTTGGCCGATGTGGAGGCGGGCAAACTGCCGCTGGAAGAGCTGTTCAGCCGGGGGCATGAACTGGTCAAGGAACGGCTGAACGGCGCGGTGCTGGTGAAGGCGTAGGCAAGGCCAGAAACCAATCGGTATTCCCGTTCTAAGCCCCACTCCGGGGCCTAGAACGGGAGTAGAGCAGACCAATTAACTAGGAGGGATCAGGAGAATCGGTTACTACTAGCCTCCACCTGATTTTTCCTTGATTCGTCGTGTGTTGGTGATGGTTTTGCGGCGGGATTGGCTTTCCGGTCGTGTGAACGACTTCACGGCCACAGCCCGTGCAACGGTATATTCCAGACCAAGCTGCGGTTGAACCTGGCTCGTACTCTTTATCGAACTCGGTGTTGACCGACTGGTACAAATGCGTGCTGTACTTGTAAAGTGCCATTTGTTTTGTCCTTGGGGCCGTGCCCCGGGTGAACTACAATGGACAATACAGAGGGGTGGGGGCCATGAAGGCCCCGCAGTACCCTCTACAATCGCCCCCGCCGCAAGGCGAGGGGCGGACAGAACTAGACACTCACCACGGCTCGAATCGCGTCCCCGCCAAGAGATCAGCGATTCGGGCCTTTCTGTTTTGGCCCGACGTCACGGCGAGCTTGATGACGGCAGGCTAATACTCTTCTCATCAACATGGTCTCCAACCTCCAACTTTAGAAGAGGGTTGTAAGTTGCCTCACTGCCGAGGCAGCCGACAAATGATCTCAGGCTGCAGGGCTCTCCACTGGCCGATCCTCGTATGTTGCCTCTCCGGAGGCCCTCTTATTATCGATGTACGCCCTCCACCAAGCTTCCGAAATCCTGTTCTGCTTCCGAAGGCCTTGAACCGCAGCGGTAGGGTGCACAATGGCTGCATATTTATGCCGCTGGTTCCCGATCTTCACCGTCCGGATAAACCCTAGCTCTTCAAGGACCCGCATTCTCTCTTCCCACGTGCGAATTGCCCTCTTGCCTTCGTATCCGGCCGCAAATGCGTGTTCTGCCTCGTGCGCCATCTCAACTACGCCCTCTCCTCTTTGTCGGCTCAGCAAGTCGAGGTAAACGGTTGAGGGGTCCTTGCCACTGCTGATCTCTTTCGAAGAAAGCAGCACCAGGATGAGTGGAAGCGACCTGGGCGCTGGGAACCATCCGGCCTCCCTTTCGCCGGTCCAAAGATCCTCGGTCGGCCAGTATTCCTGACGAATCGCTTCCCGCCTTTTCGCAACGCCAGATTTCGGTGGCATTCCCTCTCCTCTCCTGTCGACGGCCGCCGCATAGCGCACCTTCAAAATGCAATTATCTAATAGATCGACTCCAACCGCAACAGGAATCCTCAAGCCATCAAGAAAAAAAATACAAATCAACCCTTTTTACCTCAATTACTTAGAATAGAAACAGAGCTAACCATCCCGGCCGATGTGCCCGAGAACCCCAAAATGAATAGGCGTTATTGGGCAGTTTAAGAGAATAATAGATATATGTCGGCGCCTATTCACGCATCGAAAACAACATTAAGTTATTTGTTTTGAATATTGTCGTCGAAGTTAAACAGGAATATCTTTCCTTGTTTCCTTTAGTCCAAATTAGTTTCCATAGTTTCTGGCTGCGCATGAACGCTCATGCGCAGCCAGAAACTATGGAAACCTGGGTTCAATCTATTGATTGGAGCCTCTGCGGCCCCAAATCCTTGCATACCGCTGAATCTTGTTCCACCTGCTTGAAAATGAAAAAAAGAAAACCCTCGTGCAGTGAGGCCATGACAATAGCCCCAATGTGGAGTTCAGCGGAACGCTGGGACGAGCCCGCCTCAGCTCGCTTTCCCTTTCGGCGGTTGGCCCAGGTCCCGCTTCTGGGCCCTGGGATACCGGGAACCTCTTCAACCCAACATCTCTTGACGGCTCATGCCAAATCTGGCATATTGGACCCTGAGCAAACCGCACGATGAAAGAATTGCTCTTCGTTGGTAACTCGTACCGCATCTTGTCCGGGTTCCCGGAACCGGTACAGCGCCACGTTGGTTTTGCTCTCTATCAGGCGCAAATGGGCAACAAGCATCCGGATGCCAAGCCGCTGAGAGGCTTCCCGGGCGGAATCCTGGAAGTGGTCTCGGACCACCGTGCCGACACGTTTCGCACCGTCTACACCGTCAGGCTTGAGCATGCCGTCTATGTCTTACACGCTTTCCAGAAGAAGTCGAAACACGGAATTGCGACGCCCAAGAGTGAAATCGACCTGGTAAGACAGAGGCTCCAGCGAGCCATCGAGATTGACCGCGAACGGGAGGCCTGAACATGCCGAAGCAGGAGCTAGATTACGTTGTCAGCAGCGGAAATGTCTTCGCCGACCTCGGTTTGCGGGAGCCGGAAGAGGCGTTGGCCAAGGCTGAACTGGCCAACAAGATTTCTGTGCTCATTCAGGAGCGCAAGCTCACCCAGGCGAAAGCCGCCAAGCTGCTTGGACTCGACCAGCCCAAGGTCTCGATGCTGCTTCGCGGCCGCCTGGCGGGGTTCTCCATCGAGAGGCTGATGCGCTTGCTCATGCTGCTTGGGCAGGACATCAGAATCTCGGTGCATCCCACTCCCGAGGGCGTTTCGAAAGCTCGCGTTCGGGTGGCTTGATCCGTCCGTCTCCCAGATGCCCTCTGGCGGGTTCCCCGTTCCCGCTTCTGGGACCTGGGAAAGCAAAGACCCGAGCAGCCGTCTGCCAAAGCCCAGCCTTTCGGGCCCGGAAAAACCACGAGCCCCGGACAGAGAATTCTTGGTCCGCATTATGCAAAATTCTATATAATGGCAGCGTGGAAAGACCGGCAAGGCCCATCGAGTTTCGTGGCAGCGCTTTGGAGGATCTGTCCCGGTTTCCAGCCGCCGCCCGGCGAAAAGCGGGCTTTCAGCTTTTCCAGGTGCAGGAAGGCGAAGATCCAGACGACTGGAAGCCGATGACCGGAATCGGCCCCGGCGTGAGAGAAATTCGGATCCACGAGAAGGACGGCGCTTTTCGGGCCATCTATGTAGCGACATTTCCCCACGCGGTATATGTCCTGCATTGTTTTCAGAAGAAAACGCGCAAGACAGACGACAACGACATCGATCTGGCCAAGCGGCGTTACAAGGAACTCGTCCGGGAGATGGGGAAATGACGAAGACCAAGGTCTACAAGAGCGTCTGGGACGCCATCGAGCCCGATCCGGGCAAAGCTGAGAACCTGAAGCTCCGCTCCGTGCTCATGCTGGCGCTCACGCGGAACATCAAGAGCGAAGGCCTGACCCAAGCCCAGGCCGCCAAAGTCTTCGGCGTCACCCAGCCGCGCATCTCCAACCTCATTCACGGCAAGATCGATGCCTTCGGGCTGGACATGCTGGTGAAGATGGCCACCGCCGCCGGTTTGCGCGTCACCCTGCGAGTCAACAAGGCCGCCTAGAAACGACCAGCCGTAGATCGGGCGGGTCCATCGTGCCACGGCCAGCACCTCGTCGCGAACCAGGCGCAGCCGGATCGATTCGGGAGGCGCGGAGTCGAAATAAGCCGCTTGCACCGCGTTGCGAGCGTTGGTCCTCAACCCGGGCCCCCGTCAGCTTGCCGGCACGGCCAGCGGCATCTCCATTGTGCCCAGTTTGTGGCTGCCCTGGTCGCTTACGCCGAGCATCACATGGTATCTGCCCGGCTTGAGGGGCAATTGCTGGCGAAAGGCGATTCCGGCCTTGAGGATGAAGTTGTAGCGGTCGGGGTCGAGGTCGATGTTCAGATTGCCGGAGGTTTGGGGCAGGGTCTTGGCCTGCTGTGCGGAGTCGCTGTAGGCGATCAGTTGCACGGCCAGTTTGGCGTGGCGGTGGCCGTCGGGCGTGGTGGTGAAGTCGACATCCGAGGCGTCGACCGTGGATTGCACCTGGAGCCCGGGATGCTGCGGGTCGGGCGGCAGAACCTGGGAACGGAGGCGCAGACCGCTGGCTTCGGGGACGCCGGGCTGGAGCACGGTTTCAAGGTCGTTGGCTGTGTCCGCAGGCTTGCCGTCGGCAACCGCGAAGTAGCCGCGCCGGTATGTGAGCGAGCCGCCGCCCTCCGCCGTCACCTCGATCTGGCGGAAATTGCCGTTCCAATTGGCGTTGGTGGGCCGATAGGCGAGCGAGTAATAGGTTGCGCCGTCCTCGAAGGTGCTCTGCGTGGCTCCGGCCACGTCGTTGGTGCCGAAGATGGCTTGGCCGCCGGTGACGCGCGCCAGGTCGTCCATCTCGCTTTTGAGGTTGTTCAGGGTGAAGGTGCCTCCGCGCGGGTCGTCGGGCAGGCCGCCCCCGACGACCGGACCACCGAGGGCGGCGGTGGCCGACTGCGTGGCGAGTCCGAAGACGCTGGTGGGATAAACGGCGATGCGGGCGCTGGCCAGCAGGTTGAGCGTCGCTGCCATCTCCTGCTTGGAGGTTTGGCTGAAGTGGCCTTGCAGGTTATTCATGCTGACGGTGAACTGGGTCGGCGTGCCGCTGACCCCGCCGGTTGTGGGCGGACCAACGATGTCGATGGAAAGCGGAAAGCTCTCCGAAAGCCAATAAAGGCTCTTGCGGCCAGCATAGCCGGACATGGCGTTGGCCAATTGCCCCAATGCCGAGATGGTGGAGCGCGCTCTGACCTCGGCGCTCTGGGAATCGAAGCCCGGGCCAGATCTGGACATGGCGGTGGAGCCTGCGATGCGGCCGAGTTGCGCCACGGAGTTGGCTGCGATCATGCTGCCCTGGGCCGCCCCGGTGCGGGACACTTCGAGGCTCGAACCCGTGGGCCGAAGCATTTTTTCAGCGGCCGCCCGCAGCGCAGCGCTTCCTGTCTCGCCCTGCACCATCTGCAACCCTTTGCCGAGCGTGAACAGCGCCATGTGCTCGCCCGCAGGCATGATGTTCAGGAATTTGAGCATCTGCTGGCGCGCGGTCAACTGGTCGTCGCTGGGCGTATTCAGCAGGTCAAACAACACGATGGTGATTGCCTTGTCGGCGCTGCGGGGATTGGCATTGGAGAATTCGGTCCTGGGCGCCAAATCCGCTGGGGTCGTGCTCCTGGGCTCGGGGGTGTGGGCGGTAAAAAACTCAATGGACTGCGGCTTCCCGTCTTCTTTCACCTGGAAGTCTTGCTTCCTCAGGCCCTGGACGACGTGGCCTTGCGCGTCGCGCACCAGGACATCGACATAAACCAGGCGGCTGGTGACGTGCAGAAGGGTTTGGGGCGGGGCGTCGGATCCGGCCTGCTGACCCAGGACCAGGGCCGGAAGCAGAAGAATCGCGGCGAACGATGAGAAACGAGACATGGAAGGGTCTCCTTTTCGCTTCGCCATCCAGTATGCTCCAGAATTCGGGGCCGTCGACTTTGCTTCTTTGCTGCAAGAGAAGGAAAGCGGCACCGCTAATCGGGCGGATGGATCGGTGCAGGTTTCCCTGTGACGAATCTGGCCGACCGCAGTTACTATCGAGCCATCATGATTTGCGTTTTCGCCGACCAAACCTCTTTCGACAACCTATACAAGGCGCTTGGCACGGTAGGCGCCCTGGGCACTTTTCTTTGGACCGTCTATACCTGGCGCGAGAAATCGCGCAGCGAGCTCGCAGCCGCCGCGGCCGATGCAGAACGTGCCAACCGCGCCCGGATCATTGAGGCCACCAAGCCCTTTCTGCAGAGGCAACTGGAGCTCTATACCGACGTAACCCGGGCTGCGGCGGTGGTTGCCACATCGGAGGAAGATCGCGATGTGCAGGCGGCGATCAAGCGGTTCCTGGAGCTCTATTCAGGCGAGCTGGCGCTGGTTGAGAACGAGGAGGTGGCCCTGGCCATGCGCGATTTCCGGCACGGCATCCAGGCCATCGAAGCCAGGGCCGCAGTCGGCCCGGCACCGAGCGCCGCGGTCCAGGACGCAGTGGAGACGCCGGAGGCTCCGCCCGTGAATATGAATATGGATATGGAACGGGAGGGACTGCTGCAGCTTTCGCTGAACCTGGCGCAAGCCTGCCGCAGGTCGCTGGCGAAATCCTGGCATGTGGACGCATGGGCCAACCCGGACGAGGCGGCCTGAATATAGGGGCCGGACCCTGCAGGCCGCCCCGCCAGAGGCTGCAGAAAAAGGGAGAATATCGGGCAAGTGGGGCAGAAAAGCAAACCGCAGCGGCTAAAGCCGCGTCGATTTCGTTGCCTTTGTTCCGGGACCGAAGTCCCGACCCACCGTCCGCATGAGTTTTTCTGCAGGCTGCAAAGCCCGGACTGTTTTGGATGTTGGTTTCGGCACGGCTAAACAGGCTGCGGAAAAGGCCTTGTTTGGGCAGAATCTGCTGGAAAATATCGCCCAGGACTTCTAAACAGGCTGCGGAAAAGTCCTTGTATTGACCAACAAGTTCTCAAAAGCATCCCTCAGTGGCTAAAGCCACGCTCATTCTATTGCCGTTATCGGCACGACTGAAGTCGTGCCCTTTCAAAACGAACTCAAATCGAGTTTTTCCGCAGCCTGTAAAGCCCGCTCATCCTATTCGCCTTATCGACACGGCTAAAGCCGTGCTCTGTGACAAAGCACCGCCCTTTCGGCGATCCCCTGGCCTAGCGTGCGGCACTCCCAGGGGCAGCCGACGGCCTTTTTCAGGATTATTCATTGTGCGAAGCCTGCCGATAGGAGGTAACAGGGGGCAAATGCTCGGGGGCCCGGATTGGTCCGGGAGATTGAAATGAAGAGACGGATTCCAGCATTTGTGTTCCTTGTCGGCTGCGCCTTTGTGGCCTGTGGCGCCGCGCCTGTGCCGCTGACCACGCTGCAATCCATTCACCAGCTCAGCAATGCCGAAGCCGGACAAGGCTTGCCGGTATCGTTCCAGGCCACGGTCACGTATTTCCGCCCGTACGAGAGGACGCTTTTTGTCCAAGATGGCGACACTGCCATTTATGTGTTGCCGAGCGTCAACGACAAGATTGCTCCCGGGGATCGCGTTCTGATTCATGGCACGACCTTGCCCAGCTTCCGTCCGATCGTGGTGGCCGACAGGATCACGGTGCTGGGCCGGGGCTTTGCGGTGAAGGCCCAGCCGGTAACGTTTCAGCAACTGATCGGCGCGCAGTTCGACTGCAAATTGGTGACGGTTCGAGGGCGGGTTCTTACCGCCGACGTGACTCAGAATGGCAGTTTCAAGAATTCCCGTCTGGAACTGCTGGTGTCCGGCTCCTCCATGGAGGCAGGTGTGGACGGCACGGATGCTGCGGTTCTGAAGGGTCTGCTGGACGCGGAAGTGGAAGTGACCGGTGCGCTGTCGGGGCGATTCGATGGCAAGATGCAGCAAACGGGCCTGCTTCTGCACGTTCCATCGCTGGCGCAAGTGAAAGTGCTGTCCCCGGCTGCGATTGACCCGAACACGCTGGCGGTCACGCCCATGGACGAGATCCTGACCGGATATCGGGTGGAGAACCACTCGAACCGGATCCGGGTACACGGGACGGTTACGTACTATCAGCCGGGGTCCGCGCTGGTTTTGCAGAGCGGCACCAAAAGCTTGTGGGTAATGACCGAGTCATTTTTCCCGTTGAATATAGGCGACGTTGCCGATGTCACCGGGTTCCCCGATGTGCACGACGGATTCCTGACCCTGCGTGACGGAGAAGTGCTGAGTCGCGGCAAACAGGCGCCGCTGGCTCCTGTTGCTGCGAATTGGTCCCAATTGGCCACCAGCAAGCATGTCTTCGACCTTACCTCGATCGAGGGTGAAGTGGTGATGGCGGTCCGCGAGCCTGCGCAGGACGAGTTCGTTCTGGTCTCCGACGGTCACATATTCTCAGCCATTTACCGTCATCCGGATATTTCCGACGCAGCTTCGGCGGGGCCGATGAAACAGATTCGGCTGGGATCGCGGGTGAGCGTAACCGGCATTTGCATTCTGGAAGACTCGAACCCTTTCGACCGGAATGTGCCCTTCAACATCCTGATGCGTTCTGCCGAGGATCTGACGCTGGTAGCGGAGCCGTCCTGGCTGAATATCGGCAACCTGATTCGGGTGGTGAGCGTTCTGATTCTGGCGGTGATTCTGGTGGGCTTGTGGGGCGTCCTGTTGCGCAGAAAGGTTCGCCACCAGACCGCGGTGCTGTCGGTCCGGATTGAAGCCGAGGCCGCACTGGAGCGCCACATGGCGCAACTGGAGCAGCGCCGCAGCCGCATACTGGAAGACATCAATGGCAGCCGCCCTCTGGCCGAGATTCTGGAAGAGATCACGGAACTGGTTTCGTTCAGCCTGAACGGGATTCCCTGCTGGTGTGAAGTGACAGACGGCGCAAGGCTGGGTACGCGGCCGCCCCATGCGGCGCTCTATCGGCTGGTCAGGGAGCAGATCCTGGCGCGCAATGGAACGGTACTGGGAGTGCTGATTGTGGCCTTCGACCCCGCCCAGCCGGCCGTCCCGCAAGAGGGTAAGGCCCTGGCGCTGGGAGCGCGGCTGGCAACGCTGGCCATTGAGACCCGCCGGCTCTACATCGACCTGCTGCATCGGCTGGAGTTCGACCTTCTGACCGACATCCACAACCGGTTTTCGCTGGATAAGCACCTGGACGCCCAGATTGAAGTGGCCCGGAAAGATGCCAGCATCTTCGGGCTGATCTACATCGATCTGGATGATTTCAAGCAGGTCAACGATGTGTACGGGCACAAGGTCGGCGATATCTACCTGCAAGAGGCGGCGCAGCGGATGAAGCGGCAACTCCGTGCGCAGGATCTGTTGGCGCGCCTGGGAGGCGACGAATTTGCGGTGCTGGTGGGGGTGGTGCGGAACCGGGCGGAGGTGGAGGAAGTGGCGCTGCGCCTGGAACGCTGCTTCGACGCGCCGTTTTTGCTCGAGGGGCATCGGTTGGAGTGCACCGCCAGCGTGGGTATCGCACTGTATCCGGAGGACGGGATCACCAAGGACAGCCTGTTGATCACCGCCGACGCGGCCATGTATGTCCGCAAGAACACGCGCAAGCTGGGCGCGGCGCTGGAAGAATCGGACATCGGCTCGCAGGATCGAAGCTAGTGGCTGGACCGCGAGAATTGGTCCTTCGTCTTGGACGAGCGCGCTTCGTCGCACATACCGAACGTCTTGCCGCATGAAGATGATCAGTTGCAAGAGGCAGCCGATAAGCTCAATGGGCAATTACGAAACCACACTGGAAGTATTGGATTTTCAGCATGATGAAACTGTTTGGGGCGTGTGCACTTTTCTCTTTGTGGACGGGGGTCGCCTGGCCGGCGGCTGCGGCGCCCCTGACGTCGCTGCACGCCATTCATGTTTTGAGCAATGCCGAGGCCAGTCACTCCCTTCCGGTCGAATTCCAGGCCACAGTCGGCTACTCCCGGGGATACGAGAATCTGCTGTTTGTGCAGGATGGCGACGATGCCATCTTCGTCCGGCCGCCGGGCCACCTGCAACTGACTCCCGGGGACCGGATCTTGGTGAAGGGCGTGACGCAGGGGAGTTTTCGGCCCATCGTCCAGGGCGAAATCATCGAGCTGATCCGTCATGGGGAACTGCCTAAACCGTTGGCCACGACTTTCGAGGAGTTGATCAACGCCAAGCACGACTCCATGGTGGTGTCGTTCCGAGCCAAGGTGCGGTCTGCGGACCTGGTTGCCAGCCAAACCCCTTCCGGGCACAGTGGCCGGCTGCAACTGCTGGCCGACTCCGGGCACCTGGAAGCGGACGTGGACAGCGACGATGAATCGGCCTTGAGACGGCTCTTGGATGACGATGTGGAACTGACCGCGGTGGCGGCCGGCAAATTCGACAACAAGATGCAAGTGACCGGGGTGGTTCTCTATGTGGCCGGCCTCAAAGATATTCGCGTGCTGAAGCCTGCCGGAGCCAGCCCGTGGTCCTTGCCGGTGACGGGCATGGACAAGATTCTGGCCGGCTATCAGATGCACGATCTTTCGCCTCGGGTGCGGGTGCACGGGACGATTACGTACTATCGGCCGGGCTCGGCGGTGGTATTGCAGGAGGGTTCGAAGAGCCTGTGGCTCTCGACCCACACGCTGGAGCCGCTGCAGGTTGGCGACGAAGCGGACGCGACCGGGTTTCCGGATGCGCACGACCGGCTTCTGACCTTGACCGACGCCACCATTCAGGACACCCACATCTTTGCCCCGGTGATTCCGCAGACGATGAGATGGCTTCAATTGGGCTTTTGGAGTTCGAACAAATCGGAGGGCCACCAGAACGATCTTGTCTCCATCGAAGGGCGGGTGGCTTTCCAGGTGCGGGAGGCCGAACAGGACGAGTATGTGCTGGAATCGGATGGACGGCTGCTGAGCGCGATCTACCACCATCCGGTAGGCGGCGGTCCGCCGGCGCCGATCGTCCGCATCCCCATGGGATCGATCGTTCGGGTGACCGGGATCTGCGTGGTCTCGGATCCGACCGACATCGTCCCCGGGGCGGAAGTCCCGTTCAATATCCTGCTGGGATCGCCGGGCGATGTGGTGGTTGTGGCCAATCCGTCGCTGCTGAATGTTCGTAATTTGTCGATGCTGGCCGGACTGCTGTTCGCGGCGGTATTGGTGGTGGGGGCTCGGGGATGGCTTCTGGAGCGTCAGGTTCGCCGCCAGACGGCGGCGATGGCCGGGCGAATCGAGGCCGAGGCTGCCCTGGAACGGCGTCGCAGCGCCATCCTGGAGGACATTAACGGATCGAGGCCGCTGGCCGAGGTCCTGGAAGAGATCACCAAGCTGGTTTCGTTCAGCCTCCATGGCGCTCCGGCGTGGTGCGAAATCTCCAATGGCGCGCGGCTGGGCGACCATCCCAAGGACCAAGGGCTGCGCATCCTGCGCAAGGAGATACCGGCACGATCCGGCCCCGCATTGGGGACGATCTTTGCCGGTCTGGACGAGCGTGCGACAGGATCCTCCGAGCCGAGCGCCGATGAGTCCGAGGCGCTTTCACTGGCTGCCGGGCTGGCCACACTGGCCATCGAAACCCGTCACCTTTATTCGGATCTTCTGCACCGGTCCGAGTTCGATCTGCTTACCGACATCCACAACCGCTTCTCGCTGGACCGCTGTCTGGAAGCCCAGATTGAACAAGCTCGTCTGAAGGCCAGTATTTTCGGCCTGATCTACATCGATCTGGACGATTTCAAGCAGGTCAACGACCGCTATGGGCACAAAATTGGCGATCTGTTCCTGCAAGACGTGTCCCAGAGGATGAAGCGGCAGCTTCGTTCCGTTGACATGCTGGCGCGATTGGGCGGCGACGAATTTGCGGTGCTGGTGGGTGTGGTGCGCAGCCGGGCCGATGTGGAAGAGATTGCCTCACGCCTGGAGCGCTGCTTCGACGATCCATTCGCCGTGGAGGGTTACATTCTTCGCGGTTCGGCCAGTGTGGGGATTGCGATCTACCCTGAAGACGCCCGGACCAAGGACACGCTTCTGACCACGGCGGATGCTTACATGTACGTCGCCAAAAACGCCCGCAAGCGCCGCGATCCGGCCATCTGCGACCCGTCGGATGTTCAAAGCCTGCAGGACCCGACGAGCTAGAACCAGCCGCTGTCTCGGAGTAAGTTTCTCGGTCCCGTTTCGGGATTTCGAACAGGGGCGGCGCCTTCACGGCACAGGTCCCAAATTCCCAAAAGAGTACAATTGCGGCACCTGAACCTCGGGAGAAGTTCCAGTCCCGTCGATTCGGTGATTTTCCCGCGTGAAGCACCCGGAACGGGGAGATACCGCCGATGGATATCTGGGAGGCATGACTGCAGCGCATTGAACCGGTAAAGCCGATGAGAAGACTGATATACGCGCTCGCGATCGTCGTAGCATGGGCGGTGCCAGGAACATGGGCCGCGGGCGGTCCTCTGACGACCTTGCACTCCATTCAGGAACTCAGCAATGCCCAGGCGGGCCTCGGCCTGGCGGTGGATTTCGAGGCCACCGTAACCTTCTTCCGGAGATCGGAACGAACGCTTTTTGTGCAGGACGGCGATGACGCAATCTATGTGAACGCCGAGACGGATGCGGCGCTGGTTCCGGGGGATCGGATCCGAATTGAGGGGACGACGCAGAGCAGTTTCAGGCCCATCGTGGTAACCAGGAACATCAAGGCGATCGGCCATGGCGCCCTTCCGAAACCCATCCCAATTACATTCGATGAGTTGATTCGCGGCAAGTACGACTGCAAATTGGTCACGGTGCGGGCGGTGATTCGCACGGTGGACATGCAAAAGCGGGAGGATGTGCGCAATTCGCGCCTGCCGATGCACACGGTCGGTCGCGTGGAGATGCAGACCGAGGGGGGGTACATTGAAACGTTCATCGACGGGGAAGAGGCCGCGGCGCTGTCGAGCCGGCTGGATGCGGAAGTATCGGTAACCGGAGTCGCCGGGCTGTTGTTCGACGGCAAGATGCAGGGCATCGGCGCGCAACTGAACGTGTCAAAACTCGCGGACGTGAAGGTGCTGGCTGCAGCGCAAGTCGATCCCTGGACGCTTCCTGTAACGCCCATGGACCAGATCATCACGACCTATCATGTGCGCGACCTGTCTCAGAGGCTTCGCATTCACGGGGCCATCACGTATTACCAGCCGGGCACCGCAATGGTTATCCAAGATGGGAGCAAGAGCCTTTGGCTGGCTACGCGGACTCGGGGACCGTGGCAGATCGGCGATGTGGCGGATGCGATCGGATTCCCCAGCGCGCAAAACGGGCTGCTGGAGCTGACTCATGCGGAGGTCAGGGATACCCAAGTGCGAGCCCCGGTGCAGCCTTTGGCTCTGACCTGGAGGCAACTGACCGGCAGCGGCCATCCCTCCGACCTGGTTTCCATCGAGGGCGAGGTGGTGACGGCGGTTCGGGAGGCCTCGCAGGACGAGTTTGTGCTGTTTGCCGACAACCAGCTCTTTACGGCGATCTACCATCATCCCGAGACCGGGCTTCAGCCGATGAAGCAGGTGGCGGCGGGAACCAGGGTGCGGGTGACGGGCATCTGCGTGCTTGAGGACTCGAAGCCCTTCAACGCGCAGGTGCCGTTCGACATCCTGTTGCGGTCGTTTGACGACGTGGTGGAGGTTGCCCAGCCCCCATGGTGGAACATGCAGCGGTTGATGCTGGCCGTCGGATTGCTGGTGCTTGTGGCGTTTGCCGCCGGCCTGCGCAGTTGGACACTGGAGCGGAAGCTGCGGCTGCATTCGTCCGCCCTGGCGCGGCGGATCGAGGCCGAGGCAGCCCTTGAACGACGGCGGAGCCGCATTCTGGAAGACATCAACGGGGTCAGGCCCCTGGCCGAAATCCTGGAAGAGATTACCGGGCTGGTCTCGTTCAAGTTGGGCGGGGCGCCCTGTTGGTGCGAGGTTTCCGGGGGCGCGCGTCTGGGCAATCCCCCTTCCGATTTGGGTGGGTTGCGCATTGCCCGGGAAGAGATTCCAGGGCGCACCGGTCCGGCGCTTGGCCGGATTTTCGCGGGTCTGGATCCGCTGAGCGTGGGCGGACCCAACGAAGCAGAGGCACTCTCGACGGGTGCAGGTCTCGCGGCTCTGGCCATTGAGACGCGACGGCTCTACACCGATCTGATCCATCGTTCGGAGTACGACTTGCTGACCGATATCCATAACCGCTTTTCGGTGGACAGGCAGTTGGACGCCATGATTCTGGAAGCACGGAAAACCGCCGGGATCTTTGGATTGATCTATATCGATCTGGACGAGTTCAAGCAGGTGAACGACGTATGCGGGCATCAGGTCGGGGATCTCTACCTGCAACAGGTGGCGATTCGCATGAAGCGGCAATTGCGGCCCGCGGATGTGCTGGCGCGATTGGGCGGGGACGAATTTGCCGTGCTGGTGCCTCAGGTCCGCAACCGCGCCGAGGTGGAGGAGATTGCGCTGCGTCTGGAGAGGTGTTTTGACGATCCGTTTGCGGCGGATGCCTATCTGCTGCACGGCTCGGCGAGCGTCGGCATCGCTCTCTATCCTGAAAACGCCGCCACCAAAGACGGCCTGCTGAGCTTCGCGGACGCCGCCATGTATGCGGCCAAGCACCACCGCAAACCGCATCAAAAGGCGCGGTCGATCACCGGCAAACCGGGATCCACGCCACAAAACGATGGGTTTTCGATCTGAAGCGAGTTTGTGACCTGTAAATGCGCCTCAAACATTGATTCGCAGTCGCCGCCCGCCGATAGAGAATTCAATGGGCCATCGTCACCAGCCTCGGAGCATTGGATTCTCATTCATGAAGAAGTCGATTACAGCGCTTGCCGCGCTTGTCCTGGCCTTTTTGCCGGCTGCCTGGGCAGCGGAGCCGGCGCCAATCACCACGCTGCGCGCAATTCACAGCCTCACCAATGCCCAGGCCAGCCACAAACTGCCGGTCTCGTTCGAAGCCACGGTTACTTATTTCCGGGGCTATGAATCCACCCTTTTTGTGCAGGACGACGGCGTGGCGATGTACGTCGTCCCGCCGGCCGGAGCCAAACTGGTTGCCGGCGACCGTGTACTGATTCAGGGAACCACGGCAGACAGCTTTCATCCCATCGTGGCCAGCCAAAGCATCACGGTGCTTCGGCACGGCAATGTTCCGAAGGCTGTGGCGACCACTTTCGATGAGTTGAGTCATGCCAAACACGATTGCGAAGTCGTCACCCTGCATGGCGTGATTCGCTCGGCAGTGCTTCTTGACCACGCAAATGTGTTGAGCACGAGTTTGGAGGTGGTGACCGATGGGGGCATCGTCTCAGCGTATTTGGACAACGGCAATCTAAACACGACCAAAGATCTGCTGGATGCCGAGGTGGAGATTACCGGTGTTGCGGGCGGAGAATTCGACGGCAAGATGGAGGTGAGGGGCATCGTGCTTCACGTCTCGACACTCGATTCTGTGAAAGTTATCAAACGCGCCGTCGCCAGCCCCTGGTCCCTTCCCTCCACTCCGATGGATGAAATCTTTTCCAGCTATCACGTGACCGACCAGACCAAAAGAGTCAAGGTCGAAGGCACCGTGACCTACTATCAGGCCGGCGCCTTTGCGGTGCTTCAAAATGGCGACAAGAGCCTGCGTGTGATGACCTTGGAGGAGAAGCCGTTGCATGTTGGCAACCACGCCGAGGCTACCGGATTCCCCACCGTGGAGGATGGCTTCCTGACTCTCGATGGTGGACAAATCGAAGAGAGTCAGGACCGCGCTCCTGCGATTCCGCGGCCGGTGACCAGGGCCCAGCTCAGTTTGAGCAGGAACCTCTACGACCTGGTATCGATCGAAGGGCGCGTAGTCAGCGAGGTTCGGGAAAACTCCCAGGACGAGTATGTCTTGCAGACGGACGGATACATTTTCTCTGCCATCTACCACCACGGTTATGGGGAGGATCTGCAGACTCATCCCATGAAGCTGATCCCGCTGGGATCGGTTGTACGGGTCTCCGGGGTCTGCATTCTGGAGAGCTCCGATCCGTTTGCCGGGGATGTTCCCTTCAATCTGTTGATGCGCACGTTTGACGACATTGTCGTGATTCAAGAACCTTCGTTGCTCAACGTGCGTAACCTGACGATCCTAGTCGGCGTGCTGCTAGTGCTGATGACGCTGGGCGGGGTCCGGGGCTGGACCCTGGAACGGAAGGTGCGCCGCCATGTGGCTGCATCGGCGGAGGTCGAACGGCAACGGAGCCATATTCTGGAAGGCATCAACGGGGCGCAGCCGCTGGGAGAAATCATTGACGATATTGCCGGAATGGTGTCATCGATGCTGCATGGCGCTCCTTGCTGGTGCCTGATCGGGGATGGCGCCGTCCATGGGGATTGCCCACCTGAGACAAATCAACTACGGATTGTGCAGAAGGAGATCGTAGCCCGCTCGGGGCCGGCGCTGGGGACCCTGTTTGCCGGGCTCGACACCTGGATCAAGCCGACGCCCGAGGAGACCCTGGCTCTGCATAACGGGGCGCGGCTGGTAACCCTGGCGATTGAGACCAGACGCCTGTATTCCGACCTGCGCCGCCGTTCGGAGTTCGATTTGCTGACCGAGATTCCCAACCGCTTCGCGCTGGAAAAGTTCATCGATGCGAAGATCGTCGAAGCCGGTGCAAGCGGGATGACGCTCGGGTTGATTTACATCGACCTGGACAAATTCAAGCCGATCAACGACACCTACGGGCACCACGTAGGAGATCTCTACCTGCAGGAAGTGGCCTTGCGCATGAACCGGCAGTTGCTGGGCGGTGATATGCTTGCCCGCCTGGGCGGAGACGAGTTCGCCGCCCTGGTGATGCTGCAGCATTGCCATCCCGATCTGGATCGAATCATCGCGAGACTGGAAGCCTGCTTCAATGAACCCTTCGTGGTAGCGGGAATCAAAATTCATGGGGCAGCGAGTATCGGAGTGGCCCTGTTCCCGGAAAACGGGGAAACGCGGGAAGAACTGCTCAAGGTCGCCGACGGTGCGATGTATGCCGTAAAAAACCTCCGGCACCAAGGGAAAGATCGGCAGTAGTCGTTTCAGCGGCCCGACGGGCTGCTGAAACGGGCATATGTTGGTGCGATGGGCCCGAGGAGCATGCCTCAGGGGCTAAAGCCTCACTCATTCTATTGGGCTTATCGGCACGGCTGAAGCCGTGCCCTGACACCCAGAGGCTTCCCGCAGCACGGAAACCCCATCTCCTATTTTCAGCATGAGGAGCTTTGCTAATTCCAACGCTTCTTGTCGTTGGCGTCGTCGTCCAGCCGCTTGCCTTGACCATCCATATGCACGGTGCGGCCTTGGGAGCGCATGTAGACTTCGAATTTTCGAGCGGCGCGCCTCCGCTTCCAGCGATAGTAGCGGTTGCGCAGGGCGTACCACTTTTCGCTGACACCGACGACGCCCACAAGCTGAGCGCCGCGGCGGGGGGCAAGCTTGACATAAATCAGCCCGGCCAGGGCTCCGCCCAACTGAGCGAAGGCATACAATTTCTGCTCGCCAAAGAGCATGGCGATGCTGATGAGGGCGTAAATGGCCACAAGGTACTTGGCCTTGATGCCAATGGTGAAAAAGAGCAGGAACTCCATCTCTCCGTAGAGCGTGCCAATGGCGACCAGCAGTCCGAAGATGCCCCCCACGCAGCCGAAGAGCGCAACCTGCTGAATGGAATAGCCCAGTGCGTGGGCCCCGGCGTAGAGCGCGGTGGCGGCGGCAGCGGTGCCCAGCACCGACCAGACGTAAAGACCCATGACCCAGCTGGGGGTATGGAGGTTCTCAAGGAACCCTGCCATGAACCACAACGAGATCAGCTCGAGGGCCGTTCCGATGAGCAGGGCCGGCGGGTGAACGAAGCTGTAGGTGAGAGGCTGCCACAGCCAGCCATGCGCCAGGAAAGCGCTGGGGATGAAGCCGAACCGGTCGACGAAGGGGATCTCCGGTGTTGGAATCGCCAACTGCAACAACACCAGGGCGAAGTAGGCAAAGATATTGAGCAGAACCAGGCGGCGGGTGGCGCCACGGAAGTCGGGAAAGGAAAACGGACTGGATCCAAGCCGGGGCATCGTAGACAACAGGGTATACGGTATGGCGTACGGGTGTCATGGCTGAATCGCAGCCGGAGTCGATTTGAGCCCAAAGCGGATTTTATTCACGCCATCCTGGGAGGCTGACGATAAGCACTTTTGCAGGGGCCGTGCGTCAAAAGGCACGGCTCCTGGAGAAATCCCGGGGAATTTTCGTTTGCCAGGCAGAGGGAGTCGCGGGCAGTGTCCGCGCCCCTTGACCTGAGGATGGTTTTTCCCTAAAGATAGCCATGTCGTACCGTAAGGTACCGTCATCTTACGAACTGAAATGCCTTTGGAAAGAGAGGAGGCTGCCATGCCGAACTGCCCTGAATGCGAGAATGAACTAGACGTTGAAATGGACGAGGTAGCAGAAGGCGATGTTCTCGCCTGTGCCGAATGTGGAACCGAGTACGAGGTGGTGGGCGTTGAACCGCTGGAGTTGACGCGGGTGGACGACGACCTGGACGAGGACGACGAGCTATTCGAAGAAGAGGAGGACGAGTGAGGATTCCCCGAACGGTTTTGCTGACAGGGATGGCGTTTGCGGCTCTGGCAGTGGGGGTAGTTCCAACAGGAGCGCTGGGCAGGCTAAACGGGCCGATGGTGGGTCCGGCTGTGGCGCAGGCTCAGAATATGGGCCAGCGGGTGGTGTCGGGATTCGCGGAGGACGCGGATTCCACGCCGATTGCAGGCGCAACCGTTTTCCTGAAGGACCTGAAGACCAAGTCCATCCGCAGCTATACGACCACCGCGGACGGCAAGTTCCGCTTCACCCAGGTGAATATGGCTGAAGACCATGAGCTTTGGGCGGAAAAGGACGGTAAGAAAAGCGCCGTGAAGACGGTCAGCTCCTGGGATGCGCGCAAGGAATTCATCTGCGAGCTCAAGCTGAAATAGGGCTGCGATGCGCATTGGGGCAGACCGCCAGGTGAGAACCTGCCCCATGGGCGCTTTTTTGGTTTGGAAAACTCCCGCAGCTCGTTTCTATCCCTTGAGAGGCAACGGCTGCATCGGTGGCGCAAGCGCGATCAATGGAGAAACTCTGGCGGAATTCCGCATCGCCGGTGATCGGAAGTTCAGGAGTTGAATCGCTTTCCGCGAACGCAACCAGGCTCAGAATAGACATTGCACTGCGCTCGCGTGGGTAGTCGAAGGCTTTCCGGATGGAAGCAGCGCCGGTTATAGGCCCAGATCAGCCGAGAAGCCCGGAGTGGGCCGGTTGGGGTTTGCGATCTCCCGGGTCGCCAAACGGGAGGGACCCAGGGCACCCAACTTCAGTGACGCAATTTGCTTCTTGGAAGCCTGGGCCCATCAGCTACCGGACCCTGGTTTGCTTGCCGGTAGTAATATCTGCCTAAAGGAATGAAGTTGCGCATTCGTTCCCATCCCCACGAGCCAAAGGAAACCCATGCTGGATCACGTTTTTCTTACGGTGAACGACGTCGAGCGTTCGATCGCGTTCTACACTGCGGCGTTGGCCCCTCTCGGCATCACAACGCGCGTCGACTATGACGGCAAAGACGGGCCGCCTGGCCATCCGGACCTGAAGGGATTCGGGGCAAACGGACGGATCTTCTTTTGGTTAAGACAGGGTTGCGCAGACAGCCACGCAGCGCATGTTGGATTCGTGGCAAACAGCCAGAGCGAAGTGGACGATGCCTATGCCGCCGCTCTTGCTGCGGGAGCCAAGGATCATGGCGCACCGGGCGCTCGACTCTATTACGACCCGCGCTACTATGCAGCCAACGTCCTGGACCCGGACGGCTACAGCCTCGAATTCGTGTACAAGAGCTGGCAGCACTAAGCACAACCTAGACACAGATTGCGAAAGACACCGATCGGCCGTCGAGCGCCCCCGGCGCCAGTGAAAGGCGAGCCGTCATCGACCGGTTCTCGCCGGGCTGTTCCTTGCCAGGTTAGGCTGCGGCGGGAGAAGCCAACGCCGTTTCCGGCGCTTTCAGCCTGCGGAAGAGCAGCCAGAGGCAGAGCAAGACGTCGAAGGTCATCGGCGGCAACTCGTACCAGTTCGGCGAATGCATGATCCCAAATCTCGGATACAGCAGATAGGCAATGCCGCAGAACCCCTCATAAACAGCGCTGAGGACGCCCCATAGGGCCAGAACCCGCGGAATGTACCGCGACTGATAGAGCACCCAGGCAAACAGCGCCGATCCGAGCGCGTTGAAAGCCAAACCTATGTAATAGGCATCCCGGCCGGTATCCAATTGCGCCCCGGCCAACGCGGCAAGCCCATTCGCTCCAAACCCCTGGAGCGCGCCCGCCCCGGTCAGAAATCGCAGTGCGGCCAGCATGTCCAGGATAAAAATGAACCAGAAGACCGCATAGATGACTCTGCTGAAGGCCGCAAAGAGCGCCATCCCGCGGTTGACCGGCCGCAGCAGCACATAGAGTGCCGTCAACAGCACAAGCATTCCCACCCCATGCACGAAGGCGCCGGCCAGATAGATGCGGATGGCTTCTTCGTGGTGAATAAAGCGACGCGCCGTCTCCTCGCCGTTATCCCAAACCAGGTAAGGCGCATAAAAGCGCGGAAACACCGTCATGAGGATGGCCATGCTCAGCAGATAGGTCGCCGCGAAGATCTTCGCGGCCGTTCGTTGCGCTCGGTCTATCATTGCTTCCTTTCGTGCTCGACTTCTTTTATTCCCGATTCCGTTGGGTCTAAGCCTCTACTGCACCCGCTTGAAATCCAGATGGCCGTGCACGAGCGTGCCGTCGGCCAGCGTGAACGTCCAGTCTTCCAAATGATGGTTCGCGTCAACAATGGTGAAGACGGCGTGGCTCACATGCCCCACTTGGTTGCTGCCGGGGGCATCGATCAAATCGAATTCCACCGTCTTCCCATCCGCCGAGGGCCGAGCCGCCATATGCGGCCTGTTTCCGAAATCGCAGTAGTGAAGCAACGTCAAGCGATCGCTGTCGACATAGAAAACCGTGACCTCCGGGCCGCCAGTATTCAACTCGTGAATCAACGCGTTTCCATGCGACGCAACGCGGATGGAAAGGGGCATTAGCTGGTCCGTCGACCAGGCAGGATTGTCTGTCGCGATCGGACCTTTCCAATTCCCCGCCAGAGTCTTCATCAAGTCGAAGGACCTCTGCCCATCGGAAATTGCGACGGGCTTGGCGGAAGACTGTCCGTGCGCCAAAGCACACACACCTAGCAGGCAGATTGAAATAAGACGAAGTAACTTCATGATTTTCTCCTGCAGGTCCATACGCAGCCTGACGCAGGAAAGTTTCCCTGAAGTTTCCGCGGGGTTCGGGGAATTCCCGCAGACCGGGAGTGGCGCCAGCTACGATGTTCTGTTCAATCGGGCTCGTCAATGCTAGCGCAAGGATGGGAGACCTCATCGCTGTTTGAGGGCCGGGTCAATCGCTTCGTCCCGCGCCCGGCCGGCCGTGCGGCGACAAACGAGATCCTGCGAATTCGGGATCCGGGGTGTGGAACCATGCGGATCGTTACCACGTAACTGCTTCCATGACGACTTCACCGAAGGGGGAGGCGCGCCTGACCGGCGTGCTTTACCTCTTGAACATGATCGCAGGAATTGCGGCGATGGTGCTGCTCAGCCGCAATATGCAGGCTGCGGGGAATGCGGTCAACCTGGTAGCTTCCATACTCTACTCGGGTGTCACCTTACTGCTGTGGCACTTATTCCGGAGTGTGAATCCATGGGTCTCCGCAGTGGCGGCGTTGGCCAGCATGTTGGGTTGCTGGTTGCCTATCCTGGGCTACATGCCGCCTCACCTTAGCAATTTCGTCTTCTTCGGCATTTACTGCCTGTTGATCGCCGGCCTGATCGTGCGTTCGCGCCTCATGCCAAAGGCTGTAGGTGCTTCGATGGCATGTGCCGGTGTCTGCTGGCTGACCACTATCTCCCCCAGCCTGAGCCGCACCCTTTCACCCTTTCCGATGATTGTGGGAGTGCTCGGCGAAGGGACACTGATCGTGTATCTGCTCATCCGGGGTCTCGATGAGCAGGGATGGCGAGATCGGGAGCGGATCCGTAGAGGAGCTTGAAAGCGGATCGCCCGCCCTACTCCTGCTTGACGATCACGTCGCCGTTGGTGGTCTTGATGGTCACGTGGTTCAATCCGCTGCCAACGCGGCCTTTGGCGCGGATGTATTTGCGGGGGGTGCCCATGGAGGTTTCCCAGTCGTCGCTTGTCTGTTGAATCAGCCCGATGCTATCAACCACCTGGTAGGATCTCGAAGCGTTCTTGGTGTAGGCCAGCGTGATTCTCACATCCATGGGGAAGTCTTTGGGCACGGTCAACTCGATGGTACCGGCCATGGAAGACAGCTCGATATCCCGCTCATTGGAAGAAGTGCCGACGATGCGGGCCTTGATGTCTCCGGCCATGGTGGTTGCCTTCAGTGGGCCGTTGGCGGAGTTGACGGTGACTCTGCCACCCATGGTGCTGGCATCGGCGTACCCATCCACTTGATCGATGACGATGTTGCCGCCCATGGTGTGTACCTTGGCGAAGTCCGCCGCCTTGCCCACGTGGATGTTGCCGCCCATGGTGTTCAGGCTGGCTCCATGCGGGGCGTCCACAATATTGATATCGCCGCCCATCTTGGAGACATTGACCGGTCCCGAGCCGCCCCCGTTCTGTTCCACGCTATCCATGTCGCCCACTTTGCACCCGGACAGAACAGCGGCAATTGCGCCTGTGAGGACCAGCAGGTACACCACGCTTTTGTTCAGGACCATGACGGCAATCTCCTTGAAGCGATTTGGCCCGGTATGGGCTGGAGGTGAATACGCAATGGCCGCCTGCGGAGTTCCGCAGACGGCCATTGGGAATTGACCGCTCCATGAGCGGACCGGTGCGAGGGGTGTATTGAGCACAGATGCAGCAAGTTAGCCTCCGCTGCGCGGAGTTAGCAAGTTAGCGGGTTAGCGATGCGCCGCGGCGATCCAGGCTGCGGTTATGCGTCGAGCTTCTTGGTTACGAGTTCATTGAGCAGGGCCGGGTTGGCCTGGCCCTTGGAGGCACGCATGACCTGGCCGACAAAGAAGCCCGCCAGGGTCGTCTTGCCGGCGCGATATTGCTCCACCTGTTTGGGGTTGGCGGCAATGACCCGATCGATCATGGCTTCAATGGCCGAGGTGTCGGTAATCTGCTGCGGCTTCTCGCGCTCGTAGACGGCGGCGAAGTCCTCGCCTTTTTCAAAGCAGACATCGAAGAGCTGCTTGAGCTGCTTGGAGCTGATTTTGTCTTCATCGAGCAGGTCGGCAGCCAGCACAATGCCGGCCATGGAGACGGGCGAGTGGTGCTGCTCGAGATTCAGGGCCTTGAGGCGGCCGCCGACCTCGCTGAGAAGCACATTGGCCACGCGCCGGGGGTTGCGAGCGGTTTTGGCCGCGGCTTCAAACCGATCTGCGAACTCGCGGGAGGCGGTCAGCGTGAACGAGTCCTTGGGGTGAATCTCGTATTCGGCGATCATGCGGGCGCGTCGCGCTTCGGGCAGTTCGGGGAGCTCTGCTCTCTTGCGTTCGATAAATTCCGGGGTCAGAACCAGGGGCGGCAGGTCGGGCTCGGGGAAGTAGCGGTAGTCGTGGGCCTGCTCCTTGGAGCGCATGGAATAGGTACGGCCCTCGGCGGCATTCCACAAGCGGCTTTCCTGAATCACGCGGCCGCCGGACTCGATCACCTCGATCTGGCGTTCGATCTCGTACTGGATGCCCATACGCACGTAGCGGAAGCTGTTGACGTTCTTGACTTCGGCCTTGGTGCCGAGGCGCTCTTCGCCTTTGAGACGGACACTGACGTTGGCGTCGCAACGCAGCGACCCCTCTTCCATGTTGCAGTCGGAGACGCCGCAGTAAAGCAGGATCTCTTTGAGGCGGGTGAGGTACTCGAAGGCTTCGTCGGGGGTGTTCATGTCGGGGTCGGAGACGATCTCGGCCAGCGGCGTGCCGCATCGGTTCAGGTCGAGGTAGGTGCGGGTGGCAGAGTCGGAAAAGCCGTCGTGGATGCTCTTGCCGGCATCTTCTTCCATGTGCAGGCGGGTGATGCCGATGCGCTTGGTGCCGCCCTCGGCCGTGGGCACATCGATCCAGCCGTGTTCGGCAATGGGCTTGTCGAACTGCGAAATCTGGTAGCCCTTGGGCAGGTCGGGATAGAAGTAGTTCTTGCGCGCGAAGATGGAGCGCTCGCGCACCTGGCAGTTGATGGCCAGCGAGGCCAGCGTGGCGAACTCCACGGCCTTGGCGTTCAACACCGGTAGCGCCCCGGGCAGGGCCAGGCACACCGGGCAGATGTTGGTATTGGGGGCCATGCCGAAATGGTTGGCGCAACCGCAGAAGGCCTTGCTGGCCGTGAGCAACTGGACGTGGACTTCGAGTCCGATGACGGGCTCGTACTTGGCCATGACTTCTGGTGATAGCGTGGCGGGCATCTTGTCTTTGATTTTAGCGCGGAAGGTGGGCGGGGCTTGAAGGGGAGGCGGTGACGGTGCTGGATGCCCCATCAGGTCCCTCGCTTTTGGGGACCTGGGAAACCGCGTGCGACTGTATCTCCAGGGAAGAGCCCGCCCGGGATTCGGGACCGAGGCGGTGAGTTTTGTGCTTTGTGGAGGCCCAGACCTGGGCCTCCAGCCGATGAACGGGCAGAGCGAGTCACCCGCCGGCTTACTCCGCCGGGTCTTCCGCGGTGAAGGCCGAGCAGCAGGGCTTTTCCGTCGCGTGGAAGTTCATCAGCTCCACACGCACTTCGTCCGGGTCCCAGAGGTTGAACTGCCCCTTGCCGTCTTTGCCCATCTGGGTGTGTTCCTGCGCATCCACGCCGGCAAGGCGGCCGCCGTCTTTCAGCGTCTTGAAGGCCGCATCCACCGAGTCCACCCCGATCGAAAAATGATCCAGAACGCCCAGGTCGCGCTTCGACATCCCGGCCGGAATGCCGGCACTCTCCGCCACCGGCGTGTTGCCAAAGGTGAGCATGTACTCCAGCCAGTCGTGGCTGTCGGGGGCCTGCTGGCTCACCCAATCGGTGCGGCCCTCCGTCATGCCGCCATACCAATAAGGCTTGAACCCCAGCAGGTCGCGGTAAAACAGATTCTCGATCGTCCGGCTATGCACCATAAAGCCCACGTGAATAATGTGGTGGCCGATGGCCATGGGGGCCGGCAGCGGCTTCAGAGGGTCAGGGAGTTGCACGAATTCCACCTTGTTGCCCTCGGGATCCTTGACGGTGAACCAGAAGCCGCCGTCGGCGCCCTTTTCCACCTGGCCGGGGACTTTATAGGACTTGGATCCGAGCCAGCGGCGCAGAGCTTCGGCGTCGGTGGTGTTCCAGGCAGTGTGATCGAGGCGGTTGATGCCCGCGCCCTCGGGCAGCGGCAGCACCTCGATGAACTGCGTGGCGCTCAAGGCATAGCGCACGCCCTTGGGATTCTCGGGATCGGCCTGTTTCACGGCTCCGATAACCTGCACGTAAAAGTGCTCGGTGGCGGCGGGGTTCGATGTATAAACCGCCAGGTGCGAGATGCCGGTGATCCGGGGCCGCATGAGCGGTTTGTCTGGCATTTGTGCGGCGGCGGCGATGGAAACGGCGGCAAGTGTAAGGACGGCAAGGAATCTGGACTGCACAGTGCACCTCGTTCAAGTTGTGGGTCAACGATAAATCGATTGAGGGCGAGGCGCAAACGCGGCGCGCGACGATTTGCGATTGACCCGAGCTTTGGCAGGGCGTTCGCCGGCACGCTGCACGCCGGGGGGCCACGCCGCTTTTATACTGGAAGGGTGAATTCTATTCCCCTCGAAGAACAGCCAAGGATCAACTATTGGGTCGGCCTGCAGGGCCTGTACGCCAAGTTTCTCACTTGGCTGATGCACCGCGTGCCCAATGAACAGCAGCGGCTCCTGGCGGTGACGATTCTTGCCGGCGGGCTTTGCGGGCTGGCTGCGGTGGCTTTCCACCTGAGCATCGGGTGGTTGGAAGCGCTGCTGATCGATCACGCCAATCATGCGCCCGGGTATAGCTGGGTCTTCTGGACCATTCTCTCGCCGACGCTGGGAGGCTTGGTTGTGGGGCTGGGGCTGACGTATTTTGCGCCGGCCGCGGCAGGCAGCGGCATTCCCCAGGTCAAAGTCGCGTATGCTCTGCGCTTTGGTTTTGTCACGGTTCGGGAGACCGTGGGCAAGTTCGTCCTGTGCGCGATGCAGATTGGCGCGGGAGCTTCGCTGGGCCTGGAGGGTCCAACGGTGCAGATCTGCGCCGGGGTGAGCAGTTTGTTGGCTCGGGCCGCGCGACTGGGGCCGGTCAACCGGCGGCGCATGGCGTCGGTGGGCATGGCGGCGGGCATTGCCGCGGCCTTCAACGCGCCTATTGCCGCCATCACCTTCACCCTGGAGGAGCTGATCGGCGACCTGGACCAGACCATGCTCTCCGGGGTGATTGTGGCCGCGGCGCTGGCGGCGGTGGTGGAGCACTCGATTCTGGGCAACTCGCCTGTCTTCCATGTGCCGCGCGCCTACACGCTGGGCAATGCCTCGTCGCTGGTGTGGTACGCCCTGCTGGGGCTGCTGGCGGCGATTGTTTCGGTGGCATTCACGGATTCGCTGCTTTGGTTGCGCTTACGCTTCAGGCGGCTCACCGGCATTCCGCGCTGGGTTCATCCGGCCATCGGCGGAATGGCCACCGGCACGCTGGCGGCCCTGGCCCTTTATTTCTTCCGGTTGAACGGCATTGCCGGCGACCCCTACAAGACCTTGACGCTGGCGCTGACCGGAACCATGCCGCTGCTGTTCATGGTGGCGTTCTGTTTGCTGAAGCTGGCGGCGACGGTTTGCTCTTATTCGAGCGGCGGTTCGGGCGGCATTTTTGCGCCGGCGCTTTTCATGGGCGCCATGCTGGGCGGGGCGGTGGGTTACATCGACGTGGCGGTTTTTCACCACCCCTCCGACGCTATCGGAGCCTTTGCTGTGGTGGGCATGGGTGCGGTTTTTGCCGGAATTGTACGGGCGCCCATGACGTCGATCCTGATTGTGTTCGAGATGACCGGGGGTTATGGGCTGGTGCTGCCGCTGATGATCGCCAACATGAGCGCGTTTGCGCTGGCGCGTCATTGGCGGCGCACGCCGATCTACGAGGCGCTGCTGGCCCAGGATGGCATTGAACTGCCGCACGGCAGGCCATCGGACGGCTCGCACCCCGACGCGCCCGATTTGCCGGTAGACGACGCGACGGCGTGAAAGCCATCGAATGGCGCAGCAACCGGCTCGATAACTGACCGCGAAGTCAGTATGAGAAATTCATACTCGTTCTAAACTTTTCCCCAAGGAGAACACGCGATGGCTACGGTTCCTTGTGAAAAGCGGACGGTCAGTTTGCCTGCCGAACAGGGCCGCTACATCGATGGGCTTGTGAACTCGGGCGCCTACGCTTCCGCCAGCGAAGTGGTCCGGGCAGGACTTCGCGCCCTGGAAGAGCGCGACCAGGCCGTGGAACGATGGCTGCGCGACGACGTTGCAGCCGCCTACGATGCCCTCCAGGCCGATCCCAGCCGGGCAATCCCTGCCAAGGATGTATTTGCCGCCGTTCGCGCTCGCCACCAGGAACGAGAAGCTCGGAGAGCGTGACCCGCCCGGTCGTTTTCACTCCTGAAGCGCAAGACGACCTTTTGGATCTCTACGACTACATCGCGGATCGAGGCAGCCCAAGTCGCGCGCTCCACTATGTCGAACGCATCGAGGAGACGTGCATGAGCCTCAGCATTCTGCCCGAGCGGGGCACGCGGTGCGACGATCTGCGCGCCGGCCTGCGTGTGATGGGATTCGAGCATCGCGAGTCGATTGCATTTCAGGTTCGGGCAGAGTCCGTCGCCGTGCTCCGCATTCTCTATGGAGGACGGAGCGTCGAATTAGCTTTTCCAAGCGACGCGATCTGACCCGCAGATTGCCTCTACCGTTCGCCCATGTTGTACATGAAGATGGCGCGGAGCTCGAGATAGGGTCCGTGGAACTCCCTGGGCAGCGGCGGGTAGTTCGACCCGGTCAGAGCGCCCCAGGCGGCGCGATCGAGCGCGGTATCGCCGGAGCGGCCTTCGAGGATGACGCTTCCATCCATGAGCCTGCCGTTGGGCAGAACCTTGAAGCGGATCACGACCTGGCCGGACTTGAGGATAGGCGGGTTGACCTCGTCGGGAATCAGCGGGTCCCAGGTGTTCTCCGTCTCGTGGTGCCAGCGCTGGAGCCAGTTGTTGAAGTCCACGCCCTGCATGTCGGAAAGGACCTGGACGCCGCCGGACCCGGCTCCTGGGTGACGGGCCAGGCCGCCGGAACCGAAGTTGCCGGGCGCGGTCGAGCCGGAGCCGCGTGCGCCCCTCATGGCGTCGCGCAACTGGTCATTCGGGTTCTGCGAGCCCATGCTGAAATTGGGCCGGGCCGGCACTGCGGACGGCCGGGGCGCCTCGACCTGTGCTTGCGACTGGGGCGCGGGCGGAATGGGCGATTCGAGCTGGGGCTTGGCTTGTTCGACGGGCGGCGCGGGCGGCGGCGGAGCGGCCGGGGGCGGCGATACCTTGCGCATGTCTTCCAGGGTCTGCCGGTCGATGGCCGGAGGCTTGGGGGGCGCGAGCGTGGGTTTGGGCGCTGCCGGCAGGCGCGGGGAATCCATGTAGGTCCACTGGTCTTTGTTGTGCAGGTCCGAGGTCTTGGGCTCCACGACCTTGGGCATGAAGATGTATCGCGGCAGCATGGCGATGGCCAGAATCACCAGCACGTGGAGCAGCACGGCCCACAACGCACCTTCACGAAGCCGAGCCCAGCGGCGGTCGTCTTCGAGTTCGTTGATCATGGAGAGCAGTTCGTGAGTGTCGTAGTCAACCCAGCGCGAACCGCTCACTACGGGCGAGGCTGGGCGCGAATCCGGAGCCGATGCTGGGCTCTCCAGTTCGGGGTCAGCCGTCGCCTGGTTTGTCTGCAGGCTTGTCTCGGGCGGGCTTTGGGGCTCGACAATGTGGAGTGGCGTTTTGCTGGAGGGCATTGGTTCCAGGGGAGCATCTCTGAGGGTCTTCACCGCTCAACGGCTCCGTCTCGATTCCTTTCCATCTATTCTCTCATCCCTGCCGATGTCCGCGCTCCAAGCTCCGGCCCGTACAATGGTTGCTGTTATTCAGACGGATTCGCGGCCGGAAGGGGACCAGGATTGAAGTCGTTTCTCGCTCATGTCATGTCCCATTGGAAGTTTGTGGTGTTGCCGTTTCTAGCCAAGTTTGGCATTTGGGGCATTGGCGCGGTCGCCTTGCTGGATTCTTCGACGATTCCCGTGCCGATGGATTTTCTGCTGGCCGGTTACGTCTGGGCCGACAAGGGCCATTTCTGGATCTATTGCCTTCTGGCTTCGATCGGGTCGGCCATAGGGGGCCTTTTGCCTTACGGGCTGGGCCGCGCCGGCGGCGAGCTGTTTCTGCTGAAGCGGGTCAATCGCGCGCGCTACGAGCGCATGCGCATACGCTTCGAGAACCAGGAATTCCTGGCCATGATGATTCCCTCGATGCTGCCCCCGCCGACGCCCTGGAAGGCATTCGTATTTGCTGCCGGGGTGTTTGAGATGCGGGTGCTGCCCTTCATGCTGGCCGTGTTTTGCGGCCGCATGGTGCGCTGGCTTATTTTGTCGCTGTTGGTGCTGAAACTGGGTCCCGGCGCCGTGGACGTGGTGAAAAGCCATGGCCTGTTGCTGATGGGCGTGGTTTGCGGCCTGGCAGCGGTGGGCTTTGCCTGGTGGTGGATCAAGAAAAGGCGCACCGGCAAGCTGCTGGCGGAATAGGGCGCCATTCGGGCTCTCAGTCGAGCAGCTTCACAACTTCCGCCAGGTCGAAGCGGCAAGCGCTGCCGGGCATGTCGAACGGCTCCTCGGGCAGCGGCTCCAGACGGCCACAGGTAAAGCGGCAATGCTCTCCGTTGGGATCCAGGACCAGGATCGTCTGGATGCCCATCCGTTCGTATTCGCGCAGCTTGGTCATGATGCGGGCGTGCGTGTCATCCCTGGAAAGAATCTCGAAGGCGGCGATGGGAGTATGGGTAACGATCTCCTCGACGGGAAGATTCCGATCCGTGACTGTGACGTCTGGGACACGAAAATTGCCGGCGGACACCTGAACCCTCAGCTCCGCCGCCGCCCTCACGTTCCACTGGTGCCGGCGGCTTCTGAAGAAGTCGACGACCGCTGCCTGCCAGTCTGCATGGCTCCATTCGCCCATGGGTCTCTCCTCAATCACCCCATTGACATACTCCGCATCGGGCTCGTAGGAGCTTTTCAGGTAAACTTCGACGGGCACTCGCGTGACTTGCGCTGTGGCTGCCATGGCTCCTCCCCTTCAATATCGATCAAGAGCATCTTACCGCGAATCTTGACGAGAGACGGAAAAGCGCCAGACTTCCGTGACTTTGCAGTCGGGGAAGCTGGCGCCTTGAAGGTGAAAATCCTTCGAGCTACTTTGCCGCGAGCGGTTCTCGACCGGAAGCGTCGTTCATGCGACGCACCAGGACGGGGACGCCGAAGGCAAGCGCAGCTACTACGGCCGTCGAGGCCAAGTCGTTGCGATAGAAGGGCAATCCGGCAGCCATGCATGCGGCCAGCCCGCCCAGGGTGTGGGGATACATGATTCCGCCGGCCCAGACTCCGTAGTTCGAGACCACGAAGAAGGACGTTGGCCCAAGCAAGGCGCCGGCAGCGACGCGCAGAACCGTCGTGCGGGCCTTCAGCAGGATCTGCCCCAGAGCCATGGCCATCAGATACCAGGCCCAGGTGGTCATATAGTTCTGCCAGGCGAAGCTGTAGTGGTAGGCGAAGACAGTGAGATAGTAGTCGGTGGCCACCAGCACGGCCAGGGGAGCCAGCATTTCACGCCACGAGCGCCGCGCGCCAAAGTAAAGCAGCGCGCCTCCGACGGCGGTGAAATTCATCCACCCGGCGTGGGGCATCACACGAGTCAACACGGCGACCAGCAACAGCAGATAAGCGGGCATTGTTACCTCAAACTTCCTGATTTTCGGGATCGACCCCGTTGCAGGGCCCAACGCAAAGGCCCCGGGACTGGACCTTGCCTATTGGCCATGCGGGCAAAGGGCGCGCCGCAGATACTCTTTCATTCTGCGGTCCAGGGGCTACCGGGTCAACTGAAGATGTTTCATAACGCCGAAAATAGTGTTCACTGAGATAAATCCGAGCGCTCTTCCCGACCAAAGAGCATCCTGGCGTCCCAGCGAAGCGCGAGTGGGTCGCGGCCGGGTTGGTGTCCGAGGGCTAATCTGTATCTCGCAGAGCAGATTCAGGACCTGCAGCGCCGGCCACTTGGCCGGCTGTGCTGGCGGCGTCCTCGCCAATCGCCTGAATTCTTACGCCGCAGCGTAGCGCTGCCGCATCTTTGGTGGCGGCACGCCCTTGATCACGAGCCATATCCCGAGCGGAACCTCATACAGGACCATGGGCATCCACAGGAAACTTGCGATTCGCGTGCTGAGAAACCCTGAGAATTGCATTGGCAGTGCAGCGGCAAGCAATACCGATGCGCCAACACCAAGCCAGGCCAGGGGAACCGGGATCTTTCTGCCGCGCAGAAGAAGAACCGAGAATAGCGTGCTTCCAACAGCAAAGAAGACAGCGGACATGCCGCCATTGGGCGCCTGTAGCAGGTACGTGCCCAGCGTTTCGACGGAAGCAGGACTTGGGGCACCCGAAGAGCCGAGCGTGGCCAGCCACAAAGATTCCAATGTGCTGCGCGCGGCAACAGCGCCAATCAGTCCCTCTCCAAAGCGGAACAGCAGTCCCAGCAATGCCAGTTCCTCGTCCTGGTCTCGGGTGATGCTGTAGAGGGTGCCCGCCAGCACGATGGCACAGACGTTCTCGATGAGGCCGCATAAGAGCACCAAGCGCATTTGAAGCACATGCTGGCTGATGCTGGCGAGCTTGGCAGCGATAGGCCCCCCGCCGACCGCTTGGGCGTACAGGACCAGACCTGTTATGCCGATCGCGATGTACAAGAGAAATGCGAATCCGGCGATCCGCGCGTTTGTCCTCTGGGTCATGGTCGCGCTCCTGACGGGGAAGGCCCTGCAACGAAGTCGAGACTTCTGGCTGCCGCTGGAGTTACGCTGCTCTCGATTGCAAAGTTCCACTGAATACAATTGTTCCTTGCATCGGGCTCAAAACCTCCACATCTTCATGTTCCTCTGAGTGGTGAATTGTCGCCTACCCGTCAAACGCCTCGAAGAAATTCGTCGCAAGATCGGTTTTGCGGTGGCGGGCACAATTTTGATTTCTCAGATTGTCCCGTGGGTAAGCAAAGTTGGGTTTAGGCCAAGTGTAGAGATTCTTCAGTTGCATTAGCTGTACTATGCGTTATAGTACACATGTGATCCCATTTCGCATTACTCTCCGCGCCGGTGTCTCGCTCTTCGAGCAGATTGTCTACGCGTCGAAAAAAGCCATGGTCTCTGGGCAGCTGCGGCCTGGCGACCCTTTTCCGTCTGTGCGTACGCTCAGCAAAGAGCTCAAGATCAACCCCAACACCGCCCACAAGGTTGTGGCCCACCTGGTCAACGAGGGCCTTCTTGAAACTCGCCCCGGCATTGGAACGGTCGTGGCCGTTCTGCCCGATTCGAGCCGCAAAGAGCGCACGCAGTTGCTGGGCCACGAAATCGAAGAACTGGTGGTCGAGGCCAAGCGTCTGGGCATTGGCCGGGACGAGATGCTGACGTCGATCGCCGACCACTGGCAACGGCTCAGCGCCGCCAGCCCGGCGGGCGAAGCCGGCAACGCAATTACCCCTGAAGATGGAGATCGCACGACCCTATGAATCCAGCCATCCACACGGAATCTCTGGTAAAGAAATTTGGCCGCACGGTTGCCGTTGCGGGTGTCGACCTGGCGGTGCCCGAGGGCGCCATCTACGCCCTGGTTGGCGCCAACGGAGCCGGCAAAACCACCATGATCAAGCTGCTGATGAACATCTTCCGCCCCACTTCAGGCAGCGCGCGGGTTCTGGGCATCGACACGCACCGACTCGAAGGCCAGGCCTTCAACCGCATCGGGTATGTGTCGGAGAACCAGGAGATGCCCGAATGGATGACGGTGGGCGCCATGCTGGACTACCACCGGGCCTTCTATCCGCAATGGGACCGGGGGCTGGAGCAGCAGTTGGTGCGGCAGTTCGATTTGCCGCTGAAGCGCAAGCTCAAGCATCTGTCGCGCGGCATGAAGATGAAGGCAGCTTTTGCCAGTTCGCTTGCCTACCGGCCGGCGCTGATCGTTCTGGACGAGCCGTTTTCCGGGCTCGATCCGCTGGTGCGCGACGAGCTGATCGAGGGTCTGATTGAGCGCGCCCCGGAGACCACCATCTTTCTTTCTTCGCACGATCTGGCAGAAATTGAGAGCTTCAGCAGCCACGTGGGTTATCTGGAGCAGGGGCGGCTGCTTTTCTCAGAAGAGATGTCGGTGCTGAGCGACCGCTTCCGCGAGGTGACGGTGACGCTGGACAGCCCGGTGACGTTGACCGGGAAGCTTCCCGCGGCGTGGTTGCAGGCGCAGGTTGCCGACTGCGTGGTCCGGTTCATCCACAGCCAATTCGACGAACGGGAGTTCGCGGACGAAATCGCCAAGGTATTTCCTTCGGCAAAAGATGTCGCGACCGACCCCATGCCGTTGCGGCAGATCTTTCTGGCCGTCGCCAAATCGGGCCGCAACCACACATCTTCCGCTTTCAATCAAGAAAACGTCAAGGGGACCGCAGCATGAAGCAGATCCTGCATATCTTCGCCAAAGACTCGCGCCGCTTCTGGGCCGAAATTCTCATCTCGCTGGCTCTGGTGGCCGCCATGGTTCGCATTTATCCCAGCCGCTGGCTAGAGCCTGTTTGGGCGCACACCGGCTTCGGTTTTCTGGCATTTGCGGGCGGCTTGCAGACCCTGGCCAGTTTCATGAATATTCTTATTCCCTTGAGCTGGTGGCTGCTTATCACCCGGGTCATCCACGATGAAAGGCTGGTGGGCGACAACCAGTTCTGGCTTACGCGCCCTTACGAGTGGAAGAAACTGCTTGCGGCCAAGGTGCTGTTTATCGCGGCCTTCATTTATCTGCCGCTGGTGATCGGGCAATGGGTGCTTCTGCTTGAAGCTGGGCTCGATCCGATGCATTCGATTCCGGGTCTGGTCTACAGCCTGCTGCTGATAACCGGCATTCTGATTCTTCCGCTCATCGCCCTGGCCACCGTCACCAAAAACTTCGCGCGGATGTCGCTGGCTCTGTTCGGCGTGGTGATTTACGTGATCGGCATTGCGTGGCTTTGTTCCCTGGTGCAGTCGGCCAGCATCGCCAGCCCTTTTGGCGACCGTTTGCAGGTGGTTTTGCTGCTGCTTTTCTGTACGGTAGCCGCTGTTTTGCAGTATGCGCGGCGCATGGTTTGGCTCTCGCGGGGGCTGCTGATTGCGCTGCTGGTTTTGATTGCCGCCATTGCCGTGGGCTCGCCGGATCAGGCTCTGATGAACCGCAGGTATCCGCGTCCGGACGCGGGAGCGGCCGCGCCGCCGCAACTCACCTATAACCCGGACGCAGTGCTGCAGCCGACGGCATTCGCTGCGCGACGGGATCGTGAGGTCGGCATCGATATCCCTATCCATGTCTCCGGCATCCCCGAGGGCTCGATCGTTATCCCGGACGATGTGAAGGTTGTTTTCGAAGCTGTAAACGGCCAGCGCTGGGCCTCGCCGTGGCTACCGGTCTACATGGACAAGTTCTACTCAGGCGACCGGGCTGCCAGGGTCGATTTCTCGATGCCGCTTGCGGTCTACGACTCGCTCAAATCGCTGCCGCTGCATGTAGAAATTACCTTTGCCCTGAGTCAGGCGGCCAAGGGCGCTGTCGCGAGCGTCACTCTACCCAAAGGAGAATTCACGGTTCCCGATTTCGGGACTTGTACGCCGCTGAAAGGTTTCGCTTACCAGCAGGACGATATCGGCGCGATCTATTGCCGTTCCGCGCTGCGCCAGCCTAACCTGACCTTCGTGCACGTCTACTGGTCTTACAAGCCCTGCGACGGGTCGCCGGTTGAGGCGGATCCCGGGGTGCAAGGCGCGGCCTGGGTGGGCTCGCTGGATCGCGCGCCGGCGGACTTCGGGATTGCGCCTGTCTGGTCGTCTAACGTCGGGTTCACCAACAGCCTCAACCAACGCGATTATCGCGCACTTGAACCGCGTCACCTGTGCCCCGGCACGCCCATCACGTTTACCCAATACAACCTGACGCGGAGGACGCAGGCCGGCCTCGGCATCCAGGACTTTCGCCTGCCGGCGCTCAGCAAGTTGCGCGTAAGTGTTTCGGGCGGGGAATAATCGCCGCCCCAAACATTGTCCTCGCTACTTCTGCTCGCGGCCGTTCAACACTTCGCCGGCGTCGTCGCGGTTGTCCACGATATAGACCGAGCCGCTGAGGGGCGAACGGCCAGTGGGCCGGCCTGAACCGAGGTAGGAGTAGTCGAAGCGCAGGTCGGTAAACTCGACGGTGGTCCAGGGACGATTGGGCGGCAACTGCGGCGGAGCCAGGCCGGGCACCGGTTCCTGGCCCACGTCGCGCACCACCGCCCAGGCGCCCCAATCCAGGTAAACCTGACCCAGCGGGGTGCGTTTGGCGGCTTCGACGGCCGGCGTATCGGCCGGCTTGAACAGCACATCCTGGCGCGCGTCGCTGTCGATCTGCCCGGTGCGGGTGTCGACTTCGGCCACTTGAAAGAAGTCCTGCGTCTCCAGAATCGCGTGCCAGCGCCACGGATTGATGGGATAAGGCTCCATGGCCGTGCGCTTCACGGGCGCCGAAGCGACCTGCGTGTTATCCACCAGCGCCAGGGCGTGGGCATGCTCGGTCCACCGCCAGCTCCACAACAGCACCATGCCGACGAGCGCGAAAATCGCCCAGCCTTGCCCGCGAAACGGTTTCCGTCGCGCGCCAATCTCGCCGCCCACCAGGCCCAGCAATCCGGGGATCACCAGGGCTCCCACCAGCAGCGCCCACAGCACCGGTTCGGCAATGAACATGAAACTGCCCGCATACCAGCGCGGATTGAAGGGGAAGAACGGCCGGATGCCGTAGTTGTTGGTCCAGTCCAGCAGCAGGTGACTCAGCGCGGCAAGCAGCGCCGTCAAATAGAGCCATGCCCACCGGATCGGCTGCGCTGTTGCGCTTTGTTTGGCCGGATTGGCGCTTCGAGCGCGCCGATGCCGCAGCCAGCTATCCAGCAGCCAGACCACGCCCACCACCACCCCGGCCACCACCGGGGCGCCGATCAAGGTATGCGTAATGCCGCGATGGTGCTTCAGCTCGTCGACCGGCCCGGACAACATCCACAGAATGTCGACGTCGGCAGCCTCGGCAGCCAAGACCGCGGCGACCGTGGCGTAGGCCGTTTTGCGGTTCAGCCCCGCCCGTCCGATGCAGGCACCGGTAAGAAAATGGGTTACAGGTTCCATAACGTTCTGGCAACCATACTACCTGTTGGACCCTATAATGCACCTGATGGTCGAACCCACCCACCCCGCACCCGATGCAAGTCCCGCCGCACGCGCCGCCGAGTTGCGCGCCGAATTGCGGCGCCACGAGCACTTGTACTATGTTCTGGACGCGCCCGAGATCGCGGATGCCCAATACGACGGCTTGATGAACGAGCTCAAGCGCATCGAGGCCGCGCACCCCGATTTGGTCACCCCCGACTCTCCCACGCAGCGTGTCGGCGGCAAGCCGGCCGAGGGATTCAAGAAGGTGCGCCACTCGCGGCCCATGCTGAGCCTGGATAACGCCTACAGTGCCGAAGAACTGGCCGACTGGGATCGCAGCGTGCGCAAGCTGGCCGAGGGCCGGCCGGTGGACTATACCGCCGAATTGAAGCTCGACGGCCTCAGCGTGGCCCTGCGCTACGAGCCTCTGGTGGGCGGCGGTTCGAGGCTGATGACCGGCGTGACGCGCGGCGATGGGCAAATCGGCGAAGACGTCACCACCAACATCCGCACCATCCGCAGCGTGCCCCTCACTATCCCTGCCAAAACCCTTGAAGAACTCCACCTGCCGCAGGCATTCGAGGTGAGGGGCGAGGCGGTAATGCCCGAGGCGGCCTTCCTGCGATTGAATGAGGAGCGCGAGCAGCAGGGCCTCGCGCCCGCCGTGAATCCCCGCAACGCCGCAGCCGGGACCTTGCGCACCCTGGAGCCCAGCATCGTGGCCAATCGCCGGCTGGATTTTTACGCCTACTTTCTGCTGGTGGAAGGCGAGTTCTGGCCGCGAGGCCAAGTGGCAACGCTCGATGCGCTGACCGCTCTCGGCTTCCGCGTCAACCCCCATAGGGAGCGGGTGGAAACGGTCGAGGACATGATGCGCTTTATCGACGCGGCCGAGGCCCGCCGCGCCACCCTGGGATACGAGATCGACGGCGTGGTGCTCAAGGTTGACTCCCATGCGACCCAACAGCATCTGGGCTACACCGGCCGCGCCCCACGCTGGGCCATCGCCTATAAATTCACGGCCAAGGCAGGTGTCACGGTGGTGCGGGACATCACGGTACAAGTCGGCCGCACGGGAAAGCTGACGCCCGTGGCCGAGCTGGAACCGGTCTTTATCGGCGGGACCACCGTGAGCCGCGCCACCCTGCACAATCCCGACTTCATCGAGCGCCTGGGCCTCAAATTGGGCGACTGGGTCAAGGTCGAGCGGGGCGGCGACGTGATTCCCAAGGTGGTGGAAGTGCTGGAAGACAGCGAACACCCCCGCGGCGCGAACGAGTTCCATTTCCCCACCGAGTGCCCGGAGTGCCACAGCACCGTAGTGCGCGCCGAGGGGGAAGTGGATTATCGCTGCGTGAACGTCGACTGCCCCGCCAAGCTGCGGGAAAGCCTGCTGCACTTTGGCAAGCGCGGCGTGATGAATATCGAGGGCCTGGGCGACGCAGTGGTGCAGCAGTTGCTTGACCGCGAACTGGTGCGCAGTGTCGCCGACCTCTACAAGTTGACCGAGGAGCAGTTGACCGGCCTGGAGCGGTTTGCCGCGAAATCCGCGCGCGCCTTGCTGGCCGAGATCGAAGGCTCAAAGCGCGCCGGTCTGGCCCGGGTCATCATGGGCTTGGGCATCCGTTTTGTGGGCGAACGCACCGCCGAGTTGCTGGCCCAGGACTTTGGCTCCATCGACGCCCTCATGAGCGCATCGGCCGAGGAACTGGAGCGGGTGGAAGAAGTCGGCCCGCGCATCTCCGAAGCGATTTTGGAATTCTTCCGGCAACCCTCGAACCTTGCCCTTGTCCAGAGCCTCAGAGACGCCGGTGTGGACATGACCGCGGAAAAGAAGCAGCGCTCCGCCCAGCTTGCGGGTTTGACCTTTGTGCTGACCGGCACTTTGCCGACGCTCACTCGCGACCAGGCCAAGTCCCGGATTGAAGCCGCCGGCGGCAAAGTATCCGGCTCGGTGAGCAAGAAGACCAGCTATGTGGTAGCCGGTGAAGAAGCCGGCTCCAAGCTCGACAAGGCCAACGAACTCAAGGTTCCGGTGCTCGATGAGGCGGGCCTGCTGTCGCTTCTGGGGGCTGAGGCGCCCAAGGCCGAAGGGCTGCTGTTTTCCTAGAAGCTGTTTCCAAAGCCGATTCAAGGACGAGGAAAAGCACCTGTGGGCCTTTTCGAATTTTGCATGGGGCAGGCCTTTGGCGCTCTTCGCTGCGGTTGCGGATCATGGGCGGGACTGCTCAATGGGCGCTTTTTTGCACAAACACTGCAAGTTCGCTTCCGCTGCGCGGAGATAGCAAGTTAGCGAGTTAGCTTTGCAGCGGGCCGCCGGCGTACATCGAGGGCCGCGGTTGCTGGTACATTGATCACAGAATCTCGCAATCCAAACCACGCGCTCGAATGGCTGCGACGCCCCGGAGATGCATCCGCATGGACTTTGTTGTGATCGATGTTGAAACCGCGAACAACGAAGCTTCGAGCATCTGCCAGGTGGGGATTGCCTCGTTTCGCGATGGGCAGTTGGCGGAGTCGTGGGTGTCTCTAGTGAACCCCGAGGTCGATTTCAACCCATTTAATGTGATCATTCACGGCATCCGGCAAGCGCATGTGCAGTCCGCACCAACGTGGATCGAGGTGTTTCCCGAAATCGCTTCCCGGCTGCAGGGCCGCATCGTCGTTTCTCACACCTCCTTCGACCAGCGCGCTTTGGGTGGCGCCTGCGCACGGTCCAGGATCCCGGAGTGCGTGTGCACCTGGCTGGACTCGACCCGCGTGGTGAGGATCGCCTGGCCGCAGTTCGCCAAGGCCGGCTTCGGACTGCCCAATGTTGCCGCGCATTTCGGCATCGACTACCGGGCTCACGACGCATTGGAAGACGCACGCTGCGCCGGGCTGCTGGTTTTGCGCGCCATGGACGAAACCGGGCTGAGCCTCAGCCAATGGCTGGTGCGCGTACAACAACCGATCACGCCGCCCGAACGGTCTTTGGAGAGGAGCAAATGGCCGGCGCCCTGCAAGAGGGCCGGCGCCGTGAACGGTCCGCTCTTTGGGGAAGTCGTTGTGTTTACCGGATCGCTGGCCACGGCGCGCGAGCAGGCTGCGGACACGGCCGCCGCGGCTGGATGCCGGGTCGACGGGGGCGTGACCAAACAGACGACGATCCTGGTTGTGGGGGAGCGGGATTCAGGATTTGGAAATCATGCGAAGAGCGCAAAGAGCGTGAAGGCGGAGCAACTGATTCGCAAGGGCCAGAGGATTCGGATTCTGGGCGAAGGCGTTTTTCTGCGTATGGTGCAGGCGAGCGCTGCCCTGGCGGTAAATTCTGCGAGTTAGATGGTTTTCTGGAATTGTGTCGAGCGGGGTTTTTGCAGGTATCCCATCCATTCCGCAGAAAGACGCGGAATGGATGGCACCCAAGTCCACAGTAAATCCGAAAAGGCCCTGACGCCCGCTATCGCCGGCGCAGCACGGCAGGCGCAAGTTGAAGCCGCGACGAAGCAAACGGAAAAACTGCCAGAAGAGCCAACAACAGATCCATCATCATGATTCCTGCCCTTCTTGGGTTGACTGTCAGGAATTCGAACGGCGGCGAGCAGGCCGCTCCACATGGTGTTCTCCGGTACGTTGTTCGCGCTCGCGTTCCCGTTCCCGTTCCCAGGCCTCGGCGCGCCAGTTGCGCGATGTATAGCGAGGCGGCTCTTCGACCGGCGCGGGCAATGGAGCGGCTGCTGTCTGCTCAGGATGGACGCGGGCAGCGGCTGTAACCAACTCAAGCGGAAGCATGAGGGTGGGACGGGCCGGGAGGGTCGGCGAGGGCGGCGTAATGAGGCGCGCCGAGGATTCCAGTTCCAGGCCGGCGTAGGCCTTGGCCGACTCAGTGCCGTAGTGCTTGGCAGCCTCCGCATAGCTGGTAGCCGCCTCCGCATAGTGCTTGGGGGACTCCGAGTAGGCCTTGGAGGCCTCAGCATAGGACTTGGAGGGCTCGGCATAGGCCTTGGACGAGGTCAGGCTGGTGTCCATGTATCTGGACTCCATGTTGACCGCCCGCTTTTCCAACCCCGTCTCGACGCCAACGGACGTGGCAGGCACGGGGGCGCGGCCCAGGACTCTGTCCATGAACTCGACCACCAGTTTGTTCATGCAGGTTTGCCCGCACATGTGTTTTGAGCCCGGTCGAATCTTGGTCTGCGGGGTCCAGCCACTTACGCGCAGTTCGCCCTGATGCTCATAGACCACAAACCAGTGATTGGTCTCTTTCTTTTCAGTTCCGCAGATGTCGCACGATATGGCATGCCGGATCACCGCATCTCCCCCTGTCCCGCACAGCTCTTCAACTGCTTCATCTAATCCGATCTTGCCGTATCCCTGCACTCAGCCAGACAAACACGAGAACCGCAGGCAATGCCGCTAGGCGATCGGAAAACTTTCGGAAGCACCCTGTTCCATTTCATCGGACAGAGACGCCGATCCGTGAGAGTTCGGGACAAATAATCAGTCTCTGAAGCAAAAAAGAACATAAGGGGGAGGTTTTGTCCTGAAATGAAACACAGGCTGGACTTTTATAAAAAAAATATAAGAAACCGGGGAGCCGGGAAAAGATATCCGAGCTCCCCGTCGAATCAGCTACTTCGGGGTCGCGAAATAGCCCTTCCTGGTGCGTACCTGGTATTTGCGGTCGTTGCAATACAGGTAGATGGTGCGGAAGGACCCGTCAAACTTGAAGTCGGCCGGCGTGTAGGTCAGCGCATACTGGCTGCGCAGCTCCTCTTCGATGTCCTTGAAACTGCCGGTCATCTCTTCGACGGACGGGGGAAAGAAGACGCGGCCACCGGTGGATTCGGCCAGCTGCGTCAGCACCTGGTCTCCCTTGCCGCGGCTTGGGGTCCAGTTGGTGCTGATGGCATAGATGATGGTCTCGGCCCGCTCGCACTCCTTGATGGCCTCGTCGGGGTGCACGCGGCTCTGGTTGTCGTCGCCGTCGGAGATGAGGACCATGGCCTTGCGCACCGGTTCCTGTCCGCGGGAGATGTCCAGAAGCTTGTCGCGGCAAGCGGTATAAACGGCATCGAACAAGGCCGTGCCGCCACCGGGCCGCAGGCGATTCACGCCGGTTTCCAGCCCGTCGATGTTGTTGGTCCAGTCTTGTGTGACGGTAGGAGTAACGTCGAAACCCATCACGAAGGCGCGATCGGAGCGGGATTTGAGCACCTGCAACAGGAACTCGGTCGCCGACTGCTGTTCGAACTGGAAGCGGGAGCGAATCGAGGTGCTGGCGTCGATCACCAGGCCTACCCGGAGGGGCAGATTGATCTGCTGGTGGAAGGAGTTGACGTGGGCTGGAGCCTTTTGGTCGTCGAGCAGGGCAAAGTCGCTCTGCTTCAGATTGGGATTGTAGTGCCCATGCTTGTCAGTCACGGTGAAGATCAGGTTCACTTCGTTGACACCCAGCTTGATGGTGGGCGTATTCACATCGGCCTGATCCTGCGCAGGTTGCGCGGGCTGTGCGGCTTGGGAGGCGGGAGCCGGCGCGGCGGGCTGCTGGGCCTGCGGGGTGGCAACGGAAACCACCGCCGCAAGCAAGAGGACGAAGAACTGAAGTTCCCACACACGGGCAGGTTTCCGTGGGGTGCAAGGCTGTTTAGTCATGGCGTTCCTATTTTAGCAATCGTGTTCGACCCGCGCTGACACTCTTGATTTTTGCGGGTGCGGGGGCCGGTTGGCCGTCTTCCACCAGGGCCAGATAGTCCAACAACTCCTTGGGCAGGGGCGCTTCGAGTTCCAGCAGTTTTCCGGTGCGGGGGTGGGTGAATTCCAGCCGCGCGGCGTGGAGAAAGTTCCGATCCAGCTTCAGCTTGTCGGGTTCGTTCTTGCGCCGCGCCGCCTTCGACGTGGCCGCCTGCGAGGCAACCTGGTCGGTGAGCTGGCCGGCGCCGCCGTAGAGCGTGTCGCCCACCACGGGGTGACCGATCGATGCCATGTGGACCCGAATCTGGTGCGTGCGGCCGGTCTCGATGCGTACCCGGACCAAGGTGAACTTGCCGAAGCGCGAGGCGATGCGCCGGGTGACCTCGTAGTGCGAAACGGCGGTGCGGGAGTTGTCGCTGGGATGCGTGGTCATGCGGGTGCGGCGCAGCGGATCGCGGCTTACGCCGGCGTTGATGGTGCCGCGTTCGCGCTCTACCGGGCCCTGCACCAGCGCGATGTAGGTCTTCTTCATTTCGCGGTTGGCGAACATCTCGCCCAGGGCTGCGTGGGTGCGGTCGTTTTTGGCCACCACGATGAGGCCGCTGGTGTCTTTGTCGAGCCGGTGCACGATCCCGGGGCGGAGATCGCCGCCGGTCGAAGAGAGCTTCTTAAAACGGAATAATAACGCATTCACCAGCGTTCCCAGGCTGCGCGCGTCCTCGTTCTGGCCCGACCCGGCATGGACCATCATTCCGGCCGGCTTGTTGATGACAGCAAGGTCGGCATCTTCGAAGACCACATCCAGCGGGATGTCTTCGGCAATGGCCTTCAGGGGTGCGGGGCGCGGTTCGCCGTTGATGGCGATCTGTTCGCCGCCGCGCAGCTTGAGCGAGGCTTTCTCTTTCTCGCCGTTCACCAGCACATCGCCCTGGTCCATCAGCATTTGCACGCGCGAGCGGCTTACGCCCTCGAGTTGCGCAGCGAGGAACTGATCGAGCCGCTGCCCGGCTGCTTCTGCGGGCACTTCAATAGTTTGCAGGGCGAGAATCCCTGCCTCAAGATTTGGAGTATCGACCCTGTCCATCTTCAACCTTCTTTTCTGGTTCAATCAAAGACCAATGCCGTAATGCCGCGCTATTTGTTTCTGAATGCGCTGTTTTAATTGGTGGGACGATCGTCGCCATGCTCTGCCTGGCTGGAACCGCTCTCAAGTCGTGCCCGTTCAAGACTGAAGCTTGCTCAGAGGTTCCCCTCGACTTCACGCTTGCGATTCCGCTTCATCAACACCAATCCGCCAGCCAACACCAGCAGCACAGCAGCCACCTGCGGCCCATCCAGCGCGCCGCGCAACACCGAGCCGTAGCCTTCCGGGTCCCGGCATAATTCAGTCAGGTACATCGCGATGCCGGCCCCAAGCATTCCCAGTCCCGCCACATCTCCCGGTTGCTTTCTGGCCGGCAGCCAGGTCAACAGCAACAGCGAAAGCGTCAGGTAGGCCAGCGCCGCGTAGGCCTGCACAGGATGCAGCGGAACCCCCAGCGGCGCACCGCTCCAGCGCGCGGCCAGCGGATTGGTATAGACCACCGCCCAACGCGCAGTTGTTTCCGTTCCGTACCCCGACCCGGCCAGCAGTGCGCCAAACTGCTCGAAAGCCAACCCCAGGGTCAAGGGCGCTGCCAGCGCGTCGGCCGTAGCCGCCAGCGGCAGACGCTGCCAGCGCGCATAGATTGCCGCGGATGCCGCGCCCACCAGCGCCCCGGTTGCGGCCAGCAGCGGGTGATGGATCATGGCCAGGCCCAGCATCCACGAGGGATGAGCGCGCAGGTCGCTGAAGTTGAAGGCAACGAGGACCAGCCGTTGGGCTGCGATTGCCGCAAATAGAGCCAATATGCAGAGGTTCCACACCTGGCCGGTGTGCAGGCCAACGGTACGCGCGCAGCGCTGGGCCAGAAACAGCGCCAGCAACACGCCCGCAGCCGCCGCCACGCCATAGGCCGGGATGAGGAGTTTTCCGAAGTGAAAGAGAACTGGGTACACCTAGGTCAGCATACGGCATTTCGAGGTGCGCCGTTGCCGCAGGCGGCGCGAGGGAAGGTAGAATCCGGCCCACTGGGCCGTGCGCGATGCGTTGGTGAACCCTTCCTAGGAAGGTGGAGCTCTCCGCGGTTCATTAGGCATTCCGGACTGGCGGACACGGCACACAGAACCGATTTTTCGAGTCGAGCCCCTGTTCATGAATGTTGGTTCAACCAGCGTTAACCACCCACCTGCTTTGCAGGCCGGTTTCTATTGCGGATACTATGTGTCCTGGCCAGGAATTACAAGTCTTGTGCGAGACGGGCGGGGTGTGCTACGTTCTTCGACCGCCTCTTTCGGGATTTGCTCCGCCCGGCTTATCCCGGATCGGCGCTGTGTTCGATTGCCGACGCAGGCGCATTGCTCCGGAGCGGAGAGGTGTGGTGGACATTTTTGTTGCAGAAGACACAGCAAGTTAGCTTCCGCTTCGCGGAAATAGCAGGTTAGCGGGGCGGCGAGTTGGCGAGGCGATAGGCCTGCGCAGCGGGGGGGGGGGAACGGTGCGGGCGAGGCATTGGCTGCGGGTTTGGCTCTACGATCCGGTTTTCAGCTCTTCTTCCAGGACTTCGTCGAGCAGCCCGCGGAGACTGGCAGCTCGGGCATGGCCCTGGCCGATATCGGCAGGCTTGTCTTCCTCTGCGGCCATGGAGAGCTCGTCGGCCAGATTCAAAGCGGCCAACACGGCCACCCGGAGCGAGTCCACAGTGCGGCCCTGGGCGGCCACGGCGCGCATCTTGGCGTCGACGCGCGCTGCAAGTTGCCGGATGTGCTCCGTGTCCTGGCCGGAGAGGTGGTAGATCTGGTCGTAGATCTCTACGGTCACATAGTTCGCGACGTAGTCGCGTTGCTCATCAGCCATGCGTCTGCCTCACAGTTCCAGCACGTCGAGTTGGGCCAGGAGCCGCTCCACGCGCTGGCGAACCTGGTCGCGCTCGGCGTGCAGCTTTGAGACTTCGCTCTGCAACTGCTCCACCTTGGGGGTCTGCTCGGCGAGCAGCGCTTCGGCTTGGGTGGCGCGTTCCTCGGCCGCGGCGCGGGCCAGGCGCTCGCGTTTCACCAGGTTCACGGCGCGCAGAATCCGTTCTTCGAGCGCGGCAAAATCGTCCACGCTGAGCGCTAGCGTTTCGGGCTCGGTCGCGGACTGCGCAACCGGCTCTGCAACCGCTTCCGCCTCCGGTTCGGCGACCGGTTCGGGGGCCTGCGGCTCTTCTTGAGGCTTGAAGAGCGGATCGAACTGCGCATCGGCCTGCAACTCGAACTGCGGCTCCGACTCAGCCTCTTCGAGGGCCTCGGAATCAAAGGAAAATTGCGACATCAGAAAACCTCCACGGGATTTCGCCCGCATCCGAAGAAGTATAGCCCCATTTGGCCTTGTTTCATGCCTCAAGAGCGCAGCCGCGCCCCAGCCTTGCCAACAGCCTCCACCACCTGTGCCTGGAAGCCTTGCAGTTCTTCTTCGCGCAGGGTGCGGTCGGTGGCCTGGAAGGTTGCGCCGAGGAGCAGAGAGTAGTCGCCCGAGGCCATGCGCGCATCGCGAAACACCTCGCGCACCCGCCACTCCACCAGTTCGGGAATCTGCAAGGCAGCCAGGGTGCGATCGATGGTCTCCCAGCCGACGGCCTGCGGCAGCACCAGGGAGAAGTCGCGGCGAACCGGCTGAAAGCGCGAAATCTCGCGGACGGCAGTTTTGCGCAGGGGCAATTTATAGAGGCGGTCCAGGTAGATTTCGCCCACCAGCACCGGCTCCTTGAGCTTGCGTGCCGCGGCTTCAGTGGGGTGCAACTGGCCGAACCAGCCTACCGTTACGCCTTCCATGGCCATGCGGGCGGCGCGATAGGGATGCAGCCACTTGGGGGTCAGGCCGGATTCCGCCGGAAAGCGGTCGAAATAGATCGCCCGCGCCTGGAAGCGCTCAAGCACCTGCTCAACCGCGCCCTTTACGTCGTGGAAGTCGATGGCACGGGCGGCGTGCAATGCGCCCTGCTCCGGCAGGTTGCCTACGGCGCCAAAGGCCACGGCTGGGCGCTCTTCCACCTTGTCGGTGGTACCGTTCGACGTTGCCCCGCTGAAGACAGTGCCCAACTCGAACAGCCGCACATCGCTCACATCGCGGTGCAGGTTGCCGGCAATCAGGGTCAACATGCCGGGCACCAGCGACGGGCGCAAGACGCCTGCTTCTTCGCTCAGCGGATTGCCCAGCGGAACCACCAGGCCCGGTTGGGGCGCGGTGAGAGCGGCCTCAGCCGCCGAACAGAAAGTGCCGGCAATGGCCTCATGGAAGCCGCTGGCCAGCAGCGAGCGCCGCACCGCGGACTCGCTCTCGGCCCACGGCAGCGCCTTGACGCCCTCGCCGAACGCCGGCAGCGTGTTGGCAAAGCCGTTATAGCCGTAGACGCGCGCGACCTCTTCAATCAGGTCGATCTCGCGGTCCAGGTCGAGCCGCCAACTGGGCAGCGTGACCTGCCAGGCGGCATCGGTGACCTTCGCAAGCCCGCATCCCAATGCCTGCAGAACATTCTCCACGGCAGCAGCATCGATGCCTTTTGGATCGACGGTTGTGCCGAGGATGCGCTTCACCTCGCTCAGCGCCAGAGGAACCGGCTGGCGATGGGCGGTGCGCGCTTCGAACGCGGCAACCCGCACGTCGACCAGGTCGCCTTCAATCCAGCCACCGCTGGCCAATAGGATCTTGCTCACGAGAGCCGAGGCCACGGGGCCTGCATTGAAATCGGCCCCACGCTCGAAGCGATGGCTGGCGTCGGTGTGCAATCCGTGCCGCCGCGCCGTCCGCCGAACCGCCATCGGCTCAAACCATGCCGCTTCCACCAGCACGTTGGTGGTGGAAGCGGTAATCATTGTGTCCCAGCCGCCCATGACGCCGGCCAAGCCCAAGGGCTTGGCTTCGTCGGCTACGATCAGGTCTTCGGGGTCGAGTTGGCGTTCCACGCCATCCAGGGTCTTGAGCCTTTCGCCCTTGCGTGCGCGCCGCACCACGATGGCGCCTTCGATCTTGTCCAAGTCGAAGGCGTGAGTGGGCTGGCCCATCGCCAGCCAGGCATAATTCGAGGCGTCCACGGCATTGGAAATGCGCTTCTGTTGCAGCAGGGCAAAGTAGGTAGCAACTTCCGCGCCGGGAAACCAGTCCCTGGAGTCGCAGATGGAGATACCGCGCAGCACCCGCGCCGTGAACCGTCCGCAGGCGTCTTCGGCCTCGATGCGCACGGGAAAGGGCTGGGCAGCCGGGCGGGCTTCCGGTAGAGCAAAATTCAGCGCAGGCAGGGGAAGGCCATAGATTGCCGCAGCCTCGCGCGCCACGCCGTAGTGGTTCATGGCATCGACGCGGTTGGTGGTGATGTCCATCTCGAAAAGCGATCCGTTGCCTGCGCCCAGGTCGAAGATGCCTTCAACGGCGATGCCGCGCAGGGTCAGGTCTTCGGCGAGTTGTGCGTCGTTCACGGGCAATTCAGGCAGATACGCTTTGAGCCACTTGGTCAGAATGTTCATGGATTTCCTATTAGCAAGTTAGCGCGCGCTTTGCGCGCATTTGCGAGTTAGCAAGTTAGCGGTCTCGTGTGCCTATTGAGCTTCCAATTTCGCCAACAGTCCGTTGATGAGTTTGGCCGTATCTGTCGCCAATTCGAGCAGGCACTGTGAAGAATCCTGCTCCAGGAACCCTAAACCAGAGGCCAACTCGTTCTGAGTCTCGAATTCATATAACGATCCTCGTGCCGATCCCAACGATTTACGCAACTCCGCGTCCGTTAATTTGCCGTGGCCCTCGGCGATATGGCTTGCAACCGCGACAGCGGATCGGCGCAACTGCATGCGCAAACCAAATGTCTCGGCTTTGGGAAATTCTTCTGTCCGCACGTAGACTTGGCGAGCCAACTCCATTGCCTTTTGCCAAACGATCAGGTCGCGAAATGACCGGGTTCTGGGCATTACAGCCTCTTTCTGCCATAGCCGCCGCTAACTCGCTACTTCACTCTTACAAAACATCGCTACGCAAACTGCTCCAGAAACCGCATGTCGCCACCGTAGAACTTGCCGATTTCGCTGACCCCGTATTTCATCATGGCGATGCGCTCGACCCCCATGCCGAAAGCGAAGCCGGAGATCTTTTTGGGGTCGTAGGCGGGCTGCTTTTCAGCCGCGAATGCGAACACGGCAGGATCGACCATGCCGCAGCCCAGCAGCTCGATCCAGCCTGACTGCTTGCACTTGCGGCAGCCTTTGCCGCCGCAGAAAATGCAGCTGATCTGTACATCCGCGCTCGGCTCGGTGAAGGGAAAGAACGACGGAAAGAAGCGTGTTTTGACGGCTGAGCCGAACAGCGCCTTCATGGCGTGGTCCAGCGTGCCCTTCAGGTCGCTGAAGGTGATGTTGGTGTCGACACAGAGCCCTTCTACCTGGTGGAAGATAGGCGAGTGCGTCGCGTCCTGCGCGTCGTTGCGGTGCACCTTGCCGGGGATTACGATCCGCACCGGCGGCGGTTGAGACTCCATGGTGCGCATCTGCACGGGCGAGGTGTGCGTGCGCAGCAAGAGCCGGTCGCGCAGCGGGCGCCGCTCTTGATTGGCAATCACCAGCGTGTCCTGCGTATCCCGCGCCGGGTGCCCCGGAGGAAAATTCATGCATTCGAAGTTGTAGAAGTCGGTCTCGACCTCGGGACCCACGCCCACGGAGTAGCCCAGCGCCGCAAACACCTGGGTGATCTCGTTGAGTGTCTTGGTGATGGGGTGTTCGGCGCCGGTGAGCCGCCGCGTGCCAGGCAGCGTGATGTCGATGGCCTCGGCCGCCAGCGCCGCGTCGCTCGGGCCTTCGCCCAGCGCCGCGTCCAGCAGTGCCTCTACAACTGCTTTCAGCGCGTTGAAGCGCATACCGAGCAGTTTTTTGGCCTCAGGCGGCGCGGCTTTGAGCCAGCGTCCCGAAACCTCGTTCAGCCGTCCCTGTTTGCGGCCCAGCCACTGCAGGCGAAACTCTTCCACGGACTTTTCGTCCTGGAGCGCAGAAGCCGCCTGGCGCGCCTGGTTTTCCACCGTAGCAAAGGCGGAGTCAAGCGCAGCCTCATCAAATGCCGTCAGATTGGGTATCTCTTCATTCATATGCGTATGTAACAGGATATCGCACCGCTGCTGGAAGCGTTGCGATGTGCGAACGGCTCGTCTTAGGCCCGATGGTGATTTGCTGACAGAAAAAGCCCCGCCATGGCGGGGCTTTTAAGCTGACTCGCTTACGCGCTTTAGGCGACGGCTCTTGCCGTTTTCTCCGCAGCCAGCGCTGCGTTGGCCTTTTGGACAAGGTCGGTGAAACCGGCCGCATCCTTGATGGCGATGTCGGACAGGATCTTGCGATCCAGCTCGATGCCGGCCTTCTTCAGACCGTTGATGAATTGCGAATAGCTGGTGTCGTTCAGCTTGCAGGCCGCAGAGATACGGACGATCCAGAGCGAGCGGAACTGGCGCTTCTTCTGTTTGCGCCCGGAATAGGCGAACTTGAGGCCGCGCTCTACGGCTTCCTGCGCTGCCTGGTAGAGCTTCGATTTGGTAAGGAAGTAACCACTTGCCCGGTCGAGAATCTTCTTCCGGCGGTCATTCCTTTTGGTACTGCGTTTTACGCGGGGCATAGTTCAATCTCCGTTTTGCGTTCGGTTCAGCGGCTGGAGGCAGGAGGCCGTCCCCGATGAGGGATTGGGCGGTAAACCTCTTCACTCGCTTGTATCAAGCCTCGATCTCTCGGCCGGTTCGCCAAGCATCCAAAAAGGAATGCTGCGCGAAGCGCCGGGGGTCCGCACAACGCGTTGGCGGGACCCGGAAGTGCCGGCGGTGAAGCCGGCGCAGCGATCAGGCGTAGGGAATCATGCGCGCTACCTTCTTGAAATCGCCGTCGGAAACCAGCACGGACTTGCCGAGCTTGCGCTTCACTTTGGGAGATTTCGAAGTAAGGATGTGCCGCGTCTTCGTCTGGTTCCGCTTGATTTTGCCGGTGCCAGTCTTGCTGAAGCGCTTGGCCGCGCCCGTATG